>NZ_CP092489.1:1042500-1342500 GCF_025643335.1 Endozoicomonas sp. Mp262 | reverse complement strand
GGGGAGAGTAATCAAGGCCTGGCCACTACCGGAAGGCACCAGAAAATTGAACACTGTTTGAGTCATCAGTATACCCACGGCAGTCAGTGCACCAGGCAGTGACTCCACCATACCCGCAAGATAGAAAACCAGGGTATCCATGATATTCCCTTCGGTGAGAATCACTGATACACCCCTGGCAACCCCACAAATTAAAGCTCCCACCAGAATTTCGCGGAATGACTCATTAAAGTTTGAACAAATCCGGTTAGCCTTGATTCCAACAATTAATGAAGTCACTATGGCCATCAATATGAAAAGACCGGAAATTTCATCAAACCCCAAACCAAATTGAAGGACACTGGCAATAATGCCAATAAACATGATCAGGGTGACAATGGCTGCGGATTGATGACGTTTATTGAAATGATCCACCTGTCCGGCATCTTCAGCCTTTAAAGCCAACCGGAGTTTCTCATCCTGTTCACGATTAATAGCAAGGGAAGGTGTCATCCTGACCTTTCTGGCATAACGCATAACAAACAGAATGGTCACAAACTGGATCAGCACAAAAAAAGTGCCCCGATACCATGCGGCAGAGAACATAGGTAACTCAGCTAACATATGCCCAATACCGATGGTTGCCGGCGCCGTAATACCAAAGGCAAAACCCAGGGTGGTTGAGAGCAATACCATGGCGGTTGCCGTGATGGAATCAAACCCCAGCCGTAGCATTAAGGGCAGAATAATGGGCAGGTAGGCAATGCCCAGCTCAGGCGTTCCGATAAAGGCGGCAATTAAGGCGAAAGGCAACATCAGGGCAGGGATCACCAGATCAACATTTTTACCCATCAGCCGGATCAGTTTATTAATACCAAAATCAATCACCCCGGTTCTGCGAATAACACCCACGGCACCACCCACCAACAAGGTTAAAAACACAACGCTGGAGGCTGCCCGCAAGCCAACGGGAATAGCCGTAATAATATCCATAAGACCCACAGGGGTCTGGGCTATCACTTTATAAGAACCCGCCACAACCGACTCTCGCCCATTGGGCAATACCATACGCTCGTAACTGCCGGCAGGTACAATCCAGGTAAAGAGTGAAACAATAATGATAAAGCCGATTAAGATGATATAAATATCAGGGAATTCAAATCGCTTTTTATCTTGTTTTGGTGAGTCAGCCGTAATGGAGTTCCTGGCCATAGTCTTTTACCTCTTCTTATAACCAAGAGGGTTCGCCCCTATGAATGTCGTTTATTAAGCTGGCCAAACCCCGGGTTAACCCGTATTTCCCCATTGCGGTAAACGGTTGCCCCCCTCACCAGGGTTTCCATAACCTTTCCTTTTAGCTTTCTTCCCTCAAATGGGCTATGTGTACATTTGGCCTTGGCAAAAGAATTACGCCAGCTGTAAGTCCATTCCTGATTAAGGTCCACCAGCGTAATATCTGCATCACAGCCAGGTTTCAGCGTTCCCTTGTGAGGCAGGCCAAAACGTTTGGCCGGTTGCGTTGCCATTAACTGCGCCAGTTGTTCCAGAGCTATGCCCCGCTTGTGGTAGCCTTCATCAATCATCAGGGGCAACATCAAATCCATGCCGCCAATCCCCGGGGGCATTTTCCAGATATTGTTGCCATGTTTAAGGCGGTCATTATCGGTATAAGGCGTGTGATCGGTACCAATCATGTCGAACTCACCGGCTTTTAACATCGCCCATAACTGTTCCCGGTTTTCCGGGCTGCGCAAGGGTGGATTACACTTAGCAAAACCACCGTGTTTTTCCAGATCCCCGGTATCCAGAACCAGATAATGCGGACAGGTTTCCACCGTAACATCCACACCCCGTTCCTTTGCCTGCCTGATGAGTGTCCGTGCCTTTACTGTTGAAAGGTGGCATATATGTAAACGACAACCGGTATACTCAGCAAAAAGAATCACCCGGCTGATGGCCTCAAGCTCCGCAATTTCAGGACGAGCCTGCTCATGGGCGGCACCATTGAAAATACCTTTTGCTTCAAACTCTTTCTGTTTGTTGTGGATAATATCTGCATTCTCGGCGTGAACGCCCACCAGCCCATTAAACTGGCTGATCTCTTCCATAGACTTTAATAGCGCATAATCGGGAGTGTGAGGGTAATCAGGGCTGGCATAAGGAATGAATACTTTATAAGCCACACAACCACATTCGTTTAATTCAGCATAATGGCCGGTGGATTTCTCAGTTAAGGCTCCCCAGAATGCCACATCAACCACCGTCTTTTTTTCAACGATACCTTCTTTATAGGTAAAGGCATCGCGATTGGTTACTGGGGGAACGGACAACGGCATTTCAATCATGGTGGTGATACCACCGGCAGCTGCCGCCTGGGAACCGGTCAGGTAATCCTCTCGTTCCGGGTAGTGCGTTGGCTCCCAGATATGACTGTGGGGGTCCACCAAACCAGGCATTACCGCCATACCCCGGGCATCAATTACCCGGTTTGCCTCAGGGGCACACTCATGGGTAGTAATGGCTGCAATTTTGCCATCCTTGATGGCCAGAGCCCCCTCCATAGTGCCGTTTTCCAATACTAACAGGCCATTGCAAATCACCGTATCTGCTTTGGATTTACTACTTTTCATTATTATCACCTGTTTATTTTATAGTTCTTTACAAATAGGTTTTTCCAATGGCCTTTAGTGGTTTTTTTAGTATTTAAAATGGCCCATAGCCCATGGCATTGGATACAGTCATCACGATACCTGCCATCACACATAAGGTGACAAACAGCGGCAGATAAAATTTCAGCCAGCGGCTCAGGCTGATTCTGGCAATGGCCAGAGTGGCAACAAAATAGCCGGATGTCGGGAAGATCAGGTTGGTCAGCCCATCACCCCACTGGGTGACAAGCACCAGTGTCTGCCGGGTGATTCCCAGTAAATCCCCCAGTGGCACTAATACCGGCATGGTCAGAATGGTTTGTCCTGAGCCGGAGGGCACCGGAAAGTTAATCAATAACTGTCCGATGAAAATACCAATTACCGTCAATGAGTTAGGCAAAGAGGAAACGGCCACTTCCATGCCATGAACAATGGTGTCGATAATATTGCCATCCATCATCACTAAAGAAATGGCCCGGGCAATACCCACAATTAATGCCCCCACCAGCATCTCTTTAAAGGAGGTATTGAAGTTCTGACACATGCGGTCAAGGCTATCTCCCGCTATTAATGAAGTGACAATTGCCATCCCCATAAACAGTGCACCCATCTGGGAATAGCTCAGCCCCAGTTTCAAAATGGCCGTAATGATGGCAGCAAACATCAACAGGGTAAAAATACCTGCCAGCTTATGACGGAAGCTATATTCAGACACTGACGCCTGGTTATCTGCTGCCAGTGCCTGACGGGTATTTAAATCCTCGGCATACATCAGGCTGGCTTCGGGATTCGCTTTAATTCTGGAGGCATAACGCATGGTGTAAACAATACATATCACCATGGCTCCAAACAGGGTCAAAGCCCTGAGCCAGGCACCGGAAAAAAGTGGCAGTTCGCTAATCGCCTGACCAATGCCCACCGTACCCGGAATGGTAATACCAAAGGCAAACCCCAGGGTGGTAGGCAGCATGGCTATGGCTGTGGCTGTGATGGAGTCATAACCCAGGCGGAACATAAGGGGCATGACAATGGGCAGAAAGGCGATGGAGAGTTCCGGTACACCGATAAATCCACTAATGGTGGCAAAGGATAAGGTCAGAATAGGGATCATCAGCTGGGTTCTCTGGCCAAGAACCGTCAGTAAATAATTGACGCCCATTTCGATAATGCCGGTACGGCGAATCACACCGATGGCACCGCCCACCAACAGGGTCATAAACACCAGCTCTGCGGCATTTTCCAACCCTCTGGGTATAGAGAACAATAAATCAAAAAAGCCCACTGGACTGGAAGCTACATATTCAAAGGAACCCGGTATAACAACCGTCTTGCTGCCATGGACAGTTTCCATGACTTGCCGGGCATATTCTCCGGCAGGGACTATCCAGGTCAGAATCCCCATCACCATAATGATACCCACGAGCACAACGTAGATATCAGGCATTTTGAATGTCTTTTTTGTTTTGATGTCCGGTTTTGTCGCAGCCGCTTCAGACATTGCAGCACTCCCGGCTTATTCAAGCCAGCGATTCAAAGAGAAATGGATTAGATGAAACGGTTTGGAGCTACCAATTAGCTGGTAGCTCCACAGGCCATTAGTGAACACCCACCACTGAAGCCAGCAATGCCATTCTCAGTGCCACAGAAAATTCCAGCGCCTTGAAGTAGATTTCATGGGGAGAGTCATCAATGGCAAAATCAAACTCCCCCGGGTTGCGGGGCAGGGAATGATGAACCCCCACAATCTTGCCTGTCGCCGCCCTCACTCGCTCCAGCATATCCAACCCAAGATAGTAGTTATCCATTTTCTTCATGAAATCATCACGGTTTGGATCGTCTTTTTTCACAGAGCAACCCGGCAGATAAACCAGATCAACACCTTTCTCAATAAACAGTTTTTCATGGGCCGCCTGATCAAGATCAAAGTGCTCTTCAAAACTGGCACCCATGGCAATCAATTTATTACGGACAATCTCGGGTGTTGCCAGCTCACTGGCACCGGTATAAATAATGTGTGCCCCCATAGATGCCAGTGCCAGGGCGAAGGATTGCCCGGATCGGGCCCGACTCAAGTCAGGGGTCGAAATAACAATCTTCTTGCCTTCCAGCTCATTATTAAAGGCACGCCAGCAGGTATAGCTGTCCAGCAATCCCTGGGTTGGATGGGTTACATGACCATAGCCCCCGGAAATAACAGGAACCCCGCGACCGGTCAGGTGCTCAATAGCCCCCAGAGCTTCTTTGTCATCAGGATGGCGCATCACAATGACATCAGCGTACTTGGACGTAGTACGTAAGGAGTCGTACAAACTTTCATTCTTGGCCACTGAAGAGTTATGAAGGGGATCGGACTCCGTGATTACCTGCCCCCCCAGACGAATCATGGCATTCTCATGACTACAGCGGGTACGGGTCGATGGTTGGAAAAACAGGGTATAGAGTGTTTTTCCCTTTAGCAGGCTGGTGCCTGTACGCATAAAGGGTTCCAGCATCTCAGCGGCTTTAAACAGATGGGTAATTTGCTCTTTACTGAATTCATCGAGAAAGGTGATATTTCGACCTTTCATTCCGGTAGCTTCTAAATGATCGCGAATGTCTTTTGCTTTAAAATTATTGGAAATAGACATTTTCAACTCCCGCAGAAAACTGGTGTTTTCATTTATAATTAGAATTAAATCTCAACGTCCCGGTGACAGTCCTTTGAATAAATATAAGTAAACCGGCTATCACCGGTTCCATAACAGGCCTGCTGCGTGAACGGGCCGAACCAGATAAAGTCTTCTGCTACGGTTTGCACCCAATCCTGTCCCAGCAAATAAATTCCTTCGCCCTCTAAAAGGTAAGCACCATGCTCCTGAACATGGGTTTCAATAAAGGGGTGACAGCCACCCGGATCAAAGCTGAGCACATGGAAGTTCATATCAAAGTTAATATCTACAGGTAACAGATCTTTAATCCACACCTGTGGCAGCCCCATATAATTATCTTCCTGAATATCATGGACATTTCCGAATACGGTGTAGGGCTGCATGCCTTCCGCAGGAATATAGCGTTGCTTATAGAGAAGAATGCGAACCTCATCACGCCCGGTATTGGCAAACTCCAGGGCTTTATTATCAGGGATATAGGCATAGCCACCGGCAGACAGGGTTTTACTTTCGCCACCGATGGTGACTTTCAGTTCTCCCTCGCCATCAATAACATAAATAAAACTTTCAATACCGGATTCAGCTGCAAAGGGTTTAGTGGTTTGGCCTTCCGCCTTCACTTTGCCAACATACTGAACAAAACTACAGCCAATTTTAGGTGAGCCAACAATGCTGAGTTCGCAGCCTTCAATGCCAGGGATGACATTAATGACCCGACCTTCCGGTGGAATAACGGCATAGGTACCAGGCTTAACCACCGAGCGGGTTTTTAGATCAGGGAAACTCATTGTTTTAATTACTCCTGAAATTTGCAAACAAATTGTAAAAATCTACGGGACACAAGATTTGTTATGTACACTGATACCAATCCATGGCTATTTATCTAAAACCCTTTCTTTTTAATTTTGTTAACTATTTATTATTAAATTGCTAGCAATAATACCAGCAAGAAAAACGCAGTTATTGACCCAGGTCATAAAGTATCACCAGAAATCATTGCTTTACGTTTTGCTGAAAATAGAAAGTGGTTGATGGAGAATAGTGTGGGTTTCTATTCCCCTTGAGACTGCTAAATTTTTAACCAAAAATTTCGGCAAGATCCGGTTCATGCTTGTGGAGATAACTGGCCAGGACTTTCTCTTCTATGGTGCCAAGGTGGTTATCCATAATCTTTGGTAACTGCTCAACATCCTTTTTCTTCAACCCATCAAGGATCTCCTGATGCTGGGCGATGGAAACGGTAAAATCACTGGTTTGTTCATACAGGCCTGCAATCAGCGAACTGCCAGCAATCAGGGTTTCCAGCATTTCCTGCAGTCGTTTATTACCGGCAATCCGGGCAATTTCCAGATGAAATTCTCCAGATTGTCGAACCAGACCCGGCCTATGACTGTCCGTTTCCGCCTGCCGTTCAAGGGCAATAATATGTTCCAGCTTTTTCAGGTGATCAGGAGTACATTTTCTGGCAGCAATCACAATCAAGGCATTCTCAATGACCTTTCGGGCTTCAAAAATTTCCCGCGCCTCTTCCGCCCCCGGCCTGGCTACAAATGCTCCCCGGTTTCGTTCTATGGTTACTACCTTACGAAGGCTCAGGATTTCTATTGCCGCCCGAACATGATTGCGGTTGGCCTTCATCACTTCTGCCAGGCGGGTTTCAACCAGTCGGGTTCCTGCTTTCAGCCGCTGTTCAATAACCGCCTTATAGATAGCGTCTGCTATTCTCTGCACTTCCAATGCTTTAGGAGAGTTCATGATCTACTTCTTTTAAAAATCAGAAATAACAAGCACAGTTTTATACAATTCCACCTATGCCGATGGGCATGCTATTATCGACAAATCCTATTTAAACTACTAGCAATAATAAATGCTATTGCTAATAATTCAGCGTTTCACCCACACCTTCAAAAATCCATGGTCGTCTGATATTGGCACACCTGATAATATGCTGCCCTTATGGTTATAGAGACTGCCTACACACTATCGCCATAACCATGAGTAGTCATGAATAAGGTAGCATGCCTGAATCCTGAATCCGTGATTTCTTGATTTGCCCGGCAGTTTTGAAAATGTGCTGATTAATTTTTTCCTTTGAAAATAACTCGGGTTATTGATTGAAGTGTTTTTATGTCGTTTTTAAGCATAAATGCTGATCAAAATATCATCAAACTTGAAGACAGGTTGAAAGAAGCCCTACCGTTATCAATACAGTACTTTCTCATTTATGGCATTTTTTTCTATCTCGCTATTCAATCAACAAAGTGCATGCTGGCTTATTAATTGATGGAAAGACCTGAAACCAGGACAGTAACGACCAAAGCGTAGCCGGTATTGATGTCCTTTTTTCAGAAGACGGGCAGCCAGGTAGATGAGTTCCTGTATCACGGTTTTTAACCGGCGTCGTTTGGCTTTATGACGTACCGGCGCATCTGGCCCGAGCAAGCAACTCTGCCCCATGTAGCGCAGAATGTTATAGACCAGTGCACCCAAACACATCACCAGGTCGTTGGTGTCAAACTTGCCTGAAGGCAGGCGCTCTAAATCCATATCAGTCTTCAACTCACTGTGAAACTGCTCGCTGGTCGCATGATCCTCATAAAGATTAATGATCTGATCATCGCTGTAGTCAGCTTCGCTGAGTGTTGTCCACCATCCTTCCAGCTCATAATCGGGTGTCAGAAATCTCTGCCCTACAGTATCAGTGGTACGCTTGATAATGCGAATAATCAGACGCTGGTTACCATAGTTGGTTTCATAGACGGTTGAGAGTGTCGCATAACTCTTTCCTGGACGCGACTCCTCCCATTTGACTTGCTTTTCTTCAAAAATGGGGAGCCAGTGTTCCTTGGTGTGATACTTTCTTGGGTTGAGCTTGATAATGTGATTCACACCTTTGAACCCGGCGATTTCCCGGCGCGATTCCTCAGCATCGTGGCCACTATCAAGGCGAACCAGAATAGGCGCTCGGGTCAAACGTCGGCTGCGGTGCAGCACTGCTTGTAAAAAGCCAATAAAATCATTCTGGGAGTGCTGAGAGCCTGGGCGTAATTCACATCCCAGGCACCAGCCTTCGCAGCCAAAGTAAGCGGCAATAGGGGCATAACCAAAGAATTTTTTATACGTGTACTCGACCCCCTCCTTTTTGGTATTGCTGTTATCCATAGGGAATACGTCGATATCCAGTGGTATGTGCTGCTTCTTATCGAGTTTTTTCGGAAGGGGTGTGACGGGCACCTGAAGATTAACCAGGACATCGGTAAGGCTGTCCTCGATGAAAGGAATCAGTTGGGCGGCATCTTCATTGAAACGCTGTCTTAAGCGGCTGGCTGAAGGCATTTGTTTAATGCCCATTGCCAACCGGAACCAGTCGTTATCCCGGTTATTATCAACATTATCAAAATCACTTTTACCCTGAGCCAGTTGGCCGCAGTAAGCTCTGATCAGGTCGATATGAGTGATACGGTGCCTTTTTTTTATTTTGCGCAGGGATTTGCTTAACGCTGTCTTTTTGTTGAGTGCATGACCAACGAAATAAAGCCCTGCGACCGGTGTATAAAATTCCGTCTGTGATTGTTCAATTTTCAGTTTCACAAAAATGCACCCAGGTGGTGAAAATTAGAGTGGGTGCATTTTAACTTGGAACTTACGTTTTGTGGTTGATCCAGAGGAGTTGGGCTACAGTGAACTCACGGATTCAGGTGAATTATCGAACGTTGTGCCACAGAGGTGATACGTTATACAGAAACATGAATAATGAAAAAAAGTAGAAATTGAAAAACTACTCTACCAGTATATTGGTCGTAATGTAGCCAATAAACACTTACTGTTTACCTCCTTCTAATGACCTCAACATTGACTTTGCCGGAAATCTTAAATATTTTATCCTATAATTGGGATTTTTAAACCCAAGGCTAGACATCAAAATGAAAGAGTTAAAGAATCTATTTTTTTGTTTGTTTTAATAGTTCCAGTACAAAAAATTATGGCTGGAGCTACAGAAGATCAATTTTCCTGGCATCAAAGCTCTGTTATACAGGAAAGAATATGGGATAAACTTAAATGGCTTCAACAAAATTTAGTCTTTAAAATAAATGAAAAATTCAATAACAGCCTGAATTATCCAGCTTTCATTAAATCTTTGCAGAAAAAAATAGAAAAACATATTAAAGAGAAAATAAAGCAATGCTCAGAGGAAATCAACATGCAATATGGAACCCTATCTGATCTACAATTTGAAACCGATGAAGAGATGACTGACGCCTTATTAAATAAAGAAACACCCTATATCAGAAAAACCACTTTACTGTATTTAACAAACGTAAGGGTTAATGTAAATCATCATAGACAAATACCATTAACTGATGACTTACATTCTACCTTAGTTTGGGATTGGTCTAGTGATGGTATTTTAAATTTAACTGTAACTGTATTTTTAAGCCACTGAATAAAACCAGGTTTGGGTTTTGAGTATTGATTCAGCATAAGTGATTCCAATATTCAAGACCCAATCCCTTAACCCCTGCTTGAGGGACTTGGTTTAAAATTTTGTTGTCTCTACTAACAAATCATAAGTACATGTAAGAAAGTCCCCCAGTCGAACAGATTTTTCATCACTTCTCCAAACAGCATCTTCTCCATCTAATTTCACTTGAGCTACTATGCCATACTTTTTTGTATGAGCAAACAAAGGGTGTAACTCTTTATCATATATTGGTTGACATATCCTCCTCATACTAGCAAGCACCATATTCCCAATTTGGATTGTTGCCAATTCTATAGCTAAACGCACACGTGATGGATCACTGGGCTTATAAAAATAAAATATGAAATATTTATCTCCATTATTATATTCAACTATGAATGCATATTGTTCTTTAACATAATAATTTGTTTGTAAATTATTAAACCCAATAACATACACTTTCATTATTTCTTGCCTTGGTATGTTGCATTCTCCATCAACCCTATCATGAGGAACATCCTCACTAAGCTCTTTCAGCCCTACTTCGTTACTAAATAATTTTTGTGGCGATGAATAAGTAAGAGGACACATTCTTTCTACAAAACCGGTATCCTCATCTTTAAATACAAATCCTCCACGCCCTCCTTTTTGATATATCTCTAATTTAAAGACAGCCCATAAAGCTGATGAAAAAAGTGTAAGCAGAATAAATGCACATGCTTTTTTCATAAAAAATAAACCTTTTTAAGAACTATATGATATCAAGACTGACCACTCACACTGGCAGAATTAATATAAATTCGGAAAAAGCATCCCTTTGAATAGAAAAAACGACTATTGCCTGCTTGCAGCAGATGCTGTTCACGCTCTAACCGGGGTAGATACCACCAAACCTTGTAGAAGCAAATATAGTACAAAAAACAGTGCTTATCGGGCTTTAATAAAATAACGCAACCACTCAAACCAGTCACACCCCATGAAACAACGATCAGGCAGCATAAAGATATTGAAAAAAAAGACGAATTCTATATTACTAGCTTAAACCTAATAGGTCATATTCATGAATATTCATATCCTTAGGGGACAAGTAATTGATATCCTACAGAACCAGCCCCCTGTAAAAGGATCGGAATATATGGAAATAGTATGGAAACTCGACTTTAGAGTTACCAAAGAACAATAGTACGATTTTCATCTGAAATCGGTTAATAGCAACCATCTCCAAACAAAATACAAAGATGGTTGCTATGCTCACTTCAGATCATAAAGAGATCCTCCGGGAGCTTGCCTTATATACAACGTTTCTTGCTTCAGCGCTATCCCCAACAGCAGTACCTACGTTCTGCGAACTTCTTTTTGGCTGCATGCTATCCGGGCAAGGCTTTGTCACTCAGGCGCTGTTATCTATTAATAACTTTCAATGCGTATGGAGCAGTTACCACCATTGGCTCTCTCAAGGCAAGTGGCGGTGGAGGAGCCTCGCATGCCGGCTCATTCAGCTGGTATGCTCAAAAGTACCACGGGGTGAACTTATCAACATTGGTCTTGATGATTGGGTGGTGGAGCGTTTTTCTGACAAGGCTCCCGCTTGCCGAACCCATCACCAGCACAGTAAAAAAAGGAACCGGCCAACGTATATCTGGGGACAATGCTGGGTATCCCTGGCTGTTGTATTTGAGCGGGCTAAAGATGAAGTATTTACTGCCATCCCTGTGCTTTCCTTTCCATCTCCTGCTTCAGGCAATGCCAGTAAGCTAAAAATCGCTGTTGCCATGCTAAAAGTAGTGAGGCAAGAGGTGAAGGTGCAAGGACTGCGCTTGCTGACAGACTGTTGGTATATGAACTGGACGCTAATGCAACCCGTTCTGGAAATGGGCTATGAAGTAGTAGGGCAAATCCCGTTAAACCGGGCATTGTATGCCTTACCGTTGGAGTCCACTGCAAAAAAACGTGGGCGACCCAAAAAGTATGGCATCAAAATGACGCCCCCGGAAGTGGAGAAGCTACCGGAATATCAAACAACCGTAAGAATATACGGCAGATTTCGAAAGATACGTTATCGCACCCGGGTATGTCGGGCTCGCTTCCTGAAAGGCCGCAAGGTTCGGGTTGTCTGGGGTCGGTTTGAAAATGATAAAGGACTGACAGAAAGCCGTATATTCATTGCAACCAATACTGGACTTGAAGGTATAGACATCCTTCGTATTTATGCGAAAAGATGGCCGGTTGAACCCATGTTTCAGCAAATTAAACATTCATTTGGTTGCCGCCAGTTATGGCAGCAAAAGCTGAGAACTCTGTTGCGGTGGATGCATCTGAAGATGGCTGGATACGCATTATTGCAACTGTTGACCGTCTGTAAAAATCAAGCAAGCGTGGGCATTTCAAGGATTCCTTGGCGGGATCAGGATACAACCACCGCTGGCATGCTAAGATTTGCACTCGCAGGAATTA
The DNA here is from genome assembly GCF_025643335.1 of Endozoicomonas sp. Mp262. NCBI lineage: Bacteria > Pseudomonadati > Pseudomonadota > Gammaproteobacteria > Oceanospirillales > Endozoicomonadaceae > Endozoicomonas > Endozoicomonas sp. Mp262. The sequence continues at coordinate 1,330,309 of NZ_CP092489.1, read as the reverse complement.
TCCCCAGATTACCTATTCGTGAGGGCTGGAACCGATATAGCCAAAAATATGAGTTCAATTTTAATAGTTTGACTGACGGAATAGTCAAAGAAAAGAAAAAAGCGGCATAAATAGCGGCAACAACGCAATAATCAAGAATAATACCGAATCTGAAAAAACGTTTGGATGTATTTTTGCACACAATTTTTAAAATATAACCAAACGTTCATGTCATACTAACTCTAAAGTTAAGTATGGAAAGACAAAAAGATAAAAGTACCAGTAACAGATGATGATGAGTTAAATAGCCTTTTAAAAAATGTTGACCTTCATGAAAAAGAGGCTCCTTCTACAGAACTTATTACAAAAGTCCGGAAATTTATCTCCCAACAACTAAAAAACAGGAAGATTGAAAGTACTCATACCCTAAATAAAACCCATTCAATGCATGTAACAGAGCTACCAACAAATAGCGCACCACAAAAAAACACAGTCTCTCTCCCTCCCCCTACTTATTGGGAAAAGCTTCAGGAAAATATTACATCCATAGGCACCCAAATCAGGCATATACAGGCAAAGGATATACCAAATGGGGTTTGTGAAGGGCTTGTCTTAAGCTGGACCCAGTCAGTACTTGCTGATGATCAAGGTGCATTTGATAAACGTATAGAAACATTAACAACAGACCCAAAGGAAGGGTGGTTATTTTGGGGAGAGCGTTATCACAACCTCGGAGATGCAATTAGAGATGCAAGAAATATGGCTAAGTTCACCAAACAGCCCCTATCTAAACTCGATGAGGATACCCAACATCTACTTGAAATACCTGCGTTCCTGGATACCATATACCTTTACTATGCACCCTCTTTGACAGAGCTCAAAGATACCCTGCCAATACAAAGTACCCAGGCGATATCACCCTATGCTTTACCCAAAGCCTTAGCCTCCTCATCACCTGATGAATCCAACCACTTATCCTCACAATATACTATTCATAACCTGGATCATTTCAGTTTGGTGGAGTTATTATTGTCCCTATGCGAGGATGTCAGCTCCATCCCAAATCAACAGCAGGTATTTAAAATTAACTCATTAGATCATACAATAGCCCTTTCTATACAAGATGGTAAAATCACACTCTTTGATCAAAACTATCTCAACACTGGAGGTTCCACTTATACTGAATTTGAAGAAGATGAAATCGATTCCTTAGCGATTGAAATATTGAGTCGATTCCATCAAACAAAAAACAATAATAATTTACTATGCGCCCTTGAAAAAATCAGCTTACAAAGAAATGCAACCACAAGAAATACAGAATCAGTTGCTGATCAAGTAAGTTCTCAATAACTGCTGGTTAACCCACACGAAAAGTCGCTGGATGCTTGTTCTATCAGGTCGGGCAACCAGGGAAAACTGCCACTGCCCATGATTCGATCTTTCAGATAATGCCAAAACGATAAACCGTACAACCGGCAAGTTTTTTTCAGGCTGGCAAACGTATCCCGGCACTTTCTTCCCGCTTTGCTTTTTGTGCCGCCGCTGATTTTTCGTCGTTTCACGTATTCCCGTATTTGGCTTTCGCTCAGGTTGTTATGGAGCGGAAGGCTTGGAGCATCGAGTACCTGTAGCAATTCCTTCTCTATAACGACCAGCCCTGACAGTGCGTCCTGTAAATCAGGAAAGTCTACCTGGGTATTAGTCAGGGCCTTGAAATCGCGACGTATGTTTTGAGCTTTACTTTTATCGGGGCTGGCCTTGAAGACTTTTAAATCGTTGTAGATAGCCCAGAACCATGTACGACACCAGTACTGTGCACTGGCTTGCTGCTCATTGACCGGGTGGACTTTAGCCAATCCCCGCTCCGCATGAACCCAGCATTGAGCATGGTTGAATACGTTGAACTGCTGAGCACCATCACTGAATGTGGTCAGGTGTCCCATACCATGAGCCATTAAGCTGCTGTAAATAAGCGCTTCTGCTGCTTGCTTGCGCCGGGTCTTTCCCGTTAGCCCATGGTCGTTAAGGGCTGCTTCCCAGGCTTCCCGGTTTAAAAACGTAACGCCCATGTATTGCCTGATGATGCTTAGCCACTTCTCCGGGTAATCAAATTTTTCCAGATAGTCCAAGGCGTCCTGCGTGACGGAATAAGTCTTCCAGGGGCGATGCAAGAGGCTCAGGAAGTTTTCCCTACTCTTACTGCCTGTGCTCTCAAACCAGGCAAATAGCTCATTGTTGATAATGGTACAGTAGCCATTTTGTCCTTTATGCCTAGCTCCGGTGTCATCGGTCTGGATGTAGCGGGAGCATTTGAACCCTGTTGCCAGCAAAGCGTCTTTTTCTTCATGAAAGTCAGTATGACCTTCAGTGAGTAGCCGATGAAGTTCTCCCGCGGACATTGAGATTCCTATATCCCACAACCAGTCCAACAGCTGCGGCTGAGTCACCGAGCAACCGTGATGCTGGTACAACAAATAGGACTGGAGTTGTGGTCCATAGTGATGTCCATGCAGGCTTTCGGGAGGTTTTGCTGTGATGGTTTGTCCGTCGGGCGTCTGCCATTGCTCCAAATGATACTCGACCGTGAACGCCTGAATAGTCAGCTCTTGTACAGAAAAAGAGCTAAATCCGTTTGGTGTCGAACCAGACGGGACATCAGATACTTCTACGGTGATGATTTTTTCTGTTGCTGGCTTATCAGGCTGTTGGCGATTTTTTCGTGTTCGTTCGCCAGGCTTCTCAACCTTACGTTTCCCTGAATTATCAGGCGGTTCGTTGTCATCACCGGGACCATTATCACCCTTTTTACCATCATCTTTTGGTTTTGTATTGGGTCTGATATCAGGCTTTGGCGGCAGTTTTTTAAGACGACGAATCTGCGCTTGCAGTGCCTCAACAAGCGCTTGAAGCTTCGCTATCTGCTCTTGCTGCTGAGTAATCTGCCCTTGCTGCTGAGCAACAAGATTCAGTAATCTCGCAGGTGAGTACACTTGCTCTTGATTGATTGGGGGTTGCATGAGGGAAGGATAGATGTATATCAGAATTTTGCAGCTATCCAGCAGTTATTGAGAACTTACCTGATCAAGATATCGACTATGAAAAACTTACTCAAGAGCAAAGAGATACATTACTCTCTTTAAACTTACGACAAGCAATTAGAAACAATAATATTATGGCTATATCTCAAACCTGAATCCGTGATTTCTTGATTTGCCCGGCAGTTTTGAAAATGTGCTGATTAATTTTTTCCTTTGAAAATAACTCGGGTTATTGATTGAAGTGTTTTTATGTCGTTTTTAAGCATAAATGCTGATCAAAATATCATCAAACTTGAAGACAGGTTGAAAGAAGCCCTACCGTTATCAATACAGTACTTTCTCATTTATGGCATTTTTTTCTATCTCGCTATTCAATCAACAAAGTGCATGCTGGCTTATTAATTGATGGAAAGACCTGAAACCAGGACAGTAACGACCAAAGCGTAGCCGGTATTGATGTCCTTTTTTCAGAAGACGGGCAGCCAGGTAGATGAGTTCCTGTATCACGGTTTTTAACCGGCGTCGTTTGGCTTTATGACGTACCGGCGCATCTGGCCCGAGCAAGCAACTCTGCCCCATGTAGCGCAGAATGTTATAGACCAGTGCACCCAAACACATCACCAGGTCGTTGGTGTCAAACTTGCCTGAAGGCAGGCGCTCTAAATCCATATCAGTCTTCAACTCACTGTGAAACTGCTCGCTGGTCGCATGATCCTCATAAAGATTAATGATCTGATCATCGCTGTAGTCAGCTTCGCTGAGTGTTGTCCACCATCCTTCCAGCTCATAATCGGGTGTCAGAAATCTCTGCCCTACAGTATCAGTGGTACGCTTGATAATGCGAATAATCAGACGCTGGTTACCATAGTTGGTTTCATAGACGGTTGAGAGTGTCGCATAACTCTTTCCTGGACGCGACTCCTCCCATTTGACTTGCTTTTCTTCAAAAATGGGGAGCCAGTGTTCCTTGGTGTGATACTTTCTTGGGTTGAGCTTGATAATGTGATTCACACCTTTGAACCCGGCGATTTCCCGGCGCGATTCCTCAGCATCGTGGCCACTATCAAGGCGAACCAGAATAGGCGCTCGGGTCAAACGTCGGCTGCGGTGCAGCACTGCTTGTAAAAAGCCAATAAAATCATTCTGGGAGTGCTGAGAGCCTGGGCGTAATTCACATCCCAGGCACCAGCCTTCGCAGCCAAAGTAAGCGGCAATAGGGGCATAACCAAAGAATTTTTTATACGTGTACTCGACCCCCTCCTTTTTGGTATTGCTGTTATCCATAGGGAATACGTCGATATCCAGTGGTATGTGCTGCTTCTTATCGAGTTTTTTCGGAAGGGGTGTGACGGGCACCTGAAGATTAACCAGGACATCGGTAAGGCTGTCCTCGATGAAAGGAATCAGTTGGGCGGCATCTTCATTGAAACGCTGTCTTAAGCGGCTGGCTGAAGGCATTTGTTTAATGCCCATTGCCAACCGGAACCAGTCGTTATCCCGGTTATTATCAACATTATCAAAATCACTTTTACCCTGAGCCAGTTGGCCGCAGTAAGCTCTGATCAGGTCGATATGAGTGATACGGTGCCTTTTTTTTATTTTGCGCAGGGATTTGCTTAACGCTGTCTTTTTGTTGAGTGCATGACCAACGAAATAAAGCCCTGCGACCGGTGTATAAAATTCCGTCTGTGATTGTTCAATTTTCAGTTTCACAAAAATGCACCCAGGTGGTGAAAATTAGAGTGGGTGCATTTTAACTTGGAACTTACGTTTTGTGGTTGATCCAGAGGAGTTGGGCTACAGTGAACTCACGGATTCAGGTCAAATATTTAATGAACACCATATACAACCAACACCTGAGTTAATAGACTTATTTTTTCTTGCATGCAAAAGTGGACAATCAGAAATTATAGGAATATTTCTTAGCAATGGGTTTGATTTATTGATGGAAGGAAACAATGGAATTACACCAGTACACATATTCACCCTTTTTAATCATGGCAACTTGATAGATCAAGTATGCTTATCCCAACCTGAATTATTCAACCTTAAAAAAGGAAATACCCAAACAACTCCTTTTCATCTGGCGGTCATGAACGGGCATGATAAAACAGTGGCACACTTAATAGAAAAGGGTGCCAACCCTAATTTAAGAAATAGTTTTGGATCAACCCCCACTGAAATGGCTATTCATACAAACAACCCAGATGTTGCTTTGATATTGCTACACAACAAAAAAACAAGACTTGATGGAAAAACAGTAATTTCAATAAAAAAAGCAATAACCCAAAAAATTAATGAGCCTGAATTTGTATCATAAATGCATAACCTCTGTAACCAGAGGGTTGTTACAGAGCCTTTGAAGTGAATCAGAACTCAGGGGTACTCTGTTAAGCAACCAAACCAAACAGACAGCAATTCCCGCAAACCAGATTCCGGCTGGCACATTTTCAGTTAATTAAAAATGATTTTATCGCGGATGAACAGAGCCAGACTGCTGCTATATCGGCAGTCGGTTTTAATGACAGGTAACACAGGTCACAGGGCTAACATCAACGCTCTATGTCGTATCGACAGTCAGCAACTTCAAGCTCACACTTCGCCCTTCAATGATAGCTGTAAATACGTCTGTCCAGTTATCAATGCAGAACCAGTCAAACAGCCCTCGTATGGCATGCCAGAATGCCTTTTTAGACTTTTTTATCTTGAGCGCTTCCTGGAAGAGCTTGCAAGACAGTTGTTCTATCTGGTTGATGAGGAAGGCCGTAAAAGTCAGGCATGCCAGATTGCTGGCCAGATGCTGCTTTCCGTGCCCGTAATTGTGTTCGAGATGGTAGCCCTGTGTTTTCAGTGTATTGAACGTTTCGTTTTCAATTTTCCATTTAGCGCGTGCTCCTCGCATGAATTTATTCACGTTCTCGGCTGAAAGCTCAATGTCCGTGACCCAGGTGTTGACGTACTTCTTGTTGCCCTCTGGATCAATTTCTATATATTCGAGAAAGTTAACCAGCACATCCGGGTGTGACTTGTTAATGGGGGCACCATTCACAAACCGGAACCAGTGCGTAAACCCTTTATCATCGGTATATTCATAGCGCACCACTTTGTCTGCACAATCCAGCTCATCGACGGCCTGGTATAACGACTCATGGGTTGAATCCTTTGCCACCATAATGAAGCTATAGCCAAAGGACTTTACCAACTTGATGGTCGGTCCATCTGAGTACAGGTCATCAAAAGTCAGAACCAGTGGCAGGTGCGGATGCTCTCTGGATAAATTCGCCAATAGCCGCTTGAGCGCTACCTTCTCACAATCATTCTTTGACGCATCAACTTGTTTGATGATGGGTTCAGGCATTAAAGGTAATACTTCTTTCTTGCCCGGCTTTACCAGACAGCAGGCCAGTAACTGATGGTAGTATTGCGGATTTTTGCTGCCTGGCTTTTTTACACAACACTCAGGACAACTAATCTTCCCTGAGCAAAAGTGCCCCGTACCATCGATAGGCGCAAGATACCCTTCCTCAAAATAAGTGAACTGCTTAAGCCGCCCAGATCGTTGCACAAAGGCAAACAGGCGGGTAAAGAACTTCCTTAAATAGCGTGTTTCGATAGGGTCAATCAGATCCCTCAGATAGGTATCACTGGGGACACAGCTGACATTGTACATCGACTTTAAGTTCTTGAGCCTATCTGGGTTATTGACACAATCCTGATCAAAAGCCAGTAATGAAGGGTATTTCAGGTGCATGACTGCCAGGCCACTCATGACCGCATCATGAAGGACAATTTTGTCATGTTGGCTTTTCTTGCGAAAGTCTGGAATTTGACCCGCTTCATCAGAGACTATTTTGAGCAGTTTTTCAGCAATGGTTCTTGGTTTCGTTAGCGGCACAACATGAGCATCGTTATTATTATTGTGGTGAAATTCTACCGGATAGTCTGCGATTTTAGCAAGAGGCTACCAAGCTACAGCCCTTGTTATTAAGGGCTTTAATCAAGTCTGCGGGAATTGCTGCCAAACAGAGGACGCCAAGGATGGCCTTTAAGCACCTTAGCTCTGAAGAGAGACATTATATCGAAATCGAACTGAAAAATGGGACTTCTCAAAATAAAATTGCAGAAAAACTCGGGCGTTCACAGAGTTCGCTGTCACGGGAGTTAGGACGCAACACAGGGCAGCGTGGTTACAGGCACCAGCAGGCTCATCGTAAGGCTCAACAGCGTCATAAGGAAAAACCCAAGGCGGTGAAGTTGACGGAAGATATTAAGCGACGGATTGCTCAAGATATCCGGGCTGACTGGAGTCCTGAGCAAGCGGCTGGAAGGCTTGAAAAAGAAGGGATAATCAAGTTGCATCATGAGACGATTTACCAGTTCATAGAGGATGATAAGCGCACTGACGGTACCCTGTATAAACACTTGCGCCATCAGAAAAAAACGTACCGAAAGCGATATGGTTCAGCTCATAACCGAACAGGCATACCTAACCGGGTAGGTATTGAAGAGCGCCCGGAGATCGTCAACAACAGGGGGCGTGTTGGTGACTGGGAGGCGGATACCGTAATCGGCAAAAACCATAAGGGTGCCATTGCCACACTGGATGAGCGAAAGACTAAACTGCGCCTTGCTGTTCCGCTGCCAGGAAAGAAAGCAAAAGCGGTTAAACAGGCAGTGATTGATACACTCAAGCCCCTGAAAAGGTTTGTTAAAACGATCACTTACGACAACGGTAAGGAATTTGCTCAGCATGAAGCAATCAACAAAGCCTTGAGCTGCGACAGCTACTTTGCTGTGCCCTACCACTCTTGGGAGAGAGGCCAGAATGAGAATGCCAATGGGCTGCTCAGGCAGTACTTTCCCAAATCAATGGAGCTTCATAACGTCAAAGAAAGAGACGTTATCATTGCGGTAGACAAGCTGAACAGCAGGCCCAGGAAATGCCTCGGTTACAAAACACCATATGAGGCATTCAAAGAGTTAACTGGAGTGAATGCAAGAAAAGTCATGGGTTATGCATTTATGACTTGAATTCAGGAGTTAATGAGTTTAATAGCGCTATACTATAGTACTTTAACTAATCAGTGCTTACACATTAGTTGACACAGTAAATTATAAGGTTCCGGATAATTTAAGGTTGGTGTCCAAGCTCTGGTAATTAATAAATAATTAATGAAGATGTAAAATGTTATTGAAAGAAAAGTTATCCTTTATAAGGAATTCCAATAGTAACAAAATAGCAATAATTTCAGAGGAGAAAACATATTCATACAAGAATATTGACTTATTAGTTGAATCATGTAAACGATCATTAGGAGATTGTAAACTACCAGTTTTAATTAATGTTAAAAGTAGATTTAAATCTATAATATTAATGTTGGCAGCTATTGATCTGGATATTACATATATACCTGTAGATAATGACCGATCAAATAAATCAATAAATGAAATAAAAAAATGCTTTTATAAAGTCAGAGTTGTTAGAGATGTTGATTTTTATAATGAGATGATTAGTGATGAAATAGAGGTAAACCATGACTGTGAATCAGGCAAGTTGATATTCGATCATGTTATGGCAATTATGTTTACCTCAGGAACCACTGGAAAGCCAAAAGGTGTACAGGTTCGTTCATCATCTGTGATGAATCTCCTTGATAATCCAAAATTTATGCGATTTTCTGAGAAAGAAGTATTTTTGTCGTATTCATCATTATCATTTGATGCGTCAATTTTTGAAATTTTCACACCTCTATTATCTGGTAATACATTAGTTCTAATAAATAAAATAATGATTCTAGATGATGATTCATTACAGAGTCAGATTGAGAAGTACTCAATATCTTGCATGTGGATGACCGCTGGTTTATTTAACAAAAAAGTACTAGATGATAATTACAGTGCCTTAAAAAAGGTCAATAGCATTATTATTGGAGGAGATAAGGTTAGTTTAGCTGCATCAATAAAATTTTTACACGATACAAACTCTGTAAGTCTTTATAATGGATACGGTCCAACAGAGAATACAATCTTCTCAACTGTTGAAAGCTTAGTATTGAAAAAGTTGATTGAGAAAAAAAGATTATCTATCGGAAAAGTTGTGAATGGTGTTGATTATCTGTTTTTTGATGAACGCATAAAAAAATTCAAAAAAAATAGTTGTGGCAGGCTTTTTTTATCTGGAAATGGGCTTTCGTGCGGTTACATAAATAATAACATAGAAAATGATAGAGCCTTCACTATGATAAATAATACATTGTTTTATGACACAGGTGATTATGTTGAGTGTGACTCTGAGGAAGATTTTTATTATCTGGGAAGAAATGACCGGCAAGTAAAAATAAATGGACATCGTGTGGAGCTTGATGAAGTTGAGTCATTGCTTGAAGATCATATCCATATTCAAAAGGCCTATTGTTTTGTTATGAATGGATTAATTATTGCTGCAATAGAATTAGACTCTACAGCTAAAAAACAGGGATTAACAATGAGTGAAATTGAAAGAAATTCGAGTTTGCTCTTAAGCGGTTATTTAATGCCAAAACACTTTCTATGCGTAAATGATTGGCCTCTAACCAGTAATAACAAGTTAGATGTTGATGCCATAGAGAAATGGGCAAATAAAGAGTTATCGCAAACTAAAGTTAAAAAATCAACAAATTTATGTGATATAAAAGATATAGCTGAAAGTGTTATTAATAAAAAAATAGATACCCCTGATAAAGGTTTATTTGATGTAGGGTTTGACTCAATGACTTTGGTTGAACTGCATAAAAATATAAATAATATCTTAAATTTAGATATTAGCTTGATAGATATATATTCATTAGGCAGCATATCAAAAATAGATGAACATATTAAATCAAATTTAAATTTTAGAAAGTAATAAATAGGAGGGATTTCAGGTGCTAATGATGAGATCTAATAATATAGATGTAAAAAAAATAAATGTGGAATTTGGAGGGGCGGATCATGTATTTGTCTCTGCGATGTTTAACAATGAATACTTGTTCACTCTTCTTAACGAAAATAAAGATAAACAGTCTAACTTATATAGCTTATCTAAACTAATGGGCGCCAGTGGTTTAATTAGAGCCACTTTATTTACTTCTAATATTGGCAATCTGGAAAAGATTAAAAACTTACAGGATAAGTTTCCTAAATCCTGGTATAAAGATTTAGAAATAGTGGTACAGCCTCCTGCTGATGAATATGATTATAGCTTATCATTATGGCTTGTAATGGGTGATGATGTCACTGTAACTACAGCTATTCCCGCATGATGAACGTCGATGATCGTTGGTATTGACAATAAGGCAGCAAAAATAATGAAGCCGATCAAAACTGAGCCGCCAATTAACAAAGCGGAGCTTTAAAGAAAAAATGTCACCCCTGAACGTAGCTACGATATGGCCGGTTATGATGTATCGAATGGAATCACCCTTTTCTCTTCAATACCATGAGTTACTGTGTAAAAAAGCCCCTCCCACGTTTTTATCAGCCAATGCAAAAAATAGCCCTGTATCCATTTCCATAATGCTATACGGACTCCTTTTGAGCGGGTTCTTAAAGCTTCCTGAAACTGGGGACAGCACAGTTCCTGTATTTGATCTACGAGAAAAGCAAGCATCGTCAGATAGGCCAGATTTGTGGCTAAGTGCTTCTCACCGTGACCGTAGTTATGTTCGAGATCGTAGCCTTGATTTTTCAGGGTGTTAAACGTCTGGTTCTCAATATGCCATCGGCAGCGCCCTCCTTTCATGACGGGTTCTATGGTTTCTTCGTTAAGCGGAATATCAGTCACCCAGCACCAGATATGCTGTTTACCTTTTTTATCGGTTTCGACAAAATCAAGCACATTAACCTGTTCTGCATATTTTGCCTTGTTCAGCCTGACGTCATTGGCATAGCGAAACCACCACTTAATTCCAGTCTCTTCATTAACTTTTTCAGCACGGTGAACTTTTCCCTCTTTATCCAGCTCATCCATCGCTTCAACCAGCGAAGCATGGTTTCCGTCTTTCGCTACAATGATGTAATGCCAGCCATAACTCTTAATCAGCTGGACAGTGGGGTTGTCAGCATAAAGACTGTCCAGAAGAATAACGAACTTTAAACGTGGGTGATGCTCTCGTATGGTGGCAAATAACCGTTTGATGGCATTTTTTTCACAGTCATTTTTGGTCGAACCATCCTGGCAAACTATGGCTTCCGGTGCCAATGGCAAGACTGTTTTTTGATCCGGGTGAGCAATGCATGCTGCCATTAACTGGTGGTAGTGAGCTTCGTTGACCTTTCCCTTATTTTTAGTACAGCACTCCTGACAAGGTTTTTTATTATTGCAGGAGTAAAATAGCCCAGTTCCATCGATCGGGAGCAAGTAGTGATTTTTCAAGTTCCCGCAGTGAAATTCGAATGCCTTCAGTAATCCGCCCCTTTGGACGTTAGACAGCAATGTCTTAAAAGGCTTTTTGAACTCTACGGGATCTATTGGATCCAGGATTTCCCGCATACTGGTATCACAGGGAGCACGTTTTTTTATCTGATACAGGTGCTCAAGGTTATGCCTTACTTCTTGCTCTGTTTTATCACGCTCAAACGAGAGGAGCGATGGGTACTTGAGATGCATCATGGCAAAAGCGGACATGGAGGCATCATGTATTGTTATTTTTCTGGAATCCTTGTTTGGTCGGACATCTGGAATTTGCTCATAACTTTCAGAAATCGTAGTAATTAAACTGTTTGCACAAAGATGCTTACGACTTTTTTGGAATGGATAAGCCATGAGAGACAGCCATTGATAAAGTATCCCTATCAAAAGTAGACGTTATTTTGTGCGAAATCACTCCATTTGGAATTTACTGTAAGCCTTGCTGTTGCAGTGATTTAATTGATGTCACGGGAATAGCTGCTGTAACTAGAGATGATAGGACGAAATTGATTTCTCAACCAGATATAACGTGGGGACGGACAGTTTTAAATTATAATCATATAGATAATCAAAAAGAATTAGATTTATGGAGCTCATATTTTGATAAAGCAATTAACTCTTTACTAAAGAATGGTTTTAGTATTGAGCATATCTCACGTTTTTGGCTTTTTATTGATGGTATATTAGATGACAATGAAGGAAAATATCAAATAATTAATTTAGCAAGAAAGAAATCATTTGAAAAATATAAGGTATATCAATATCCAGCAAGTACTGGCATTGGAAGCAGGAATCAAATAGGATGTGTCAGTGTTTTAGCTTGTAAGAAAAAATGTGGTGACACTTTCACTCCTTTTGAAAACAGGGTACAGACAAATGCATATCAGTATCCAGAAAATAAAAGTGAAATCCCTCCATTATTTGCGAGAGCCATCAGTCTTCAAAGCAGAAACAATCAGTTAATAAGTATTTCAGGTACTGCTAGCATAATAGGATCTGATAGCTTATACGAAAATGATATTGAAAGACAAACGCTTTGCACAATTCAAAACATTTCATTATTAATTAATCCTGAGCATGAGAGGGTTCATATAAGCAAAATAAAACCAGGGAATCTTAAATTAGAAGGTGTTTGCTCCTATAACGTTTATATTAAACGACAAGAAGACTACAAAGCTGTTCAGTTATTGTGCGAAACGTATTTTCCGAAGGAAATTCCGGCTACATATACTATAGCAGATGTATGTCGTGGTGAGCTATTAGTTGAAATTGAAGCTATGGCTATTATTTCTTCATAAATATCTAGCGATATTAAAGAGTTTTAAAATATAGAAAAATATTAGCTTGGGACATCATTGAGAGTTTATATGAGATGCCTGATTAATATTTATTTGAGTTGCTGGTTTATTGGTAGAGGTCTGTTTCTAGGCTTTACAAACTCTCTCGCTTTAATGAGTGTCTGTTAAATTATATTAATGATTAGTTAAAGGGTAATTAATGCCTAAGTATACCTGCTTCGATGGGCTTCGTTCTGATATTTATATGTGGCTATCAACAATTTTTAGAGAAGAGTTAACTAAAGATGATATTGATTTTTACACTAGCGTAGATATGGTGAATTTTCGTAAGTTCTCAATAACTGCTGGATAGCTGCAAAATTCTGATATACATCTATCCTTCCCTCATGCAACCCCCAATCAATCAAGAGCAAGTGTACTCACCTGCGAGATTACTGAATCTTGTTGCTCAGCAGCAAGGGCAGATTACTCAGCAGCAAGAGCAGATAGCGAAGCTTCAAGCGCTTGTTGAGGCACTGCAAGCGCAGATTCGTCGTCTTAAAAAACTGCCGCCAAAGCCTGATATCAGACCCAATACAAAACCAAAAGATGATGGTAAAAAGGGTGATAATGGTCCCGGTGATGACAACGAACCGCCTGATAATTCAGGGAAACGTAAGGTTGAGAAGCCTGGCGAACGAACACGAAAAAATCGCCAACAGCCTGATAAGCCAGCAACAGAAAAAATCATCACCGTAGAAGTATCTGATGTCCCGTCTGGTTCGACACCAAACGGATTTAGCTCTTTTTCTGTACAAGAGCTGACTATTCAGGCGTTCACGGTCGAGTATCATTTGGAGCAATGGCAGACGCCCGACGGACAAACCATCACAGCAAAACCTCCCGAAAGCCTGCATGGACATCACTATGGACCACAACTCCAGTCCTATTTGTTGTACCAGCATCACGGTTGCTCGGTGACTCAGCCGCAGCTGTTGGACTGGTTGTGGGATATAGGAATCTCAATGTCCGCGGGAGAACTTCATCGGCTACTCACTGAAGGTCATACTGACTTTCATGAAGAAAAAGACGCTTTGCTGGCAACAGGGTTCAAATGCTCCCGCTACATCCAGACCGATGACACCGGAGCTAGGCATAAAGGACAAAATGGCTACTGTACCATTATCAACAATGAGCTATTTGCCTGGTTTGAGAGCACAGGCAGTAAGAGTAGGGAAAACTTCCTGAGCCTCTTGCATCGCCCCTGGAAGACTTATTCCGTCACGCAGGACGCCTTGGACTATCTGGAAAAATTTGATTACCCGGAGAAGTGGCTAAGCATCATCAGGCAATACATGGGCGTTACGTTTTTAAACCGGGAAGCCTGGGAAGCAGCCCTTAACGACCATGGGCTAACGGGAAAGACCCGGCGCAAGCAAGCAGCAGAAGCGCTTATTTACAGCAGCTTAATGGCTCATGGTATGGGACACCTGACCACATTCAGTGATGGTGCTCAGCAGTTCAACGTATTCAACCATGCTCAATGCTGGGTTCATGCGGAGCGGGGATTGGCTAAAGTCCACCCGGTCAATGAGCAGCAAGCCAGTGCACAGTACTGGTGTCGTACATGGTTCTGGGCTATCTACAACGATTTAAAAGTCTTCAAGGCCAGCCCCGATAAAAGTAAAGCTCAAAACATACGTCGCGATTTCAAGGCCCTGACTAATACCCAGGTAGACTTTCCTGATTTACAGGACGCACTGTCAGGGCTGGTCGTTATAGAGAAGGAATTGCTACAGGTACTCGATGCTCCAAGCCTTCCGCTCCATAACAACCTGAGCGAAAGCCAAATACGGGAATACGTGAAACGACGAAAAATCAGCGGCGGCACAAAAAGCAAAGCGGGAAGAAAGTGCCGGGATACGTTTGCCAGCCTGAAAAAAACTTGCCGGTTGTACGGTTTATCGTTTTGGCATTATCTGAAAGATCGAATCATGGGCAGTGGCAGTTTTCCCTGGTTGCCCGACCTGATAGAACAAGCATCCAGCGACTTTTCGTGTGGGTTAACCAGCAGTTATTGAGAACTTACGAATTTTCTACATAATCTTTCCGAAATAAATGAATTAAGGGAGTCAGTTAAGCAATTTATGTTTTATCTTGATAAAATGTTATCAAGAGATGATATACTTCTGGAACTTGCTGCTGACTACTGTACATTATTCCTTCGGGATCAAGTTAGTGGTGCATTACCATATGCATCAATTTACCTAAGTAATCAGGAATTACATGATTCTGAATATGCTATAAAAATTGGGGAAATGATTAAGAATTGTGGATTTTTACTGAACGAAGATTTTAATGATTTAGGTGATCATATTTCTATAGAACTAGAGTTTTTTTCCAGGTTAATAGATTTACCTAATGAAGGTAACCATGGAAAACAAACACTATCACAAAATTTTTTTATTGATAATATTTTATTAAGCTGGCTGCCTGAATTTGCATCAAGATGTTCTAAGAAAGATACCTTTGGATTTTATTCGGCATCAGCAATGTTATTGCTGAAATTCTGTGAGATGGATTCATATTACACTTCGTTAAAAATGATTTGAATAATATGGCTTAATATTTCTGGTGTAATTTATTTTTTAATTTATATATTTAAGAGTGATGTATGGATGTTGCAATAATTGGTTTTTCATTCAATATTCCTGGCTGTAGAAATATTGATGATTTTATTGGTTTATTAGAGTCAGGAAATGATGCCCTTAAAAACAATGGTGATTTAAACAATAAGATTACTCGTGCTGGATACATATCCGGACATGAAGAATTTGATTATGAATTATTGGGTATATCTCTACGTGATAGTCTTATTATTGAACCTCAGCAAAGATTATTTATACAACAGGTATGGAAGGCATTAGAATTAGCAGGATATAACCCAAAGAAGATCAGTCGTACAGTTGGAGTGTATAGCTCATCCTCAGATAGTAACTATGCTATCCTTGATAAGCAAGATTGCCTGCCAAGTAATAAGTATGATCCCTTTGAGATTGAAATTGGAAAAAATAAAGAGCAACAATCACTAAGGACTTCATTTTTACTTGATTTAAAAGGTCCTGCTGTTGGAATTCAGTCAGCTTGTTCCAGTGGTTTAATGTCAGTGCATGTTGCAATTCAAGGGTTAATTACAGGAGATTGCGATGTAGCTATTGCTGGAGGAAGTTGTCTTCCATATCCACTCCATTCAGGATATGAATATAAAGTAGGTATGAATATGTCCAAAAGTGGGTATATATCGGCCTATGATGAGAAAGCGGATGGAATGGTTCCTGGCTTTGGCTCTGTGGTTCTGGTGCTTAAGGAATATGATGAGGCTTGTAGGGATAGAGATCATAAGTAGGTCATAGTTTGGTTTCAAATAAACTGGATGTTCGGCCAGTACGAGAAATCTACTTCTTGATCTAACGATCAGATAGCCATTGAATGATACATTTAGTCTATTATAAAGAGAGTACTGGTCTTTAAGTCCCTCTCCCTATGAAGTACGTCACTACAATCACTGATGAAGCTGTTTTATTAACTTTGAAATTCGCCAAACACTACGGACCTCTGAGATGTGTAAGGGAAAGAGCCCATAGCCTTTTATTGAGCAATCGTGGCTTTACCCTTGAGCAAATTGCCGAAATACTTGAAATTAGATATCAAACTGCTTCTCAGTGGATTGATGATTGGGAAGAATATGGTATTCGTGCCTTGTACAAGGGGCATGGTGGCGGTAGGCCGTGCATATATGACGAATCCGAAGTGCAACGCATAAAAGAATTAGTGGCTGAAGAGCCTCGTCGCTTATCGTATGTCAAATCCAAGATCGAGGATGAAACCGGTAAATCTTCATCAAAAATTACTCTGGCAAACATTGTAAAAAAGCAGGGCTGGTTTACAAAAGACTCCGTAAATCATGCAAACATAAACGGGACGAAGAGCAATTCCATGACTGTAAAACTGCTCTGAAAGATGCCCAGGAAGCCGAGAGCAAAGGGTTAATCAATTTATTTTATTTTGATGAGTCCGGCTTTACCCAGGAACCTTGTGTGCCATACGGTTGGCAGGAAAAAGGAAAGCAGCTCAGAATACCATCAGTCAAAAGTAAACGCATCAACGTACTGGGGTTTATGAACCGATGCTGTGAGCTATTTCATTATCCTGTTGTGGGTTCAGTGAATAGCGATACGGTGATTGCGGCCTTTGATGACTTTGCAGAGAAAATGGCAGATGAAAAATACAGCTCAAATGACCGTTACACGGTGGTTATGGTGGATAATGCCAGCATTCACACCAGCAAAAAGTTTTGTGCCAGAATTGATGACTGGATGATTGAAAAGAAATTGCTGGTCTGCTTTCTGCCAACGGGTGCTCTCTCAGATTGATTGACACGAAAGAGTGATTACACACAGCATTTTAAAATCAGCTATCTTGTAAAGAACGAGATACGTATCGCTTTTAATATGACTGCTGTAATCCTTTCCCGTACAGAGAAAACCTTCACCCTGCAAATAGAAGTGCCTGTTGATACAGGTAATATGCTCACCAGTGAAGACTTGCTCCAACAAGCTCTCAATGAAGGTGGTCGATTGGGCACTGGCGAGCTGTTAGAACGCTTTGAAGTGCCTGATCATGACCCCATTGTGTTGAAAGGCCAAAAACTGAGGTATAAACACCAGGTCGCCAAGCGTTACGAAACACCCTATGGCGCTGTCACTTATGAACGGGCTGTCTATCAAGGACACTGTGAAGGAAAGACTTGGTGCCCACTGGATCATCATGCTCATATTATCGGTGCTGCGACGCCCAAATTAGCAAAGATGGTTAGCTGGAAATACAGTAAAATGCCTGCGCCTGCTGTAGCAGAAGACCTTGCTTTGAACCATAGCCGTAAGTTGGCATTGTCTTACATCAAGCATTTATCCGATGCTGTTGGCTTTCTGATAGAAGACCACATTAATGATGAGTACGAGATCCCTCAGCTGGATGAGCCGGTTTCTTCTGTGGCCATAGGCCTTGACGGCACCTGCATGCTGCTTTGTGATGATGGCTGGCGTGAAGCGATGTGCGGCACAATCAGCCTATATGATGCCACTGGCCATAGGCAGTATACCATTTATACAGCCTCTGCACCGGAATACGGAAAGGCTTGCTTTTTAGGGCATCTTGAACGAGAAATCCGGCAGATAAAAGAGCGCTTTCCTCGTGCCGATTATGTAGGAGTAGCCGATGGTGCAAAAGATAACTGGCGCTTTCTGAAAAAGCATACGCAATACCAGATTTTGGACTTCTTTCATGTAATGGAATACATCGGCGCGGCGTCACAGGCATTGTTCCCAGATGATGAAAAACAGAGAGAGTCATGGCTTGATGACCGGCTACACCGGCTGAAACATAAAATGGGTTCAGCTTCGAGGCTACTACATGAACTTGAGTCTGTAGATCTTCCCCGAAAAACGCCGACACTGGTAGAAAAGCTCTACAAAGCCATCACCTATCTTAAAAATAACGTGTCGTTGATGCGTTACTATCAGGCAGTGAAAAACGAATGGCCCATAGGGTCAGGTGTTACGGAAGCTGCTTGTAAAACGCTGGTGAAACAGCGTTTGTGCTGTTCAGGCATGCGCTGGAAACACGGCAGTGCAGCCATAATTTTGGGAATTAGAGCACTCAGTCAAACTAAAGAACGTTGGGAGCAGTTCTGGAGCCACCTAATGGTGGAGGATAGAATCAATGAGCCTGTATCAGCGTTTTAATTAATCAGAGAGAGCACCCCTGCCAACATATTCACCTGAGCTCAACCTGATTGAAATCCTGTGGAGGAAAATAAAGTATGAATGGCTCAACCTCTTGTCAATCAAGAGCTTTGCGGAATTTGAAAAAGAAGTTGAACGGGTGCTTTTTTCATTTGGAGAGGAGTATATGATCTCATTTTCTAATACTGTCCGACTGGATGGTTAAATTATTCGAAAGCAATCTATACACTACTTAGTTCTTAAGCCTATCCATGTCTAGAATTCCTTTATAGTATACTCTTGAGAGGTTATCTGAACCAGAGATTACCAATAGACTTTACTGATAAGTCTTTTTTTCTTATGGGATCAGTATTCAATATGAGGCTTCCATACAAAATAACGATATTTATTTCAGTTTTATTTATCAAACTGTATGTTTCAACTTGTCATTCCATGATGAGTGAAGATGATGCCTGTAGTGAATCCATGTTAGAAGATATGGAATGCGATAAAATAATAGCAGAACCTATGGAAGTTGAAAGCATTTTAACACAAAAAGAAAAGGAACAAATTTTACAGCGTATTATTTTAAAACGTTTCCCTGGTACCAGCAAAGCAGACTGCGAAGGCCTTTCTGATATATTAGTTAATCGTTATGACTTTTTTTCTTTTTGCAATCCAAGTCATGTTTCCGAACATGAACTATGCGATTTTATGTATTACTATGCTGAACGTTACTATAAATATAATTTCATGGCAATAAAATCAAGAGAATCAATGAATGAGATAGACTTTAGAATGTGTTTAACTTGCTACGACTATGAAATGTTTAAACTTATTGAGGAGTATAGAAAAAGTCACCTGTCTTGCACTATGGATAGTGATATTTATTGTTATCGGGGTGGGAGAGCTTTTGAAATTGAACGAAAAAGAAATTTTTTATTACAGAAAAAAACTAACCACGCATGTTTTGGCGGAGAAAAATATGGTACTGGTATTTATATAACTCGTAAATATGCCACGGCAAAGGATTATGCTGAAAGGAAGTGCACTCGCCCAAATATAACAGGTTTTTTTCATCATTGCAGACATTATCATATATGGGCTCATAACGGAATGGTAATACTCAGAATAAAGATTAAACCCAACGCATTATTAGTAGGCTTTAGAAAATCCAGCTATTTTATGCGTTTTTTAGAGGAGGCAGTATTCATTAGTGATACTTTAGATGAAAAAAGGAAACGTGTTTTACAGTCGCCTTTTGATGAACATAGTAAAGCGGCGGCTGTTTGTTCATCAATTTTTACATTTTCTAATGATCCAGATGATTGTGTCGACAGTCTTGAAAAAGAGCAAGATTTTGAGGTGGGTCTAATAAAAGATCCGGATGTCATCGAAAAAATGTACGCCTATGATTTATCAATGAGCTATAAACTGCATATTCCTTATACCTGTCAAGAAATAATAGAAAACGGTTTAATCCAGAAGCAACTGGCAGTTACCGAACATGATGACCTTCTTGCACATCGTTATATTTTTGATGAGAATACAGAACATTACATTCTTATGGATGTGTTTGTGACAACAGCTCCCCAGTGTAGTGAATACAAGTTTTTTATTATTAACAGCTCAGGTGAATATATCCGCGTCAGGCCACCCCTGGTTGAAACTTGTGGTAAAAATTATAAATTGATTAGAAACTTTCATATTCAATATGATCTTCCAAAATGTAAAAAGAGAAAATAATAGTTCAATTTTATTTTGAATATATCGATACCACTTATCGCTTCAATAATTTAACGGTTATTAACCGGAGAACCATAAAAATCTTTATGACTCTCCAACCAATTATTGTTAGCGCATGGTCACAAACTCTTCAGCACTGGTAGGATGAATCGCTACCGTATTATCAAAATCAGCTTTCGTTGCTCCCATCTTTAATGCCACGGCAAAACCCTGAAGCATTTCATCGGAGCCATGACCGATGGCGTGAATACCAACAATTTTTTCCTCTTCTCCCACGGTGACCAGTTTCATCCGGCTGGGCTGACGGTGACTGGTGAGGGCGCTGTACATGGCGGTGAACTGACTGGTGTAGACCTTTACCTTATCATCGCCGTATTGTTCACGGGCCTGCTGTTCTGAAAGGCCAACAGTACCAATGGTGGGATGGCTGAAGACAACGGTGGCTACACTGTCGTAATTCAGATGCTCTTCGGGCTTGTTGTTAAACAGGCGCTCAGACAACCTTCGTCCCGCTGCAACCGCTACCGGCGTCAGTTCAACCTTACCGATATTATCTCCCACTGCATAAATGCCGGGCACACTGGTATTCTGGAATTTATCCACGGGAATATAACCCCGTTGGTTTACCTCAATACCAGTAGACTCCAGATTAATATCTGCCGTTTTGGGTGAGCGGCCGATAGCCCAAATCAGGGTATCCACATTGAATGAGCGGCCATCTTCGGTGTGCAGGGTTAAACTGCCATCCTCTTCTTTAACAACCTTGCTGGGGATAGCATGGGTGTGTAAGGCAGGTCCTTCGGCTTCCATGATTTCCACCAACGTATCGGACAGCATGTCATCAAAGCTACGCAGGGGTTTATGCTTTCTAACCAGCAGATGGGTTTCGCTACCCAGGGCATGCAGTACACCCGCCAGCTCCACCGCAATATAGCCCGCACCAACAACGGCAACCCGGTCAGGACGTTCAGTCAACTCAAAGAAACCATCAGAGTCAATGCCGTATTCAGCACCGGGAACACCAGGAATAACAGGCTGGCCACCCGTAGCAATGGTGATATGGTCAGCAGAATAATGCTTACCATTCACCTCGACGGTGTTACGGTCAACAAAACCACCATAGCCTTCCAGAACAGTAATTTTATTATTGCCAAGCACTCGCTCGTAGGAAGCATGAATTCTGCTGATATAAGCCTGGCGGCTCGCCACCAGCCTACTCCAATTAAAGGCCTTCATACTTGCGTTATGGTCAGTATCAAAACCGTAATCAGGGCCATAGCGCAGGGCATCAGCGATCTGTCCGGCAAACCACATAGCTTTTTTGGGCACGCAGCCCACATTAACGCACGTGCCGCCTAAATGTTTGGCTTCAATGAGGCCAACCTTAGCGCCGTGCATAGCCGCACGATTGGCAGTGGCAATACCACCACTGCCACCACCAATAACCAGGTAATCAAAATGTTGTTCTACTGTCACTGCCGAATTCCGGATGATTTGAAAAGGCTATAGTATGATACTAATTGCTTCTTCTAAGCTACGGTTTCTGCATTAGCGATTGGTGAAGTGCATGTATTTCACCAATCGCGCTTACAATAGGTCAGTAATTCCTATTTACTACCAGAGATTTTCGATCCAGATAAAGGTTTTGCGCTACCCGTACCACTCCCGCTAGGTTTAGACCAACCAGTCCCCCAAGCACTTCCTCCTGCTCTTCCTCCCTGATTAGCACCAGGATGGCTTTTGCCTGTCCAAAACGATGATCCACTCGAACCTCCTACGTTTTTAAAATCTGGATTAGAACTCCACCCCCCTCCCGTGGGGTTATTAGAAGTCCATCCACCACCAAAGTTTTTACTGCCTCCTCGCAGCCCTCTTCTATGAACTTTTTCCGAGCCATAGCCAAGAGCACCAGATGACATTTTTGCATACTCTTTTGGCAGATGAGATAAAGTGCTCACAGCCTCCAATATGTGAGTTGAAGGGGAACCATTCACATGCATCAAGCCCCCACCAAAAAAGATCCAGTATCCCAATGACCTGTCATCATCTTCTTCAGGACTGAATATTAATAAATCATTAGGTTTATAGTCCCAAGGATTGGAAACAGGTGGTTTATCACCATCTCCTCCTGCACAGGCAGCCAAGTAATAAATGATTGCAGGACGCTCTGTATCATCCTCGCAGGGCTTCATTACAACCCAAGAAAATTTATCACTTTCATGGTCTTTCAATAATAAATGAGCATTTTTATCACACTCCGAAGCGCCTTCCTCAAAAAAGCTACTGACTACAATACAAACTGGACTACAGGTTGTTTCTTCTCTACTTTCATTGTTATTCGTGGGAAAAACATAAGTTTGCAAAGTAGAGTTATTTTTGGACAATTCAGCCAATTTACTTTTAAAGCGCCGTTCTTGGCCTAAGGGGCAGATCCGCTCTTTTGTCGATACTCTATACAGTTCCGAAGCAGTCTCTTGCTCACCCCTTAAAACACCTTGTACTTCAGTCGCAGTAGAGATGTTTACAGTGGCAAAGGATATTCCAAAACCAATCAATATAGATTTAATAGCTCTAATCAAAAACATTTTTACAACTTCTTAACACGACTCTGTTATCAAAGTAAGCAGTTGATTGAGTTAGGGGGCGTTCTCAATTAGTCATGAGACCAGTTCCTCACACAGGCATTCAGGCAAGGCGTACGACGCAGGGCAGGGTGGTTCCCTGTTCAAGTCGTACAACGCGGCATGAATGCCTGTGTGAGGAACCCGAAGGGCCTGGCGCTCATCACGGCTGGCTGGTCACATGTCTAATTGAGAACGCCCCCTAGATTTACCTAATCTCCATCAACTGTAGCTCAAGCAGCTTTTTTTGCTTCTTCAGATGGGAGTTTGATGGGGAGCAGATGGTCAATGCTTTGGCCTTTATCCAACTTTGGTAGTTCTCTCAGTACATGACATAACCAAGCATCAGGCTCAAAGCCGTTCGCCTTGCGGAGTCGTCAGAGTCAGACACGAAATGGAAGATTCGCCACTCAGTTTTTCTTCTGGCACAACATCCACCGGAGCCAAGGTGGCTGTTTTTGTTTCAGGTTTGTAGATGTATTTCGCAAGGCGCTTACGTTTCTGCTGCTATTTTGAGGAGGCTGGTATTACCCAAACCGGCCACTGATATAATCCTGGGTGCGGGGGTCTAGCGGGTTGTTAAAAATAGTATCCGTGTCATCAAACTCTACCAGCTTGCCCATTAAAAAGAATGCTGTCTTATTGGAAATCCGCCGTGCCTGGTTCATGGAGTGAGTGACAATCACAATGGTGAACTCACGGCTTAGCTGTCCCATCAACGCCTCAATTCTGGCCGTGGCTACCGGGTCAAGGGCACTGGTGGGTTCATCCATCAGGATCACTTCGGGTTCCATGGCAATGGTTCGGGCAATACAGAGCCGCTGCTGCTGCCCACCAGACAGCCCCAGTGCCGATTCCTTAAGGCGGTCTTTGACTTCATCCCATAGTGCCGCACTCTTCAGGGATTTTTCCACGGTTTCATTCAGACGCTCACGGTTACTGATACCCTGGGCTCGCAGGCCGTAGGTAATGTTGTCATAAACACTCATGGGGAAGGGGTTGGGCTTCTGGAAAACCATGCCCACTCGCATTCGCAACTGCTGAACATCCATGTTGCCATAGACATCCTGCCCATCCAGTTCCACCCTGCCATCAATGCTTACGCCGGGAATCAAGTCATTCATACGGTTGAGGGTTCTGAGCAGTGTGGACTTGCCACAACCGGAGGGACCGATCAGGGCCGTCACCTGCATTTCCGGAATGGTCATACCGATATGGAAAAGCGCCTGTTGACTGCCATAGTGCAGATTCAGGTTTTCAATACCAAACTTGGTAGCGTACTGGCCTGCATGAATAGGGCGGTGCTTACGGAGGTTCGGTTCTGTGCCAAAGACGGTGCTATTCATGGTCTTATGCCTTCTTAAAACGTTTTGACAACATGCGGGTGACAATATTCAAGGCCAGTACAATCAAGACCAGTACAGTGGCCGTGGCATAAGCCTGATTCCATTCACTGACGGAAAAGAGTTCCTGTGTCAGTTTGTATAGATGGACGGTCAGTGTGCGGCCTGAATCGAAAACGGAATCCGGAATTCTGGCCACCATACCTGCGGTTAGAAATACAGGGGCTGATTCACCGATAATTCGTCCGATACAGAGAATAATGGCGGTAATAATACCCGGCATGGCATTAGGAAGAATTAAACGCCAGATGGTATAGAGGCGGGAAGCACCCAAGCCGTAGGAACCTTCCCGATAAGCCGCAGGAACACTCATCAGTGCTTCCTCAGTGGTGCGGATAATCACCGGCAGAATCACGATGGCCAGGGTCAGGGCTCCTGCCAGTATGGAGAAACCCAGTCCAAGAGTGGCTACAAAAAGGGTCAGACCAAACAGGCCGTAGATGATGGAAGGAATACCCGCCAGACTCTCCGTGGTAAAGCGAATAACACCGACGATCTTGCTGCCAGGACGGGCATACTCAGTTAAATAAATGGCTCCCATAATACCCACCGGCGCGGCAATGACCAGCGATAGCAAAACCATATACACCGTGGAGACAATCATCGGCCAGATACCGGACACTGCACCGGTTCGGCTATAGCCCGATGACAGAAAAGACCAATTGATATGACCAATACCGTTACTGATGATATGCCAGAGAATCCAGAACAGGGTGCTCACCGTGGTTACTGTAGCCAGCACAATTAACGACATCAGTATTCTGTCCTGCCACTTTCTGATATCTGGCCGGGTGATGACAGAAAGACCCGACGGAACCTTCAGGGTGGTATTAGACCGGGCAACACTGGTGGACGGAGTCATGAGTTACCTGCCTTTTTTTTGTTTAAATAAAGTAGCGAGGCATTGAGCAACATAATAAAGACAAACAGCACAATACCTGTGGCGTATAGCGCACTACTATGAATGCCGCTGGCATAGGACATTTCCAGGGCAATATTGGCGGTCAGGGTTCGTGCAGGTTCCAGCAGACTGCCCGGAATTGCCGTGGCATTGCCCATGACCATAATGATGGCCATGGTTTCACCAATGGCCCGGGCTACACCCAGAATAGTTGCCGTCAAAATACCGGAACGGGCGGCGGGAAGTACCACCTTAAAGATGGTAAATATTTTTGATGCCCCCAACGCCAGGGAACCTTCACGATAACTTCGGGGAACAGCGCGGATAGCTGTCTCGGAAAGGGTAATGACCGTTGGCAGGATCATCACGGTCAGAACGATTATACCTGCCAGAATGGTATTACCCGCCGGAACCCCAAAGGTTTTTTCTATTAGCGGCACAATGACCACAAGGCCAAAAAAGCCATAGATAACCGATGGAATCCCTGCCAGTAATTCAATGGCTGTTCTCAGGACACCAGCTATTTTCTCTGGGGCAATCTCAGCGAGGAAAATAGCGGTGAGAAGTCCCATGGGTACACCCAGGGCAATAGCGCCGAGGGTTGAAACCACCGACCCCATAATCATCGGGCCTATACCAAAATAAACAGGGGGCGCCCAGCGGGAACCCGTTATAAATTCAAGAAGCCCTGTGGCACTGAGGGCAGGAAAGCCCTCATAAAAAATAAAAGCCCCGATGGCACCAATGGCCAGGGTACTGAACAGGGCACAGGCAAAGAAAAGGCCATGGAAGGCCTTGTCAATCTGCGCGGGTTGAATATTCATTGCCATGATTGTCACGTCCTGACAAGCGTTTGAGTAGGCAAGCCTGTTCCAGAAAAAACAGGCCTGCCAGGGATCGAGCGTTTATTATTGTTATGGGTATCTGCTCTTATATCACCGGAATATAGCCATGCTCTGAAACAATTCTCTGGCCTTCGGCAGAAAGCATCCAGTCAAGATAATCCTTACCGGTTTCAGACAGTTTCTGTTCATTAAATAACAGTACAAAGGGACGGGAAACTGTATATTCCCCATTAGCAATAGCCTGGATTGACGGTTGCACTCCATCTACAGCCAGAGGCTTAAGGGTGTTATCCACAGTACCAAGAGAAATATAGCCAATGGCATATTTATTTTGAGCAACAATGGTCTTCACAACCCCGTTGCCACTAGCCACCTGGGCACTGGCGGTTACAGCCGACAGCTTGTTACCACTGACATCCTTAATCTTTAGTTTCATAATGTCTTCAAAGGCGCCACGGGTTCCGGAAGCCGGATCACGTGTCACCACAACAATGGGGTTATTGCTGCCTCCCAGTGCTTTCCAGTTAGTGATTTCACCCTTAAAGACACTGGCTATCTGTTCCTTGCTAAGATCACTGACCCCGTTGGCATTATTCACAACAACGGCGATGCCATCATGGGCCAGCACTTTCTGATTCACACCGCCCTTTTCTTCTTCTGTCTTGACGGGGCGGGAACTCATACCAATTTCACTGGTGCCGTTATTAGCCGCCTTTATACCGGCAGATGAGCCAGTACCCTGCACCTCTACCACAGCACCTGGGTGTTGCTGTTGCCATGTTTCTGCCAATAGCTCCATGACTTCAGTAACGGAAGTTGAGCCTGAGATGCTAACAGACTGGCTGGATGAAGATTCTGTGCCACCACAGCCAACCAGGGCTGCCGCCACACCAATTGCACCTAAAGTAGACAATAGGGCTTTCTTCACAATTCAGTTCCTCTAACAAGAAGGATCAAACAGTTTCGATAGCCAACATATTGCCCCGGTGTTACAAGCGGGTGACACAAAGATGACATTTTTATGACTAATGTCGTTTTATTGACCTGTCTTTCCTATGGCAAAAAAAGACCCGGAGTTATCCGAGCCTTTTTCAGGATTTTCAAAGCCAATGAGTACAGATTACAACATCATAGCGGCAGCCCAGCCAAAGGCGATCATGGGAATGTTATAGTGCAGAAAAGTAGGCATTACCGTATCCCGAATGTGATCATGTTGGCCATCGGTGCTCAAACCCACAGTGGGACCTATGGCTGACTCCGAGGCCGGTGATCCAGCATCACCCAGGGCACCTGCCGTGCCCACCAATGCCGCCGTAGCCAGCGGAGAAAAGCCCAGTTGCATGGCAAGAGGTACAAAAATAGCAGCAATGATAGGGATAGTGGAAAAGGACGAACCAATACCCATAGTAATCAGCAAGCCAATAATCAACATCATTAATGCAGCAATGGCTTTATTACCCGCAAATAGATAGGTTACCGAGTCAATCAGTTGTGGAATGTCGCCGGTTTGGCGAAGCACTTCCCCAAATCCGGAAGCCACCATCATCACAAACCCGGCAAAGGCCATCATTTTTATGCCTTCAATAAAAACATCGTCGGCCTTTCGCCATTGAACAATTCCTGCCACCACCATCACCAGAAAACCCGCCACAGAACCCAGAACAATGGAGCTGGTCACTATCTGAATCACCAGAGCCAGAGCCACTGCCGTCCCAACCACCAAAAGGGTATTTTTAGCCAGGGCCTCATCGTATTGTTTAATTACTTTACTTTCGACAACATTATAGTGGCGAGGTTTTCTATAGCTGACAAAAATGGCAAACAACATTCCCAGAAACATGCCAGAAACGGGAATAGCCATAGCCAGGGGAAGCAGGGCATGATCAACGGTTACCCCATTGGCTTCCAGGTTACTGGCCAGTATTTGATTGAGATAAATATTCCCGAAACCAAAAGGAACCACCAGATAGGTTCCGCACAAACCAAACACCAGAACACAGGCCACAATCCTTCGATCCAGTTGCATATTACCGAAGGTAGCCAGTAGCGGAGGAATCAGGATAGGGATAAAGGCAATGTGCACCGGAATAATATTCTGGGAGGCAATGGCCATACAAAGGATACCTCCCAACAAAACAAACTTTCCCCTGGCAGAAGGTTTACCCTCCGGGCCGCGATCCAGCTTGCGGGCAACACCCGCCGCAAGCCAGGCGGGTACTCCGGAATGAGCCAGGGCTGCTGCAAAAGCACCCAGCAAGGCATAGCTCAAGGCAATCTCCGCACCACCACCCAAACCATGGGTAAATGCGGTCATGGTTCCAGTCATCTCCAGGCCACCGGACAGCCCGGCCACCATAGCACCAACAAAGATTGAGAGTACGACATTCATTCGCGCCATACTCAACGCCAGCATGGTGATTACACCAATAACCACTGCGTTCATAAGCATTCCAAATTTTTCATAGTATATTTAGGCAACCATAGACGAAGCAGCATTCTGCTTATTTCATTACTATGGACGATGATAGTGTTCGGGGTCTACTAATGACCCAAGACAGTAGAAATTGTTTCCGGGGATGGAATCAATGATGGTGGGGGTGGGGGTGGTGATGGGAGAAGGCAGGTGCAGCAGAAACAGCAGGGGAACTGGAGCAGGTCAGTCCAGATAAGGGCATCGATAGTCCCATTGATAATGATAATAACATGATGATTGAGTCTCCAGGTTACAGCTTCCAGCCGTGTATTAAAGTACCCTGATTAATCAAACGGAGCAACAGAGAATTACTGTAATATCTCTGTCATATCAATCCCTTAATATGCGAGGATTTCACTTACAAATACACCGGATCGCTTGATTTATGCATCATCGTCCCATGGAAAAAAGCCCGGGAGTTGATTTTTACACGCCAGCCCTGAAACGATACCAGACTCTCCGATTTATCAAGGAGAAGCTGGCTCACTGGGGGGTGGCTACCGGTGGGCTGGGGGTTATTCTGGCGATTGCCCTGATTTTTTTCTACCTGCTCTATGAAGTAGCCCCTTTATTTAAGGGTGCAAAGCTCAATCTGGAGTCCTCTTATTCCCGTCAAATTACCGAGAACAGCACCGTCCTGTTTCTTGCCATGGACGAATACGCTGAAATAGCTCTGCGAATACTTTCCTCAGGACAGGCTATTTTTTCTTCTGCCAAAAGCGGTCAGCTCATCAAGCAACTGCCATTGCCAATACCAGAAGGGGTTAAGGTCACTGCTATCGCCAGGGCATCGGCTAACAGCAATCTGTTAGTTATAGGGCTATCCAATGGTCAGGTGATTTTGGTTAAGCAGCACTATTCCATCTCCTGGCCTGACAATCAACGGGTCATTACCCCCCTTACCAGTTACCCCTATGGGAAACAGCCAATTCACCTTTTTTCACAGGCTCATGCCATCAAGGGCGTGGCAATCAGTGACAGTGATGAAAGGCTTTTAATCGCTGGCAGCAGTGACAATAAGCTGGCTATGACAGCTTTCTCCAAGAAGGAAGACTTTCTCACCGGAGAAACCCGTCTTGAACAGCAGGCCGTTGTATTACCGGTAATTAAGGGTGCTAAAGGAAAGGTGCTGATTAGCGAAGATCAATCATGGTTATATACCATGACTGAAAAAAATCAGCTGGCTATTATCAACGTATCCAACCCTGACAAGCCCAGGTTTCATTCCAGAGTAAATCTGACAGAAGGCTCTGAAAACATTACTGCCATAGAGTCACTGCTGGGAGGTGTCTCCCTGCTGACAGGTGATAGTAGCGGCCAGATATCCCAATGGTTTTTGGTAAGGCAAGGGGAGAGTAGCGAGCTTAAACTTATCCGCAGGTTCAAGCTGGCTGATAATCCAATAACACAGCTTATTCCGGAACAAAGGCAAAAGGGATTCCTGGCTACCGATACCAGAGGCCAGGTTGGACTTTTCTATACCACGGCCCATCGGGTACTGCTGACCCAACAGTTATCAGACACCCCGATTAACCAGCTCGCTATCTCGCCAAGAGGTCATGCCCTGATAGTGGATAGTGATTCGACACAACAATACTATCAACTGGAGAATGAACATCCCGAACTCTCCTGGTCAGCATTATGGGATAAGATTTGGTACGAGTCCTATGACCAGCCAGAGTTTATCTGGCAGTCCTCGGCATCCAATAACGATTTTGAGCCAAAGCTTAGCCTGACACCGCTAGCCTTTGGCACCCTTAAAGCCGCCTTTTACGCCATGCTGCTGGCAACACCCCTGGCCATCTGTGGTGCAATTTATACCGCCTACTTTATGGCACCGGCATTAAGACGGAAGGTGAAGCCTGCCATAGAGCTTATGGAGGCACTGCCCACGGTTATTCTCGGCTTTCTTGCCGGACTCTGGCTGGCCCCCTTTATAGAAAACCATTTACTGGGAATTTTCTCATTATTGTTATTAGTACCCGTTGGCATCCTGCTATTTGCCCTGGTTTGGGAAAGTTTGCCTGGAAACATACGACACCGGGTACCGGACGGCTGGCATGCCATATTATTGATTCCTGTGGTATTAGCCAGCGGTGCTCTGGCATTTGCATTGGCTGTCCCCATTGAGCAATGGCTCTTTCATGGTGATATCCGCACCTGGCTAACCACGGAACTGGGCATTCCCTATGACCAGAGAAATGCCCTGGTGGTTGGCCTGGCTATGGGCTTTGCAGTGATCCCCACCATTTTCTCCATTGCCGAAGATGCCATTTTCAGTGTGCCCAGGCATCTAACCTATGGCTCACTGGCTTTGGGAGCAACCCCCTGGCAAACCCTGAGCCGGGTGGTCCTGCTAACAGCCAGTCCGGGCATTTTCTCTGCGGTGATGATTGGCATGGGCCGGGCCGTGGGTGAAACCATGATCGTGCTAATGGCCACCGGCAATACTCCCATTATGGATGCCAATATCTTTGAAGGAATGCGTACCCTGGCAGCCAATATCGCCGTGGAAATGCCCGAATCAGAGGTAGGCAGCAGCCATTATCGAATCCTGTTTTTAGCGGCACTGGTGCTATTTCTTTTTACCTTTGTAGTGAATACAGCAGCGGAGATAATCAGGCATCGGTTGAGGAAGAGGTATAGTTCGTTATAAGACAGTACCTATCTTACATTACAGGAACCATGGGAGGGGGTGGTACAATTCTAATTTGCTGCTGGCTCTCCCTGAACTGGTCACAGCATCTTGCTTCCTGAACCAGCCTGCCTTGAACTTGGGACTGATAGCACTGAATTAGACGAGCTTTTAATTCACCTTTAACATACTCAGAGAGTGCCTCTCTACTGGCATGATCCGTTATTTTCGTTTTTACAAAAAGTTCCGCTGTTTGAGAAAACTCGTCAAGGGATGACTCAAGATCGTCATATGCGTCCATTTTAGAAATATCAATATCTTCCATACTTTGAGCACTTGTTTTCTCAATTTTAAAGCGATCATCTTCTTTTTTTCTAAAATCAACTTTAAATTTTCTAAACTGTTCTGCCTTTTCTTTTCCCTTAACTCCATCTCTCTCCTTAACCATATACGAATCAATTTTTAACCTGAAATAAGAAAAATCACTACTAGGCTTTTTATTCACTCCCCTTCGATCATCACTATAAGATTTACACCTAAAGTCTATTGACTGGTTCAATTTATCTAAATAAAGTCTCTGCTTTCTGCCATTTGCATCTGTAGAAAAATAGGTAGAGTGCGTACCAAAAAGCTGATCAATTTTATCACACAACAATGGAAGCTCTTCACTGACAGTAACATCTTCCCTTCTTATAGGAATACCAACCTCTGAAAAATTACTTAAAAACTCTCTGAGAACTTTATTAAAAGCTTGGGCCATCTGAAACCTTCTAATCTCAGCAATCTTTTTTGAAGGAGATAAATCTTCAGACTCAATAGATACTAACAGTTTCTTCGCTTCAGGAATAACTTTTAGTTCTTTAACTTCTTTTTCAAGCTCTTTTAACAATACTTCTTTAGAATCAAGCTCTTCCTTAACACTTAAAATACTGTTTGAAAATGATGTTTTAAGCGTATTTATAGCATCATCGCCAACCATTTCTTCAAGTTTTTTTAGACCTTCATCATCACCAGAAACATTTAAATCAGTTTTAAGATGATCAACGATTTCTTCAATTTTCCTTTTAATATTTTTAACCTCATTTTCAAAAACACCAGTCAGCTTTTTTACTGAAGCCGCAAATTCATCACGTGCTTTTTGACTGGATGTTTTCAACAAGGTTTCATCATCCAGTATAGAATCAGACAAAACATCTAAAACACCTGATATCTTATCTTGCATTCCTCCTTGCATGTACTTCTTTTCAAATCCCTGACTTTCTTTCACTTCCGCAATAAGAACAGGTTTACACCTGGCCTCACGTAGCAACCCTTCTCCTCTATGGAGTATATTTACAGCTGTATTTTCAACAAACGCTTGATTTTCTTCCGCTTTATCCGCAACATTATTTAAACTACCATTAAATCTTGATGTGGTTTTTGGTGTCACAGGATTAGCTCTTGACTTATGAGTCTTACTATTTTGATTTTTTGGAGACCCATTTTTTACATCATGTTCAAGCTTGGATTTTAAAACTACCTCTCTATGTTTCTGTCCTAGCTCATCTTTAATATCACAGAATGCAGAAACGACCTTATCATCAACCTGCAGCTTTTCCTGTCTGAATAAGTTTTGTAATACTGCATGCTGCTGCCCTTTGCTACCTGCCTGTTCAAACTCTCTTGTGGCTTTAGAAAAATCAAGTTCCACACGTCTGGCCATATGTGCTGTTTTACAGGCCATAATAGTTTTCCATTCTAATTTTTTAAATGTCTTCAATGCGGAAATATGCTCTGCAGCCACCCCATCAGTTTTCCATTTTCTCTCAAGTTGACCAAGGGCAGTCTCTGCCTTTTTTTCAATCAGCTGATATTGATCATCTTCTCTGGAATCCTTGCTATCAAAATCTAAACTTATTTTTTCTTCCATTGCTTTGAGTAAAGCGGTCGAAGGTGTTTGACCTTCTGTTATTAATTTACGCTTAGCACTTTCCATCTCTTTCCAGCAGTCCAGTGCTTGTTTCTGAACCCCTTGAGCCTCAGGCCGTTGAGGACGCCAGTCTTCCAGCTCCTCCTTACTGACTGAAACAGTTCCGTCAAAACTTCTCTGTTCATCATTATTTCTATCTCTCCCCAGTGCTTGCTGTATATCTGATGAAGAAAGACCAAATAGATTTTTAAAGATAAATACCGTATTTTTATTCTGGGCGGCAGTATACCCCCGGGTTTCTGTCATCCAGGTAATATAGCCACGACCTCCGTTTTTTCTTATTTCAGCTTCGTCAGCCTCAGTTAGCCTTTCACCTAATACACCATTATTATTATCCGGTGTTTTCCCATAGCGTTCATGACCTTCGGTATATCGATAATATTCTCCATTTTTAAAATAGAGATGCCCTAAAACTTTTTTCGCTCTATGCCCCTTTATAGCCTTGTTAAAAGCCTTTTCCCCTTTTATAGCAAGTGCCATTGATGGGGGAGTTCCATTATTACCTGAAAACCCTGGAAAACAGACTATCAAGTCCCTATCTGGACCATAGGAGTCAATTGCTTTTTCAAGGGTTTGCTGGAGATCTTCTTTTTTAGTTTCCAGGCTCCATTTGGAATCAAGAAGATAGCGCTCTGAACGTTGCTCACAGGTAGTAACATGTTTGTTTGTATTTTTTTCAACATCATCCACTGATTCTGCATTGGCCAACAAGGCTGCCCCATACTCTGTGTTAGTTGATGCTGACATATATATCCCATGAGTTAAGCTAGTATCATAGCTTAGCTGCAACTCTATAATATCGGCTGAAGAAACTTGAGTGTTTAATGTGTTCAAAACAGACTGGTTAATAAATCTGGATATATCATCAGCATCATTAAATGTATCACATTCATCTCTGATAATGAGAGGGTGACTACTTCCTCCGGTTCCGGTTAACACCCCGATTATTTCATCAAGAATCAAATACTGTGCCCTGAATTCTGGATTATTAGCAATAGCTTGATGTAACTGTAGAAGGGATTGCAGATCAGTTGTGGACATGCTGGCAGGGATTAGCATACCACTTTCTGTCCCTGTAACTGGTAGCCCCCTTACCATATTCAACACTTCTGATAGTGCTTGACCATTGACCCACCATTGATGATTTTCTTCAAATCTCTCCCGGATATTGATACGCTGATACCTGTATCCTTGAGTCCTGGCGAAGCGGGACATTTCCACATCAAAATTATTTACATTTTCCTCAGGTGCTATATAGATGGCTCCTAAGCCTTCACGACACGCCTGCATACAATAGAGCTTTGCCATCTCTGTTTTACCAAAGCCCGTTCCCCATTGGCAATTGATTTTATATGGCTTACCTTTATTTTCCGGTTTAGCCATTTCACTGATTTTCTTTGTTATTTCTGTAGCAGGCTTAACCTGATAATCTCTTAGCAGAGTTTTTCTCTTGGCTTCGTATAGTCTTGCTGAAATATTTTCCACTGTTAAACTTTCTGATTCTGCACTAATCAACCTGGCTTTCATGGCGCTGAGTCGACCACATATATCATAATTCAGGAAGTTCAATCTTTGACATTCTTCTTTAAATTGATCTTCAGACAAATTTCGCCTATTCCTCTCCAACTCTTCAGTGGCAGAAATAAATTTCCCAAAATCCCGAATCAAGCTGTAGGTGGCATTTTTCCCTGATTCAGCAATCATATAGGCCATCATCACCCTGGCAAACTCTACACTTACTTTATTATTAGCAAAGTAATTCTTGGCATCTTCTATACTGCAAGGCAACAGCTCTTTAGGCATTTTTGCAAACACTGATCTTTCAAGCTTTGCACAATCCTCAACATATCCTAAATGCTCTTCTTTTAATGCCTGAAAACTTTTATTTAACCTTTTAATTTTTTCTTTTATAGATAACTTATGATCATCAGCACTTAACTGTGTACCTTTAAAGGCTGTTAGATCAGGAAAAACCTCCAAAACAAACTGATCTCTTTCATTTTTACGTTTTAATACCATCCTATCCAATTGACCATGCTTATCAGGAAATTCAAGCCTCATAAATTCAGTATATTTATCTTGCTGTAATGCAAAATCCGAAGGTAGTCTTCTTGTTTTAATTTCAGCAATATGTGCTTGCTCAGTTTCTCTTGTTTTAGAACCCTTACGCTCCTTTTCAATTTCAACTGAGTCCGGCAATGTTATCCTAAAATTGGACAACAAGTCATCATCAGTACTTTTATATAAAACATCAACAAATTTATCTTGAGATATAGATATTAACTCTTTCTTGCACTCACTTAAAGATTTTTGATCAAACCAGGCTCTATTTACTCCATGCAGCTCGTCTATTATATCTCCAACAATTTTTTTAAACTTATCTATATCAGGAATCTCACCGCTCTCTTTTAAAAGTTCCTGATAAGCTTGCCAGGCTTGCTTAATCAAGAAAGATTGATGCCCCTGACACTCCGGCTTGTTATGACATGCAGCCCAGGCATAAACACTACCTTCAAGAATTTCTTTATTTTGATCTTTATCATTGAGTGCTTCACATCTCAAAACCGGAACTTCTTTTCCTCCACGGTTATCAATTTTTGAATTAACCAGCCTGAAATAATAAACTTTATCCTTAACACGAACTAACTCGCCAACTTCATCAGAAACTGTGTCTGACAATGGAATACTATCCCTATGAAGCTGACCACTTGGGCTCAATCCCTTAAATGGACTTTGATAATCTGGATAACTAAGATATAATCTTTGATCGCATTCCCTTCTGGATCCTAATAAATCAACAGACAGCTTTCCATACTGACCCTGGCTATTTTTCGATTGTATAAATATCAATGCAGGTGTTGACTGTTTATCCACAGCCATTTGCTCACCAACTGCTTTATGTTGTTTAAATACAACCTTATCCACACCTATTTGGTCAAAAAATGTGTCCAATAGTCCTTGCTCACCTCTATCACCTGTTTTTTCTTCATCCTCTTTACCTGATCTCTCAAACTTAGATGAATAATTGAGTTTTC
The DNA here is from genome assembly GCF_025643335.1 of Endozoicomonas sp. Mp262. Lineage (NCBI taxonomy): Bacteria > Pseudomonadati > Pseudomonadota > Gammaproteobacteria > Oceanospirillales > Endozoicomonadaceae > Endozoicomonas > Endozoicomonas sp. Mp262. Next base: position 1,294,176 of record NZ_CP092489.1, on the reverse strand, counting down.
CTTTTTTAAAACATTCCAGCTCTTGTTGATGATACTTACTTTGGTGGCTACCTTTTAGCCTTTCTTCACTGGCCGACTCGATAGCCAATAACTGCTGACATTGATTCAGGAACTTCTCATTTCTTAACACGCCTGGATTACTGGTTTCACCTTCTTCCCGAGAGTAACGCTCGGAAAGTATTACAACAACAGGAGAATTTATATCAGTAGCCTTTTTTTCCAAGGCAATCAATAAGACGGCCATTGCTGGTTTTTCCACAAGTCCATGATTCAAACAAATCTCATTAAGCATTCTATCGATACTTTGCAAATACCCTTGTTTAAAATCACTCCCACCTTCTTTCAAATAGATATCTTTTTTCCCTTTCATAACACGTCGCTGCTTAGGCTTTTGCCTTTGAACCATCCATATCACATCATTTAGAAAGCCCCTATCCTCCAGTAATGCTTCTGCTTTAGTTAACTCTTTAGCAGATAACTTTTGACATGATGTGGGAATCTCATATTTCTTTACTATGCCTCCACTAGCTCCAAGCTTTTCAAGCCGCTTATTCAGAGAAACAATATAGTTTTCATCATGACTACCATGTTTCAAGCTTTCGACATGTTTATTAACAGCTTCAAGTGCTAAGTTAACATGCGCATCAAGATGTTCTTTAAACTCAGGTAACATTTTTCCGGCATGCTTACTTAGCTGACTTGAGCCTAGTCTTAAAATAGCATTTTCTATATCTTGATATTTTTTTCTACGATCCTCTAATTCCTTAAAAGTGCCTGGAGCTCTGCTACCAAGTAAAGTTTTTCCTGTATCTACCAATTGAGAGAGTACCTGGCGAGTTGAATCTAAGACTCTATAACTTGATACAACAAGGTTCAACTCTTCATCTTTTGTATCCAAGGCCTGTTCTTTAAAAATAACATCTGTGACATTTGCAACGAACTCATCTTCAACGATCGTCAATAAAGAGCTGTCATTTTCACCTGAATTCTGCCGCCCAATCTTTCCATTAAAATTTTTAATAATGTTATTATCAGTGGACTCATGCTTTTGCTCACCAGATAATATCCATTGATGGCTAACATCAAGCTCAGTCATTTTTCTCTCTTGCTTGCTTACCTCTTCTTCTAGCAATAAGCCTGCTTTTTGTGCTGCTATCTTCATAACATGATCAGAGCGTAGTTTCTCACCTTGACCAACCTCTAACTCAAGGGCTTCCATGTCACTATTAATTTCAGAACTAAGTGACTGAATAGTACGAACATACTCTTTATATACTTCAGCCTGCTGACTTACAACTTCTATCCCCTTCATGGCTGGCTCACCAAGAGATGTCGGTTTTTTAGCTGGAGAAACCTGGCGGAGCTGTTTCACCATTTTTTCCTTAGCTTTAATTTCTTTTAATATTCCCCTCTTCATAACCTGTAAAACTTGATTTACATGCTCTCTTTCATCCGCCCCAAGTAAATTTTTACTATATTCCTCCAGAGCATGCTTTAATCGCTCGCCAGCTTTAAATTCAATACCCAGCAATGCTCCATCATCAGCAGGACTATTTAAATACAATTTATTTTTAAATTCTTCCGCCTTCTTTTCTGCTTCATCCAGCTTTTTCTTTAAGTCTTCCTTTTCCTTTCCTTCTTTTTCAAGTTCAATGTTAAGTTTTTCAAGCTCAACTTCAACTGCTTTTTTATCTTCAAGTACTTTATTTTTCTCGTCTGTATGTCTTTTATCATCCTCACTCTTTTCATGCTTCAGTTGTTCAACATTTTTCTCCACCACTAACTTTTCACGTTCTTTTTCCTGAAGCCTGTTTTTATATTCCTCAATCTCATTAATATGCCTTTGAATATTATCTTCAGCCATTTTTCTTAGTTTTTCTATCTCATCAAGAGCTTTATCACCATTTTCTTTTTCTCCAGTTTCTGTGCAATAGGTTTCCAGCCTTTTTCTTAAGTCCTCAATTCTATCTTCTAGAGCTTTTATCTCACCTAGAGAGTCAATATCACCTTTTTTCAGAGCTGATGCCAACTTAGCCTCAATATCATTCACACCCTTCAATAGCTCTTTAGGTAATCTTAATTTTAACTTATCAGATAGTTCATCCCGTATATTAGCTCTTGCTCTTAAAAGCCATTTTCTAGCTATATTTTCAACCCGCTGATCTCTTTCCAGTTGTTTTATACGAAGCGCCCGTTTTTTTATTTGATGATCAAGAGTTAACACTTTCTCTTCAGACTTCCTATTTTGCTCCCTGATCTTATCTAAATGTTGAAGTGCTTTATCTTTAATAGACATCAATTGATCTTTTAAGATCTTCTTATCTTCATTTCCTTCAAGAGAAGCAATTTCATCACCTATAGTAATAACAGCCTTCTCCAACGATTCAATAGAATCAGCACTTGCAACAATTTCATTGACTCGAGCAACTTCTTCACTAAACTCCTTACCTGCAGTAATCTTTCTAGCTTCATCCTTAAGAGTATCAATTTTATCCTGCATGGCTATCTGTAAGTTTTCTTTTTCTTTGAGAAGATCAGTTTTAGCTTGTTCAAATTTCTTTCTTTCTTTTTCTAATTTTTCCCTTTCGATTTCTATTTCTTGTTCAAATTCTTTATTTTTATCAGAAAGCTGTGTTTTATACTCATTTTCCTTATCTATAAGAACCTTTTCCTGATTATCCTTTAGCTCCCTAAACCGTGATTGATAGTCTTCCTCTGCTTGTCTCTTTTCTTTCTCTAATAGCGTGAGTTCTTCTTTGTACTTCTTTTCCGCATCAGTCCCTTCTGTTTTAGCCTCTTGGAGCTGTAACCTTGCTGTTTTTAATGCTCCATCAAGCTCTTTTACTTTTTCTCTCAGGTGCTGGAGCTCACCTTGCTCAAGTTTATCCTTCGCGGCTTTCTCTTCATTGTACTGGGCTGTCATTTCCTGCAGATGACGTTGCAGTTCTTCTATCTTTTTCTGCTGCTGTTGGCCAGTTTCCTTTCCATTATTGGTCAACTCCTCTATTTTACGGGTTAACTCTTTGATTTCGTCAGCCTGTTTTTTAATCGCTTTTTCTTTGTCTTCCTTCAGCTCCTGATATTTACTCTTATACTCCTCTTCAGCTTTCTTCTTTTCTGTCTCTAATAGCATGAGTTCTTCTTTGTACTTCTTTTCCGCATCAGTCCCTTCTGTTTTAGCCTCTTGGAGCTGTAACCTTGCTGTTTTTAATGCTCCATCAAGCTCTTTTACTTTTTCTCTCAGGTGCTGGAGCTCACCTTGCTCAAGTTTATCCTTCGCGGCTTTCTCTTCATTGTACTGGGCTGTCATTTCCTGCAGATGACGTTGCAGTTCTTCTATCTTTTTCTGCTGCTGTTGGCCAGTTTCCTTTCCATTATTGGTCAACTCCTCTATTTTACGGGTTAACTCTTTGATTTCGTCAGCCTGTTTTTTAATCGCTTTTTCTTTGTCTTCCTTCAGCTCCTGATATTTACTCTTATACTCCTCTTCAGCTTTCTTCTTTTCTGTCTCTAATAGCATGAGTTCTTCTTTGTATTTCTTTTCCGCATCAGTCCCTTCTGTTTTAGCCCCTTGGAGCTGTAACCTTGCTGTTTTTAATGCTCCATCAAGCTCTTTTACCTTTTCTCTCAGGTGTTGGAGCTCACCTTGCTCAAGTTTATCCTTCGCGGCTTTCTCTTCATTGTACTGGGCTGTCATTTCCTGTAGATGACGTTGCAGTTCTTCAATCTTTTTCTGCTGCTGTTGGCCAGTTTCCTTTCCATTACTGGTCAGCTCCTCTATTTTACGGGTTAACTCTTTGATTTCGTCAGCCTGTTTTTTAATCGCTTTTTCTTTGTCTTCCTTCAGCTCCTGATATTTACTCTTATACTCCTCTTCAGCTTTCTTCTTTTCTGTCTCTAATAGCGTGAGTTCTTCTTTGTACTTCTTTTCCGCATCAGTCCCTTCTGTTTTAGCCTCTTGGAGCTGTAACCTTGCTGTTTTTAATGCTCCATCAAGCTCTTTTACCTTTTCTCTCAGGTGTTGGAGCTCACCTTGCTCAAGTTTATCCTTCGCGGCTTTCTCTTCATTGTACTGGGCTGTCATTTCCTGTAGATGACGTTGCAGTTCTTCAATCTTTTTCTGCTGCTGTTGGCCAGTTTCCTCTCCCTCTCTGACCAACTTATCTATTCTGGCTTTTAGATGGTTAATCTCATCTGCCTTATCTTTAAGTTCCCTTTCCTTTCGTTCCTGTAAATCCTTATACTGCTTCTGGTAAGTAATTTCTTGATTTTTCAGCTGTTCTTTTAGTTGTTCAATTTCTCTATAAATCTGTTCATTATTATGCTCTGCTAATTCTAACTTCCTCCTTGAATCCTGTAATTGATGTCGAAGCTGATCAATTTCTAGTTTTCTTAATGATAATTCTTTCTCTAATTTTTCAATAATTTGATCTTTAGTGTGTAAATCCTCTTTAATTCGATAATTTTCTTTCTGAAGCTGCTCTAACTCTTCTGTGCAGCTTCTCAGACGTTCCATTACACGGCTTAGTTCAGCCTTTAACTCTGATTCTATTTGACTAAATAGCTCCTCTTGCTTACTTTTTTCTTCAAAAGCTTGTCTTAGCCTATCTTCTAGTTCATTTAATTGGATATTCTTAAATTCTCCTTCTCGTCGAAGATGATCAAGTTCTCTCTCAAGATCATTAATTATACGGTCTCGCCGTTCAATTTCTTTATTTTGCGCCTCCAGCTGCTCTATTTTTAATTGATGCTGCACGACAGCTTTAGAAAGCTCTTCAATGCTGGCAGATAGACTTCTATTTTGAGCTAATAATGCTTCTTTAGTGTGGTGGGCATCATCAAGCTGCTCTTCAAGAAACCACAACTTACTTTGTGCCTCAGATAGCCTTTCTTTACTTATTTGAAGCTCTGCCTTTAGCTCAGTGATTTCCCTATGCCGTTCTAAACCATCATGATTCGCTAAATCAATCCTTTCTTTTAGTTCAGCCACCTGCTTTTTTAACCCTGCCTTTTGTTCTTTTAAAGCGGCAACTTTATCTTTTAAATTATTCTCAACATCCTTATTATCCGTTTTCTTCAATTCTTTTTCTTTTGGTAGTAATTTAAGCTGCCGTTCAGCTTCTTCCAACCGCCTGGTTACATCTTTCAGATCACCATTCGCTTTATCAAAATTCAGCCTTTCTTTATTAAGACGGTCTATTTCTTTAGCCAGTTTCTTTGTTTCACCCTTTAATCGATCAATTTCATTCTGTTGTAAAGAGGAAGGCTGAGCACCATAAGGCTTGCTATTTTTTTGCAGATTTTTAATTTGATTATTGGCCTTATTCAACTTGCCATTTAAAGAATCAATCTGTTTCTGCAGTTTATCTGAAGGATTGGGATTACCTGGGCTTGAGCTCCTTTCAGGAATGCGTGCTGGCCGCTTCGCAGGTAAATAGGGCCGAGGAGGGATATGGGGGCTTACAGGATAGTTTACCCGCTTGGAAGCCTTAGTATAAAACTGCGGTAGCCCAATATCTCCCGCCCTATACCGATTTATCCAGGGATCGATATAACCAACCCAGGGTACAAAAAATGGATTAGGCATAATCAATGGCTGAACCGTTGGCATACCCCAATAAAGCGGAGGGGGGATAAAAACGGGCTGACTGCCATCAGGACGCGGGATATAGGTTGTAGTTTGAGAAGCTCCGCCCATCATTCCGACCATAGGATTCCAGGTTGATGCTTCATAACGCTGGTTTTGGGATAAAGGCTTTATTTTCTCCAGCAAGGTGCTAAAGCATACAGGCTGAGGTGTCATTAACGGGGGAACGAGTTGAGAAAATGCCGCCGGAGGTAGCCCTTGCTCCACCGCTGCCGTTGTCAGATCCTGGTGAGCCTGGATTAATTCGTTATGGATGTTACTGGCTATTTGAGAAGCATTCTGGAGAATCTGAGCCTTTTTTTGATGATACTGATCGAGAATTTCTTTTGGCGTATTAGCAGCCGGTGGTTCAACCGCCCACGATGCAATTAAAGCACCGGAAGCATCATATTCATTAAAACAGAAAGTAAATGCTTTCGGTGATTCATCGGGTTGAAAAAAAGAAGCTAATAACTGTTGCTGGCTATAACACTGTGAGATTCTATTTCTTAAGACTTCCAGGTGGTCTGGCGCTTGCTCAATATTATTCACATCACTAATTTGTTGACCTGGTAACAAGGCTTGCCGATTTTCTATATGTTTAAATTCTGGTTTATTACTGGAATGACTTTCAGGAATATGTTTTTCAGCCGCGGTTTTTCCAGCAGGGTATTGATTATCATCCGGCGTATCCCGGGGTGGATTAATCCCACCCGTTCCGGGAGGGAGCCCTTTGATTCCGCGAGGCATTGCTTCCAGTCCATAGAATATTAGTGTTAATTAAATAATTATAGGCAGTTAACTATGAATAATCGCTATTCGCCATAATACTGAAACTTATCCGTTATTTATCTGAAAGCAAAAACAGATGTCATTAAACTGTCATATTGATAATTAATAATACCCATGCAGTAGATTGCTCCCTGATAGCCCCGTATATTGCAGTATGGCAACTTATAGATATGGGTAAATATGAAGGCCTGGTTTAAAAGTGGTTCTCCCTGGATTTGGCTAAATGCTGGGTCAGTAGCTATTAGCCTTATTCTCGTATTCGGCCTGCTAGGGCTAATTGCTATTCGTGGCCTGGGGCATTTTTGGCCCGGACAGGTATTAGTGACGGATTACAATATTCCCGGTAAAAGCACTCAGGTGATAGCTGGTGAAATAGCCGACAAAGAAAATGTTTCTGTCAGCCGCCTGCAGGCCGCAGGACTGCCGGTTAAAAATGACAGTGCTACCCTAACCAGAAGCTTGCTCAAAACAGGCAATAGAGACATCACTGGAACTGACTTTGTCTGGGTCATCAACTCATGGCTGCACAATGGCCACTATCCAAAAAACATGTTGACCCTGGAGCGTAGGGAATGGGGTAACTTTTATGGTTATCTTCACTCCGTAAAGGAAAACGGAAAAATTATTGCCGAAGGTGACCAGGCTTGGCAAGAACTTCAGACCCGGGTCAATCGGGCACTCACTATTTATGATGACATTTATGACATAGAAAAACATGAGATTGGTGCAATCAATGCCGGTCTTGAACAGCTCCGTCTCAAGTCTCGAAAGATGGAACTAAACAATACCCGGAATCCTGCCGCCCTGGCTGATTTAGCTGCCAGAAAAAGCGAGCTAAATACCCGCTATCGTAGACTGGAAATCCAATTACAAAAACTGTATCACGCTTTCAACAGGGACAGCCTTACCCTTAGGACAGTGGATGGCAAAGCAACGGAGTTGCCCATCAGTAAAATTATCAGAGCTTATCACCCCAATGATATGTCCTTACTGGATAAAATGGATTTTTACTTTGATAAGGTTCATGAATTTATTACGGCTGATCCAAGGGAAGCCAATACCGAAGGGGGCGTATTTCCGGCTATTTTTGGTACTGTCATGATGGTTATTCTCATGTCCATCATTGTCACCCCGTTTGGCGTGGTAGCTGCCGTCTATCTCCGGGAATATGCACGGCAAGGCTGGCTGACCCGCACAATAAGAATTGCAGTCAATAATTTAGCCGGCGTACCTTCTATTGTTTATGGCGTCTTTGGCCTGGGCTTTTTTATTTACGTTCTGGGAGGAAAAATTGATCTATTATTTTTCCCGGAAGCATTGCCATCACCAACCTTTGGAACCCCCGGACTGCTCTGGGCTTCAATCACCCTGGCTCTATTAACCCTGCCAGTGGTCATTGTTGCCACAGAAGAAGGACTTTCCAGAATCCCGGCATCAGTGCGCGAAGGTAGTTTGGCTCTGGGTGCAACTAAAGCAGAAACATTGTGGCGAGTGGTTCTACCCATGGCCAGCCCGGCCATGATGACTGGACTGATTCTTGCGGTTGCCCGTGCCGCGGGAGAAGTAGCGCCACTGATGCTGGTCGGTGTTGTCAAACTTGCCCCCGGTTTACCGGTGGATGGAAACTTTCCTTACCTGCACCTGGATCAGAAATTTATGCACCTGGGCTTTCATATTTATGATGTAGGCTTCCAAAGCCCCAATGTAGAGGCTGCAAGGCCTTTGGTTTACGCAACCGCATTGCTGCTGGTTGTGGTTATTGCTGCCCTGAATTTGTCAGCAGTGGCCATCCGGAATCATCTGAGGGAAAAGTATAAAAGTCTGGAGGTCTAGGGGTTCAGGGTTCGGGGGAATAGGGAATAGGGAATGGTCACTCCCGTATGCATTCCCAGGGAGGAGAGGCTGTCGCAAAAGTATGCTTTGTTTTAACCACAAAGACACAGAGGCACAAAGTTTTCTTGTTTTGTCCCTTATCAGGAGCAAAAATGATAAAAAAAACGCTTTTCTCTGTGTCTTTGTGTCTCCGTGGTGAATAAAGGAGTAAAAAACTCTACTTTTTATCTACAGGACTGGGTTTCGCGACACCCTGGGAACGAGTAATATTTTTTATCCCTGACAAATAGGTCATTCCATCCAGCTTCAATAAACAGTTTAATGAGAGAGTGAATCATGCAAAATGAGATGCTGGATTTGAAAGTGAAACCAGAAAACAGAGAGAAGCCTTCCTCCCTGAAAAACAATATCCCGGCATTTAATCTGGAAAGCCTCGGACGTACCCGACAGAAACTGGGGCTGGAAGAAGAGGAAACCTGTCTGGACGTACATAAACTAAGTCTTTATTACAATAAAAAGCAGGCTTTGTTTGATATTTCCATGAAAATTCCCAAGCGCCGCGTAACCGCTTTTATCGGCCCTTCAGGCTGCGGTAAATCAACGCTACTACGCACCATGAATCGTATGAACGATTTGGTGGAGGGCTGTGAAGTCCAGGGAGCCATTTATCTGGACAACACCAATATCTACGACAAATCCATCAATGTTGCAGACCTCCGCCGACGGGTGGGCATGGTTTTCCAGAAGCCTAACCCCTTTCCTAAAACCGTTTATGAAAATGTCGCTTACGGACTTCGCATTCAGGGCATTAATAAAAAGCGGGTACTGGATGATGCAGTTGAGTGGGCCCTTCGAAATGCAGCACTCTGGGATGAAGTGAAAGACCGCCTCCATGAAAATGCCTTGGGTATGTCCGGCGGACAACAGCAGCGACTGGTCATTGCCAGAACCATTGCTGTGGAACCAGAGGTTCTGCTGCTTGATGAACCTGCATCGGCGCTGGACCCTATCTCCACGCTGAAAATTGAAGAGTTGATTAATAACCTTAAGTCACGGTTTACCATTGCCATCGTCACCCACAACATGCAGCAGGCCGCCAGGGTTTCTGACTATACCGCTTTTGTGCACATGGGTAGGCTGATCGAGTATGGTGATACCGATACACTGTTCACTAACCCCACCCAGAGGCAAACTGAAGATTACATCACAGGACGGTATGGCTGATGGATAGCAGAAACAATCCCTTTGCCCCTCATATTTCACAGCAATTCAGTGCTGAGCTGGAAGATTTGCGAAATAACCTGCTGGCCATGGGAGGCCAGGTTGAAAAACAGGTTTCAGAGGCTGTTGAGTCACTGATTACTGCAAACAGTGAACAGGCTCAAAAGGTGTCCGAGCAAGACAGCGATATTAATTTCATGGAAATCTCCATTGATGAAGAGTGTACCCGGATTCTGGCCAGGAGACAGCCTGCGGCTACAGACCTGCGTTTGGTGATTGCTTGCTCAAAAGCCTCTTCCGATCTTGAGCGCATTGGTGACGAAGCCGCCAAAATAGCACGGTTCGCCATCAAACTGAGTGAACAGGGAGAAGCCCCCAGAGGCTATATCGAAACCCGCCATATTGGTCATCATGTTCGCCAGATGGTTCAGGATGCCCTTAATGCTTTTGCCCGCTTTGATGCTGATATGGCATTGGCTGTGGCTAAGGAAGACAAGGCAGTTGACCGGGAATACCAAAGCGCAACCCGAGAGCTGGTCACCTACATGATGGAAGATCCCCGGTCTATTACACGGGTACTGAATATTATGTGGGTATTGCGTTCCCTTGAGCGAATAGGTGATCACGCCCGTAATATTGCAGAATATGTCATTTATCTTGTAAAAGGCACCGATGTTCGCCATATCGGTATCACTCGCATTCAAAAGGAGGTATTCGATGGTGAATAACCGTCGAATACCTTCCTTCATTAATCAATCATTTTTTATTGCCTATTTATTGACAAATAAATCTGAAATAAAAAATACCTTAATCAAAAAACCATTCACTTCTTTTTCTATCTCTTTCAAGATCAAAATTCTAAACTAACATTAAAAATATAATTACCTTATAAGTGTTATATATTTTGTTCTATCGATTTAATGTGGCTTTTAAATTAAATCACTCCGTTTCCGCTGTACGGTATAGATAATCAGAAGGTTATCATGGACTCAACTATTAATGATGATACCTGGGATATTCCCGATCATAACCGTACAGAAAAAGACCCGCTATTAATTAGCCTGGCAGTTTTAACCCGCTATTATGGCAATCCCTATTCACCGGAATCACTGGTTTCCGGATTACCATTGGAAAAAGGTAAATTAACACCGGATCTTTTTATCAGAGCTGCGGAACGGGCTGGTTTATCAGCAAAGCTTAATCCCAGGGATCTGGAAAATATATCGTCTTTAATTGTTCCCGCTGTTCTTCTCCTGAAAAATAAAAAAGCCTGCATTTTAGTTGATATCAATCATGATAAAGGAACGGCAGGCATTATTATGCCTGACAGTGGTGATGGTGTTAAAGTAGTTTCCCTTCAACAACTGGCTAACCATTATACCGGTTATGCCATTTATATCAGGGAAAAACACCGTTACGACCAGCGCTCCCCCCAAAGCTTAAATGTTCGCTCCCGACATTGGTTTTGGGGAACCATTCTGGGATCGTGGAGAATTTACCGGGATGTTATTCTGGCCTCCCTGTTAATTAATATCTTTGTTATTGCCAGCCCGTTATTCACTATGAATGTTTATGACAGGGTTGTTCCCAACCAGGCATTTGATACCCTTTGGGTTTTGGCTCTCGGTGCTTTTATTGTTTTCTCTTTTGATTTTATTCTCAAAATAGTTCGAGGTTATTTTATTGATTTAGCGGGAAAGAAATCAGACATACTGCTTTCTGCACGAATAATGGAAAGGGTTATGGGGTTGAGTATGTCAGCACGGCCTCAATCCGTGGGTTCTTTTGCGAAAAATCTTCAGGAATTTGAAAGCATCCGGGAATTTATAACCTCTTCAACCGTCACAGCACTGGTTGACTTGCCATTTACCGTAATAATTCTCTTTGTCATCTTTATTCTGGGAGGCCCGGTGGCCATTATTCCCTTAGTGGGTATGATCCTGATCGGTATCTACAGTTATGCTATCCAGGCACCATTAAAAAGCTCCGTTGAAAAGACACTTCGCTCCAGCACCCAAAAGAGTGCCACTTTAATTGAAAGCCTTTCTGGTATGGAAGCCCTGAAAATAGCCCAGGCTGAAGGAGAAGTTCAACACAAGTGGGAAAAGGTGGTAGGCCATATTGCAACCTGGGGAATAAAAACCAAATTACTGAGTGCTTCAGCCTCCACATTCAGTGCCTACATCCAGCAGCTGGCCAATATCGGCATGGTGATTACCGGCGTTTATCTGATCACTGAAGGTGAACTGAGTATGGGAGGGCTGATCGCTTCAGTTATGCTCTCCGGCCGCTGCCTTGCACCTATGGCACAAGTAGCTGGTTTGGCCACTCGCTATAATCAGGCCACATCAGCCCTGGACGGGCTTAACCAGGTTATGGCAATGCCGTTGGAAAGGCCTGCCGACCGTGATTATGTCCATCGCCCGGAATTAAAAGGAAACCTGGAGTTTGATGCCGTTGACTTCAAATACCCCGAACAGGAAATCCATGCCTTAAGGGATATTTCCCTCAATATTAAAGCCGGAGAGAAAGTGGCCATTATCGGCCGTATCGGTTCCGGTAAAACCACTATGGAAAAACTGATCCTGGGCCTTTATGAACCAGAGGCTGGTGCCATCAGGGTAGACGGTGTAGACCTAAGACAAATCAACCCCACTGACCTGCGTCGTTGCATTGGCTGCGTATCCCAGGACATCACCCTGTTTTACGGCAGCATCAAAGAGAATATAACCCTGGGAGCCAGCTATGTTGATGATGCCCTGCTGCTGAAAGCCGCAGAAATGGCCGGTGTCACAGAGTTCGCCAATAAGCATCCCCAGGGTTTGGATATGAACGTGGGTGAACGGGGTCAAAACCTGTCGGGCGGTCAACGGCAAAGTATTGCCATGGCCCGGGCGTTATTGATGGATCCACCCATCCTGGTACTGGATGAACCTTCCAGCTCCATGGATAACACCACAGAATTACGGATGAAACAGCAACTCAGTGAACGCAGTAAAGATAAAACGCTTATTTTGGTCACCCATAAAGCATCAATGCTTGAATTGGTTGAGCGACTCATTGTCATGGATAACGGACGAGTGGTAGCCGATGGCCCCAAGGATCAGGTTCACGCTGCGCTCAAGCAGGGCAAGCTTAAGATTGACTAGGACTGGAAAATGAACAATTTCAAGGATGACCAGCCACAGGAAGAAAACAGTCAGCCAGTTCTGGATGAAAACATTCCGGCTTCAACTCCAGAGCAGGAGGAATCAGAACAGGAGCAGCCAGGCTGGCAAGCCAGATTTTATTCCTTCTTTTTTTATTTGCCCCGGCAAGCTGGAGCTTTTTACCAATGGCTTCGCGAATTACCCACAGAAATTCGCAAGTTACGGCAAGAACTCACGGGACTCGATGACATACAGGAAAATGCCAAGGCCGAAGACCTGGAATTTATGTCTGATACCAGTGCCGCTGTTCTTATAAAAACCCCTAAAGGCGGCCGTCTGCTGATTTATACCATGTTAATGGCCCTGGGTTGCTCTATTGTCTGGGCCAGCTTTGCACCACTGGATGAAATAACCCGGGGAACGGGCAGTGTTGTGCCATCATCCCATTTACAGGTTATCCAGAACCTTGAAGGTGGAATACTTAAGGAGCTCTATGTAAAAGAAGGACAACAGGTAAAGTCTGGCCAGCCGCTGTTGCAACTGGATGATACCCGTTTTCAATCGTCCTATCGGGAAAGTGCTGTGGAGTATTACGGTGAGCTGGCAAAAGCAGCAAGGCTAAGGGCTGAACTATCAGGTGAAAAGCTCACCTTCTCTAAAGAGCTGAAAGATTACCCACAATATACCAGCCGGGAAAAAGACGTTTATGAGCAACGCTCCGCAACCCTTAACGCTGAACTGGATATCGTCAACAAACAGGTTGACCAGGCTCAAAATGAGCTACTGTCAGCAAAGGCAAAGGTTGAGTTCCTGACCACCAGCTATGAGCTGGGCGCTAAAGAGCTGGAGCTGACGGCTCCACTGGCTGACCAGGGCGTAGTGTCTGAAGTTGAATTGCTGCAGTTAAAACAGAAGGTTAACGACCTTCAATCAGAAAAGCGCATCACCGAATTATCCCTGCCAAAACTTCAGTCAGCCTATGAAGAAGCCGCAGCCCGAAAAGAGGAAACAAGACAGAAGTTTCGGGAAGAAGTGGTTCACGAGTTAAAGGAAACCGAGATTAACCTGGGTCAATTAACCGAGTCCCATGCCGGTATGAAAGACCAGGTAAACCGGACACTGGTCAGAGCCCCTTTGGATGGTATTGTGAAAACCATTAATATCACCACCATTGGCGGTGTGGTACAGCCTGGAATGGATATGATGGAAATTGTACCTATTGAGGACTCCCTGCTGGTAGAGGCTCAAATAAACCCCAAAGATATTGGTTTCCTGAGAAAGGGCATGAAGTCGGTGGTGAAACTGACTGCCTATGACTTTGCCATCTACGGCGGCCTTGAAGGAACCCTGGAACATATCAGTGCTGATACCATAGAGGATGAGAAGGGTGAGAGTTTCTATGTGGTAAGAATCCGCACCAAGAAAAACCACCTCGGCAGCAGTGAAAAGCCTCTGGAAATTATTCCTGGCATGCATACCAATGTTGACATCATCACCGGCCAGAAAACACTGATGCAGTACCTGCTGAAGCCTATTCTAAGAGCCAAACAAAATGCCCTGACGGAGCGTTAAGACTCCAAAACAATACACCAGGCAACACAGCATCCCTGGCAAAGCCTGTCCTTCACCCAATAAACACGTTAACATGAATGACGGGAGCAATGGCAAAAGGGCTGCCATGAATCTTGATAACAATCATCTTACAACGGTTCAGGCCACTGTTGAGAAAACCTCCAGTGGCAAGCACGTTATCAACCTGCTAAGGCCTTTCCTGTCTGGCCCTGTCATGGCCCGAAGCCAAGTTTCGCATGTAAAGTTATTATCAGGTAGTGAAGGAGGCATCAGTCTTTCAATTGATGGTAACCAGTTAGCCATTGATCTTGAATACTATGGCTATTTATCTCCGGGTGATTCTGAAGAACTTTATTACGAGTACCGGATTAACCAACCCGATAGACCTTATTCAAAACACACGGCCATGATGACCATTATGGCTACAGAAGAGCATGCTCCTCCCATCCTTCATGAAGCCATACTGACAACTGACCAGCCTTTTGATCACTCCGCCTGTGAAGAATCACTAGGCCAACAGGCTCTGGCTGAGATAACAGAAGATGAACAAATAGACGCTGTAGATCTTGAGTCTGAATCAACCTCCAGTAAAGCGCCATCAGAATCACAACCACAGAGAGAAGAAAATACAACAAAATTTAGTTTTAGTAACACCAACCCTGCTGATCATGAACCATCCCGACAAGACAGATCAAAAGACATTGATCAGGCCATCGCTGAAGCCGACCAGTTATTGGAAGCCACATTAGGTATTCAGCAGGAAGAGGACACTCCAGCCTTTGCAGAAGACGACAGTTCTCCTGAGCAGGCGCTGGAAAGACTGATCAACCAGATACCTGATGAGCAGGCACTGTTCCAGAAGAACGAGCCTGAGCCTAAAGCTGAAACCGAGCTTGGGCACATCATTGACGAGTTGGCTACTATTACGGATGAAAGTCCTGATGCCTCACCCAACTCAGCCACAACCGGAAAAAAAACAACCTATATTGCCCCACACCAAAAGTATGAGGCTTTTTTAACAAGCCTGGACACTTATATTTTCAATCTAGAAGATTTTAACAAACAGGCGGATAAACCTGTCGATAAGCTGAAAAATATTAAATTGAATACCTTACCTTCGGTGGGCAGAATTCTTTATAACCGCATTTGTGCTCAAGCAGGCCAGGAAATCTCACGGATTGACCTGTTAACCGGACGACTTATCTTCAAGCCCGATGAGCACTTTGCTGACCGGGGTAATGCACAATTCTTTTTTTCTCCCTGTTACTCCGCCGAATATAGCCCCCGGCAACTCTTTAAACTCTGCTATCTCGAAGCAGGAGAAGCTCCCACATACCATGAAGAAGAGATCAGCCGGAATGTTTCCATGGAGATTGATATCACGGCTGATAACGGGGCATCAGTTTTAGCCAGTGGCAATATGATCGTCAAAGGAGAAGATTCGGCTCATCTTGTAATGATTGCCGGAACAGTCACAGGAACTTATGGCACCTTTATCGTGAATAGTAACGGCTACTGGACCTACTCACTGGATAAAAATCAGCCCGCCATCTTTGATCTCAGGGAAAATAACTGTTTATCAGAACATCTTGTCATCACAACGGAAGAGGGCAGTAAACATGGTGTCTTGCTTACTATTATTTGCAGAAATCAGCAGGTGGATATTTTGGTCAGCCAAAGTGATCCTTGAGTTTACTTTTCAACTGGCTCCATAACAGGACTCAATGATGGTATTGCCATCCATCCCCGTATGGTTCATTTCCCAAGCCTCAAAGTCACTGTCAATAATCCTCGCACCAATAAATGAACTCTTATTAAAGTGGGCATTACACAGTTCAGAGCCCTCAATAAGCAAGTGTTCCAGCGTACACTGATTGAAAGTAGGAGCTTCCTCCAGGCTATAACAATCTCTTATGGAGCCTTCGTCAAACACAACATCATCAAACAGCGCTCCTTCCAAAAGGGCTGAAGCCATATTGACCCTTTCCATCCGGCTATGGGAAATATGGGTGCTGACCAGCTGGGTGTCCTCAAACTCACAATCCATCATGGTTATATTACTCATCTCACACCCGGAAAAAACAGGACCCTCCTGAATACTGTCACAGGCACGAAAACAGCATTCATCCAGAATGGCGCTATCAAAGTGGGTATTGGTGAGCGTGCAATCACGGAATAACATATTGCGAATTTCGGCACCCACCATATCGGCGCTATCAAAGAAACCATGGATAACCTGGCTATTAAACAGTTTAATCCCCTTGCATGAGCTGTTATGAAAACTCTGGGCTCCCATTGAACAGTGATCGATCACGGCCTGTTCCAGCTTGCTGTTATCAAGGTTTACGGCAAAAAGATTACAATCCACAATTCTGGCATTGGAGAGGTCACATCCCCGCAGGTCTGCACCATTGAGATTACAGTGATCAAAGATGGCACCAGTGAGGTCAGCCCGCCGAAGGTCAGCACCTGTCAGGTCGCAGCTTTTAAATACAGCGCTCCTTAACTGACACTCCCTCATTTTTGTGTTTTTCAGAATGTTATCTACAAACCTGACACGTTCCAGATCTCTACCTGAGAGAACCAACCCTCTAAAACTGGTTTCTTCAGGCACCTGATAACCGGGATGCAAACTGTCCAGTAACTTTTTAATGGCTTTCGTTCGTTCTTTTTCCTGAGCAAGGGCAGGGTCAACATTCTCTGTTGCCAATACCTGATAATCATCAACCTCTTTTACTTTAATTCCTTCATCTTTCCGGGAAAGCCCCGCGGTTTTAAACCCATCAACATTCAATACAGGAGTCCGGCCAAAAGTACCGGACTTGCTAGTCTCAACCTTTTTAGCGCCACGTTTCGGCTTATTTTTCCTGGAATTATCACCTTTAGCCACGCGGCTCTCCTTGATGAATCTATGGACTTAATAAACAAGGAGTCGACCAAAAAGGTAGAAGTTTTAGTATAAAGGGAAGCACTACGCTCTTTGAAAAATAGCCGCTATGACTTATGACGCAACAGTCTTAACGCGTTTGCAGTAACTAATGCAGTAGCTCCGGTGTCTGCCAATATAGCCATCCACAAACCCGTAATACCGAGAATACTGGTCACCAGGAAAATGGCTTTCAACCCGATAGCCAAGGTGACATTCTGGCGAATATTGGCCAGGGTTGCCCTGGACAGTTTGATTAAATCAGCCAACTCCACAATCCGGTTATGGGTCAGGGCACAGTCAGCGGTTTCCAGGGCAACATCCGTCCCTTCCCCCATGGCAATACCAATGTCGGCTCTTTTCAGTGCAGGGGCATCATTAATGCCATCACCGACCATAGCCACTGCGCCTTGCCGGGAAAGATCAACCACAGCAGTGGACTTATCCTCAGGCATCAGTCCGGCCCGATAATCCATATCCAGTTCCCGGGCAATGGCGGCGGCAGCCACAGGACTGTCGCCTGTTAGCATCACACTGCTAATGCCAATGCCTTTCAACGCTTGAATGGCCTTCGCAGCATCATCCCTCAGGCTATCCCGCAATGCGATAAATCCCAACAGGGAGCCATTGACGGTGACAACCGCCATGGTATTACCTTCCTGCTCCAGGTTAACCAAAGCCGCTTGTGCTCCCGGCTGTGCCTTAATGCTATCTTCCAGGTGACGGGGAGACCCTATCTGTATACATTGCTCATCAACCCGGCCTTGAACCCCAAGTCCTGCCAGGACTTCAATGTTATCCGCTTCAGGAATCGGGATACCCCGTCCAGAAGCTTCCTCACAAATGGCCTTGGCCAATGGGTGAGTTGATCCTGTTTCTACTGCCGCAGCCAAAGCCAACAGACCACTGGCATCATAGCGTTCATTGAATACTTTTGTATGCCTGACCTGTGGCTTACCTTGAGTCAACGTACCCGTCTTATCAAAAGCAATGGTTTTTACTTTTCCCAGCTGCTCCAGGGCAGCACCACCTTTCACCAGGGCTCCGGTACGCGATGCAGTCGCCAGGGCAGAGGTAACGGCAGCCGGAGTGGAAATAACCAACGCACAGGGGCAACCTATCAGTAACAAGGCTAACGACTTATAGATCCACTCATTCCAGGATAATCCCATAAGCAGGGGAGGAAGCACCGCGATTAAGATTGCCAGACCTATCATAGCCGGGGTATACCAGCGGCTGAAACGATCAATAAACCGTTCAATAGGTGCCTTGCTGGCCTCTGCCTCTTCAATCAGTCGAATGATCCTGTCAACCGCACTGTCTCCAGGCTCTGAAAGGACTTTAAGCTGAACCACTTTATCAACCACCAGAGAACCTGCCAGAACCTTGCCGCCTGTTTCGTGTTCCACGGGAACCGACTCTCCGGTCAGGGCACTTTGGTCAAAGCTTGCAGAGGGTGTTACCAGCCCCCCATCTACAGGTAACCTTTCTCCTGGTCTCACTTCAATAAGGTCAGAGGGGATCAGTGTTGCTGCGAGAACTTCCAGCCGACTACCATCCTGGTTGATCTTGATGGCCTTATCAGGTGTCAATGCCATAAGTTTTTGGACACCCTGCCGGGCCTTTCCTGCGGCAAAAGCCTCAAGATGCTCACCCAGCATAAACAGCAATAACACCATCGCCGCCTCAGCGGTCTCTCCCAGGAAGAGCGCACCCATTGCCGCTATGGCCATCAGGGTTTCAATAGAGAACGGGGAACCATTGCGGGCGAGCCGCCAGGCTTTCTGAACAACAGGGGCCAATCCCCACAGGGTTGCTCCGGAGAAAAGCAGGCGATCAAAGTCTGGCCAGAATTTTGAGGCAATAGCCGCCGCAGTCACCAGCAGAGCAAAGATAATAATCGAGCGATAGCATTGCCAGAAACTATCGGGTGATGACTCTTTTTGTCCAGATACAGAGGTTTCCAGCAATGTAAAACCGGCATCCTTAACCACCCGTTTTATATTTTTTTCAACGGCTGGGTCAGTCACCGCCTTTATTAGCAGGCGCTCCGTGGCAAAAGCCACTTTAGCCTCAAGAGTTCCCTTGACGTTGCTGACCGCTTTTTCAATTTTTCCAGCACAGCCGGGGCAATCCATTCCCCTCACTGTCCATTGCAGCATAACCGTTTCAGGTTCTGTACTGTCTGAAGCTGTAGTGGCATTTACACCCGTCTCCAGAGGCAGTTCATCGGCAGGCCGGGTAGGGGAGCTATCATAATGACAGGTTGATTTTTTTGATGAACAACAACTCATGGCCACACCTATAAAATAAAACTTATATAAATATAGTTTTATATTTATTCAGGGTCAACCTGATGGTTTGTATACCACCACTACCGGCTACTCTGATGGCCTATCCTCAGGCTCTAAAACGTGGCTGGCAAGATCAAGGACAACATGCCTGATATGATGATCATCCAGCTCATAAAGAACTTGCTTGCCATGCCGGTTGGATTTAAGTATCCGCGCCTCTCTCAATTGCCGCAGGTGATGGCTGGTCAGGGGCTGTGACATACCCGCCAGTTCGGCAAGATGTGTGACAGGCTGGGGAGTATCAATACATGCCAGTACCAGCTGCAAGCGCCCTTCATCACCCAGAAGCCTGAAAATAGAGGCGAGCCTGTGATGCTGTTCATCCGTCAGGTCTGGCAAATGATTACAGCAGGGGGTTTGTATATCCGTCATAGTTCCTTTCTGGGGTTAAGTTATCTATTTAAAGTTGGGAGCCTGGCTTGCTCGGCGTTTCATCATAGCCTGAATCAAGACTGACATTATTTGCCCGGGCGCAACGATCCGGGTAAACACCTTACAAACCATGGAACAGCATATGGGAGCATTTGCCTGGCTTTCCAGCCGGCCTTAAAGCCGTCATCAAACCACACAGCACAAGGCTGGAAGAACACATCTCAGCACCATAGCCGTCACCGTATTTTCTGGTAGTCCTTATACCAGAAAAGGGAATTTCATACTTTTGGCCATTAATTTTACTTTGACCAATGCTTCAGCTTCAGAAGCACCTGAATAATCAAGATGCCAGTTTTTTTATAGACCATTTATACAAAAAACACACAAATTATAGCCAAGATATTTCTATGGGTGGTTGGTGGAGAATGACAGGAAGTTGATGACAAGATGAAGAGATCAGGCAAAAATACATTTTCTCTGAAAAATAAGAAAACAAGCAGATGGGTTTGCAGGCTGTGCAGTTAATTGCTTTATTATCTTCCCTGATGTCGAAGAATTACGCCACTCCAGTGGTCTTATTATTATTAATCTTCGCCTGTCCCTGTTGGTAGCGACCCTGCAAAAAGTCACCCTGAAAACCCATCTATTTGCCGTCGACCACGTTAGAATTATTGTTATAGGCCGAACCTTTTAGCTTTTTATTATTGTTATATGGTTATTTTTTTTATTTTTGGCTTTAATAGTACAAAGGGCGTGCCAACTTATTGACATATCCCTACAGGCAGCAGTATACGTACTTTCCGAAGAATACCTGTTTGTTTACCCAACAGTACGACAATTGTTTTTTGTTACCTGAACAGGCTGTTTGTGTAGAAAACCCCACATTAAGTAACACTCTTGCTTCTCTATTCAGGGGCATTTCGGTTTCCCCGTCTGTATACTCAATGTGTCAAGGCTTATCCTTTAAAATCAAGTACAGACACATATTCACACCTCTACCTGGTGTTTTGTCTACCACTTTCCAGCTTCATAGTTGTTGTCAGGCGTCAAAGGGGCCGGCTTAAAAGTCTCTATAAGCCTGAGTACACTGGATTCCCGGGAAAGCCCAGGTAATGGATGTGGATATTCCCAGGAAAAAATAATGCGCGATTACGATAACAGTATTCATACAGGCCTGACCGGACGCTTGTTGCTGGAAAATGCTTTGCTAAACAAAGGTACAGCATTCTCCATGGAAGAAAGAACAGAACTGGATCTACACGGCCTGCTACCCCCCAAAGTAGAGTCCCTTGAAGAGCAATGTCGACGCGCTTATAAATCTTTTTCTGTTAAACCAACCCCCATACTGAAGCATATCTACCTTCGCTCTCTTCAGGATACCAACGAAACGCTGTTTTTTGCTCTGGTGCAACGGCATCTTCAGGAAATGCTTCCGGTTATCTACACCCCAATCGTTGGCCAGGCCTGCCAACGTTACAGTGATTTATACCGTCGTCCAAGAGGCCTTTATATTTCCTATCCTGAGCGCGACCGGATTGGCTGCATGTTGGCAAACTTCAAGCGCAATATTGAAGTTATTGTGGTCACCGATGGTGAACGCATCCTCGGTCTCGGGGATCAAGGCGTCGGAGGTATGGGCATTTGTATTGGTAAACTCTCCCTGTACAGCGCGGTAGGTGGCATCTCTCCAAACCAGACGCTACCTATCATGTTGGACTGTGGTACAAACAATCAAAAACTACTGGATGATCCTAATTACCTGGGCTGGCGCCATCAGCGAATTACCGATGATCAGTACTATGAGTTTGTGGATCTCTTTATCCAGGCACTGAAACGCCGCTGGCCAGAAGCTTTGCTGCAATTTGAAGACTTCGCTATAACTCACGCCACACCGCTACTGGAAAAATACCGTGAGCAACTTTGCTGCTTTAACGATGATATTCAGGGCACAGCCGGGGTAACAGCGGCATCCCTGTTAGCGGCAGGTAAAGTTGCCGGTAAATCCATAGAGGATATGAAAATCGCATTCCTGGGAGCCGGATCGGCAGGCTGTGGCATTGCAGAGCAGCTGGTTCGTCTTATGACCGCTAAAGGGCTGTCTGAAGAAGAAGCCCGGGCCAAAATTTTTATGGTTGACCGATATGGCCTACTCCACGACCGCATGGAAGGACTCCGCCCATTCCAGCAAAAACTGACCCATAATTATGGTTTGGTAGAAAGTTGGTCCGCCGGTGAAACCATCTCCCTGGAAGATGTGGTGACCCATGGCAAGCCGGATGCCATTATCGGCGTTAGTGGTCAGCCGGGGCTGTTTACCCAGTCCATTATTGAAAAGATGGCTGAAAATCATGAGCGGCCTATTATCTTCCCTCTATCCAATCCCATAAGCCAGGTTGAAGCGCTACCAGAGGATATCGTTCGCTGGACCAACGGCAGAGTCCTGATTGCCACTGGCAGCCCCTTTGAACCTGTACTGCTTAACGACTGTTCTTACCCCATCGCCCAGTGTAACAATATTTATATTTTCCCCGGGCTGGGTTTGGGCGTGCTGGCATCCGGTGCTGAAAACGTCTCTGACGGTATGCTGGATGCTGCCGTAGAAACCCTGGCGCTGTCATCCCCTGCACTGACAAATGCAGACGCTCCCCTTCTTCCTCTGATGGAACATATTCAGCAAGTTACCTGTGATATCGCCCAGGCCCAGAAAGAGGGGCTGGCAGAACAGTGTGACATTTCCGAGATGGAGCAAAAGATTCGCTCAAGACGATGGGCACCGGTTTATCGACGGATGCATATGTCTTTTTGTTAAAATATACCTGTCGTAAATAAAGGTCTGGTTTAATTAAACCAGACCTTTATTTAATCACCATCACATCTATGATTACTTTTTGAGCAAATTATCTGCCTATAATTTATTATATTTTTTTCTTCGAGATCCTCCATGCTTTATTTTTTCCACGAGCAGTATCACTAAAATCATGCTCATCACCAAATGCGCCTTTTCCACGATGATCAAAGGCTCCTTTTGTTATTCCTTTATTTTTATGTTGGCGAATAAATTCTTTGAAAAATTTATCTTCTGTTCCACTGCCTAATAACCCTCCAAGATTAGTTACACTTCCACTGAAGGGATCCATAATTCCTGCTTTTAAGTCAACTTTTTCATAATTTGGTCCTCTTTTAACCCAAGCACTTTGCACCTTAAGAAAAATATATCCCTCAATAACACGGCGATCCCCTAAGTCCATACTGGTATCTTCTTCCGGTTCGTCTTTTTCCACCTGCTGATCATATTTTACAGAGGCCACTAATTTATAGTCTATTTCTTCATCTTCCCATTCATCATGAGATTGAGTTCTAACCACCTGCCTAACCTCTAAATCTCGATCCTGACCATCTCTTTTAATTTTTAATTCATAATTTGGCCTTCCTTTAGCTTGCATTTCACCCCAAACTTTTTGGTAGTTCCTTTTTAAATAAACCTCATCACTTACTTTTAAAAAAATCAATTCATTTATATCATCAACATCCTCTTCACTAATCTTACTCTTCAAATTTTTCAATTCATCACGATCTCTAAGCTGAAATGAGAAACCTTCTTCAAAAGCAACTGATTGAGACTTACCTCGTTTATCATACCATTTCCCAGCACAGTGTTTATCCGAGTTCACTGTTCCAAAGAAAATATCTCCATCATCCGTATCAACAACATAGCAGAGTTGTCCTTCCTCCATTTTTTCCTGATCTCGTGCATTATCTGAACGCAGCCAGTAATCACCAAATGATGGGATCGAGAAAAAAATAATCGAAATAAAGAAAATCCTATAAGTGAGTTTCATAACATCTACCTAATGCATCATACTAAAAAAATTAAGGTACTAATGCAGTTTAGTAGAATTATGGGTACAAACAAAAAAGCCTGCATTCTTACAGGCTTTATATTATTTTTAGCCGCTTCTGTTATTTCAAACCAAGGGCAACCCATTGTTTTTCAACCACCGCTAAGGGCAGAGGAATATAACCATCTTTCACCACCACCTCTTGTCCCTGCTTCGACAGCACCAGTTTTAAAAACTCACGCTCCAGAGGTTGTAACGATTTATTAGGCGCTTTATTGACATAAACATAGAGAAAGCGGGCAAGAGGATAATGCCCCTTCACAGCATTCTCCGGTGTTGCCTCAATAAAATCCTGACGGGAATTTTTTGCAATGGGTACCGTGCGAACACTGGAGGTTTTATAACCAATACCTGAGTAACCGATACCATTCACTGAGGCACTGACAGATTGAACAACCGAAGCAGAACCTGGCTGCTCATTAACATTGCTTCTGAAGTCTCCTTTGCAAAGGGCTTTCTTTTTAAAATAACCATAAGTACCGGAGACCGAATTACGCCCATACAACTGAATGGAGCGGTTTAACCAGGAGCCTGATAACCCGGCATCCCCCCAGGTTCTGATTTCAGCTTTTTCCCCACATTTGAGGGTTGAGGAAAAGATGGCGTCCACTTCTGACAGGGTCAATCCTTTAATGGGGTTATCCTTATTTACAAACAAGGCAAGTGCATCAATAGCAACGGGCACTGCCGTCGGTTTATATCCATATTTTTTTTCGAAAGCTTCCAGTTCGCGGTCTTTCATCTTACGGCTCATGGGTCCCACATTAGCCGTTCCCTCTGAAAGGGCCGTAGGAGCTGTGGATGACCCTGCGGCCTGAATCTGGACATTTACATTGGGATATTGTCGCTTAAAGTCTTCTGCCCAGAGTGTCATAAGATTAGCCAAAGTATCTGAGCCAACACTGGATAAATTTCCGGAAACCCCACTGGATTTGTCATAGGCTGGTAACCGGGAATCAACCTGACTGGCTTTGGCTACCTGAGCATTCATTGCTATAGCAAGGGTACAAATCAGTGCTTTCAGCTTCATCCTTCCATTCTCCTGGATAGTGGTTCCGTCACTGGAAAGGGGGCATTACCTCAATATCGAATGAAACTATAAAGAGCCTTTATGACAATAGTGTGAATTAATGCATACTAATGCTTCCAATCAATAAGTACCCAGCCTGATGAAATCCTATATTTCTGGCTGATTGATTAGGTGTGATGCAAGGCGCAACGGCAGGCGCATAGTTGGCCTATGTAACCAGAGTTGCAACGAAGCAGCGCATCTGAGCAAGTAGTCAGAAATATAGGGTTTCATCAGGCTGGGTACTTACCAGGCCTATGGGGAAGGTATTTATTCCCAGGCAGTATGGGAACGAGTTCAAATGGTTTGGCTTGATATCACTGTTTATAAATGACTGAAAGCATGTGGGACACTGGGGATATCTGTAACAAAAACCATCCTCTACTCATTGGCTATACCCAATCTTTATTACCCCGAAAATCAAAGAACCAGGCATCTCTTCTTTGGTTCTGTTGCCCCAAGATGAAACATAAGTCTTGGTATTAATATTGCTGAATCAATACGTTGAGTGTACTTGTTTCATAATAACAGGGAGTAACTATGAACATTAACGCTGTGGCTTATGATTCTCCTCCAGATATTATTCCTGGTCCACAAGGTGATTTAACCCTGAAAGTGCTGGCTGATAGCACCTCTGTGAATAGCTCTGGAGATGTATTCGGCGGCTGGGTTGCCTTACACCTTGACCAGGCCGGAGAATTAACCGCAAGGAAAATGGCGGGAGGTACAAGGGTCGTAGCAGTCAGCATAGGAGCCATGAGCTTTTTAAGACCCGTTAAAATGGGAGATTTAATTGAGTTTTATGGTCAGGTGATTGAAGTAGGCCGTACATCCATCAAAGTAGAAGTGGAGGCCTGGATTGAAGGACCACATGGAGCCTCAAAACTGACGGAGGCCAGCCTTGTCTTTGTTGCAATAGACGATAATGGCAGAACCCGGCAAATCAGGGACCTGATGTACTAAACCGGCACCCAGATAGAAAACCGGAGTTTGATGGATCCGTGAGGGACATGCTTTAGCTAGCCGTACTCCCCAGTACGGCATTCTTTCACCAGCCCCCTTACCACTGAATGGATGCAAGAGGTAGAGCCATGCTGGAGCAGTTACCAAAAGTCGTCATGCTCAGCATAATGTTCGGGGCAGCTTATAAAATATCTGAGCTAGGGAAGTTTAAATTAAACGTTCAAACTATAATCATACCAACAGCCTATCGAACTCAGCTGGTCGTAGCGAGAAAATACCATTCGCACTGGGTACTGAGCCTGACGAAGTATCGAAGTATGTTGGCTCAATTCAACTCTTCGTCAAACTCAGAATTCAGGATGAACGGAGGTTGTATAGATATTAACGCTTAGTAGCACTAGGCCATTAGACTCATCAGACTGTTGATTATGCGCTTTATTCTTTTGTATACCCTAATTACTACTACGAGCTTTTGCTATGCAGGTAAAGACGAAGTTCAATGTTTATTAAAAAAACTTGGCCACCAGGATATTTGTTTATTAGCTGAAGCAAAAAAAAAACTTCTTGAAATAAAAAGAGTTGCCATTGATGAAAGTAAGCATAAAAATGGCATTAAAAAGTTAGATACCCCTTCAGCAGTGTTTAATTCATTTTTTGCAGATATGCCTGTAGTCTCATGGCAGGAAGCTGCATCTATACTATATCTTGCAAAGGTAGCCCAGGATGATAGAGAGACTGAAAGCATTGCTCGTGTGGTAATTTTTTTTATGATAGGTATTATTACCATTAACATGGATAGATCCCACTTAAAGAGATTTAGTGGAAAATATAGAGATATTAACCATTACAGGAATTGTATTTCGGAAAAAAGGAATAAATTTTATAATTTCTGTAATTATCTATATGACCTGAAGCCCGATGTATATATGACTTGGCTGGCTAATCTTCACGAGTTCGAAAAACCATGCTTTAGTATTTTTGGCTTCTCCGAATATACACTGCCACAGAAAATACTAAGTAAATTTATGGCGTTAAGTATTTAATGTCTCCTCATGGGTATTACTTTATTCACCTCCCGCTACCAACCCCACCGGAAAGGTCAGAATTTACAGAAAGTATGGTAGACTAACCAGATGATAAAACCCTTTCTATCCGGCCTTTTCGCCCTTGATTATGGCGGTCCATTTAGCAAGCATTTCTCTCATTCGATCAACGGTTACAGGCTTTGATATAAAATCATTCATACCGGCAGCATAGCAGGCTTCCTGGTCTGACTTCATGGCATTGGCAGTAAAAGCGACTATGGGAATATCGGTTGTCTCATTTTTTACGGCACGGATTTCACGGGTAGCAGACATCCCGTCCAGCTCAGGCATCATCACATCCATCAGGATCAAATCGTAGGTTCCACTGGCTAACATGCCTATTGCCTCCCTACCGTTATTGGCAATAACGCAGGTACAGCCCAGCTTTTTAAGTAGCTTTTCTGCCACCAGCTGATTTACCGGATTATCTTCTGCTACCAGTATATGGAGCCCAAAACCACTTGAGGCGTTTGAGTCTGTCACTGGAGTCTCCACTCAATAACTATGGAATACTGCCTTTATTACCTGGGTTCTATTGGCTTAAGATGACATACTCCGCTGAATCGAAAACAGCAAAGCATGATCCTTTTGTCTACCGCTATTTACAAGCCTGCTTCTTTACAATATCTGACGTTTCTTGCAGTACTTTAGCCTGGATATTACTTATAATGACACCGGGTTTGAACTGAAAATATATCACTAATAGACAATACCAGTTGATCCCCCTCCACTAAAGGGCCAACACCTGCGGGAGTCCCTGTTAACACAATATCTCCGGGCAGAAGAGTAAAATGCCGACTCATATAGCTCAGCAGCCCGGGAATGGATGTCAGCATATTGGCCACCATACCCTGTTGCCTCAACCCTCCATTTATCTCAAGACTAAACTCAAGGGTTGAGAGATCATTGATATGCTCTTTCGCCACAAAGCCGGAAACCGGACAGCTACCATCAAATGCCTTCGCCACTTCCCAGGGAAGCCCTTTAGTTTTCTGCTTTGACTGAATGTCTCTTAAGGTCAGGTCAAGCGCCAAACCTACAGCCTTTATGCCATCTAACGCGTCACTCTCACTGGCATCCGTAAGCGTTGACTCCATTAGCAAGGCAATTTCCAGTTCATAGTGTATCTCCCCCCTGCGCTTCGGAAGGGATAAAATACGCTCTATATTGCTTAAAGCGGTACCAGGCTTAATAAAAAGCACAGGATCATCAGGCAGTGGGTTATTTAGCTCATTAATATGGGCCGCATAGTTCCTGCCAACACAAACAACCTTACCCTCAGGCAGGTCTATACGATCTCCACTAATCCAGCGATGCTTGTATTTCATACCCCATCCATCCAAGCGATGCATCTATTCTCATAGATGAGCGTTGACAAGAGAAATATCAATTCTAAGTATGGCCGTAATAAACTGCCAGAGCTATCATTCGCATTGAGGCTCTGTTGATATACACTGGGTCAACAGCACCTGAGGCTCCCAGCCTTTAGCTAAAGAGGAGAAAGCCATGCCGGAAGAACTCCACCTGCGAATACAGGATCTTCACGATATGTTGGAGGGACAGCCTGTTGATGAATGTACTGCCGGGACATTAAGGCAAATCACCGATGAAATTCAACTTGCCCTGGCTCAAGCGGAAGGTGACATCCCCCTGCAAGACTATAATGAACAACTGGAGCAAGAGGCCATAAAGTTTAGCGAAAAGCACCCGGCTCTATCCCAAGCCATTCGACAGGTGATAACCACACTCTCCAGTATT
Source organism: Endozoicomonas sp. Mp262 (assembly GCF_025643335.1). NCBI lineage: Bacteria > Pseudomonadati > Pseudomonadota > Gammaproteobacteria > Oceanospirillales > Endozoicomonadaceae > Endozoicomonas > Endozoicomonas sp. Mp262. The sequence goes on along the minus strand of NZ_CP092489.1, from coordinate 1,265,557 downwards.
GGAATATAGATCGCCTGGTTAACCCTTTTATAAAAGCATAATCACTCAGCCACCAGACAGAGTGGTGGCTGTACAAGGGCATTTTCCAGCTAAAACAATAATCACTGAATGAGAAAACCCGAGTTAACAACATGCCTGCAACATCCATGGATAAAAGCAAAATTCCTTTTCTACTGCTGGAAGGTGTTCATCCGTCAGCAGTGGAAATTCTGGAGGCTTCTGGCTATACCAACATTGATTACGTTAGTCAGTCACTGTCTATTGAAGAACTGAAAGAGCGCATCGCCCATGTTCGTTTTGTTGGAATACGCTCCCGTACCCAGCTGACTGATGAAATTTTCGAGGCCGCAAAAAAATTAGTGGCTGTGGGTTGCTTCTGTATAGGAACCAACCAGGTATCCCTTGAAGCGGCAACCCGCCGGGGGATTCCTGTGTTCAATGCGCCTTATTCCAATACCCGCTCCGTAGCAGAACTGGTTCTGGCAGAAATCATCTTATTGCTTCGTGGAATTCCTGAAAAAAATGCCCTTGCCCATAAAGGAGGCTGGAAAAAAAGTGCAAAAGATGCCTATGAAAGCCGGGGTAAAAAGCTGGGCATAATAGGTTATGGCAATATTGGTAGCCAACTGGGAATACTGGCTGAATCCCTGGGCATGGAAGTTTATTTTTATGATGTGGTAAACCGGCTCCCCATTGGCAATGCCACCCAGGTTCATGCGCTACATACATTATTAGGTATGGTTGATGTCGTGAGCCTTCACGTCCCTGAAACAGACGCTACCCAATGGATGATTGGCACTGATGAATTCAATGCCATGAGAGAGGGGAGCGTCCTTATCAATGCTTCCCGGGGAACCATTGTTGATATTGATGCTTTGGTAACCACCCTGCAAAAGGGTAAGTTATTAGGGGCTGCCATTGACGTGTTTCCTGAGGAACCCTACTCCAACAATGATGAGTTTGTTAGTCCATTAAAGGGGTTCGATAATGTTATTCTAACTCCCCATGTCGGAGGGAGTACCCAGGAAGCCCAACAAAATATTGGCAGGGAGGTCGCAGAAAAACTGGTTCTATACAGTGATAACGGGACAACATTGTCTTCCGTGAACTTTCCTGAGGTGGCTTTGCCCGCCTACCCCGGAAAGCACCGGCTACTTCATATCCACCGGAATATCCCCGGCGTTTTAAGTGCTATCAACCAGTTTTTCTCAGAGAATAATATCAATATCAGTGGTCAATACCTGCAAACCAATGAACATGTCGGTTACGTCGTTATGGACGTGGATGCCGCCCATAGCAATATGGCCCTGGAAAAACTGAAGGGGATAGAAGGCACAATACGTTGCCGGGTGCTTTACTAAGGAATCTTTCCGGCAATAGCATCTATCCTCCCGTTCCCAGCGTCCCCGAGGGTGTTGCAAAACTTAATATAGAATATACAAAACAGGCTGATTTCTCTTTTTTTCACCACGGAGGCACAGAGACACGGAGCTTTTTAATTTTCAAACAATCAATCTCCGTGCCTTTGTGCCTCTGTGGTTAATCAAAATAACTTTTGCGACAGTCTCTCCCCGAGGGTGGCGCGAAAGTCTCAGCGCAATGCCCTGTTTTTTTGGAACCACGAAGAACACTAAGTACACCAAGGCTTTTCTTAAAATCCTTCGTGTCCTTCGTGGTTCGAAAAAGCCTACACCCTCTCCCCCGCTGGGAATGCATATAGGCGCCTCTAACCAGGCGCGGCTTGGTATGCCACTTCACTTAGTTTGACTTGTTTGGCCTGGACGATAAACTACAGCCATAAATGTAACCGGTTTCATGACCCAGCTTCTACAGGTAAACTTATGCGACTGATTCCTCTGGCTTGCAAGTCTGATGTGGGCAAATGGTCTGCTAAATACATTGCTGACAGAATCAAGGATTTTTCTCCAACAAAGGAAAAGCCCTTTGTACTTGGACTCCCCACAGGTAGCACCCCGCTTGCAACCTATAACGAGCTAATCCGGCTATACAAAAATGGTCAGGTGAGTTTTAAACATGTGATCACTTTTAATATGGATGAATATGTAGGCATACCTACTGACCATCCTGAATCTTACAGAAGCTTCATGTTCAATAACTTTTTTGAGCACATTGATATCCCCCACGACAATATTAACTTGCTGGATGGTAATGCCAGTGACCTTGATGCTGAATGCCACCGCTATGAAGAAAAAATGCGCAATGCTGGAGGGGTCGAGCTGTTTTTAGGGGGGGTCGGTCATGATGGTCATATTGCTTTTAATGAGCCTGGCTCTTCCCTGACCTCCAGAACCCGCATTAAAACACTCACCGATAAAACCCGTCAGGCCAATTCCCGTTTTTTTAATGGTGATATCAACCAGGTTCCCAAACACTCCTTGACCATTGGTGTTGGCACCTTGATGGATGCCAGGGAAGTCATGATCCTGGTTACCGGATCCGACAAGGCCCTTGCACTAAAAGCGGCAGTAGAAGGTTCAGTCAACCATTTATGGACGGTATCAGCGCTGCAAATGCATCAGAAAGCGATGATTATCTGTGATGAAGATGCAACGATGGAATTGAGGGTTAAAACCCTGAAATACTTTTCTGAACTGGAAGCAGAAAACATTAAAAGTCTTTAAAAAAGACAAATATTTCCCATAGTGATGCCGGGTGATAAACGCGGCATCGCTATGAATGCCACCCTTTAAGTACACACTCCCAGAGGGGCTATATTTCCAAGAAGCATGATACTCTTCGATTATTATTCTCTGTATACAGAGTATACATTCAAGGCTACATTCACCGCGCACTACCACAATTACTCATAATCGACTATTAAAGGTCTTACCAAATTATTAATCAAACCTCGGTTTTCAGTGACTATGGAATGTATTCGAAGTAATCTTGCCCATAAAAACCCTATTAGAGCCGGTTTACTCTTATTCTTGGTTTGTTTTTCCATACTGGGAGATGAAATGAAAGCACCTGTGGCATTAAAAAAACCTGTTGTTATCAGACAACATGGCAGTGAAAGAATAGACAACTACCAATGGCTACGGGACAAAAACTGGCAAAAATTCATTGCTGGTGACCTGGATTTTGATAACCCAGAGGTTCTTGCCTATATTAAGCAGGAAAACACCTACAAAGACCACATGATGGCTGATTATAAAGAGGTTGAGAAAACCCTTTATCATGAAATCCTGTCCCGAATAAAGGAGGATGATGAGTCCTGGCCTGTGAAAAAAGGGGATTACTTTTATTATTACCGGGAAGAAAAAGGAAAAGATTACGAAATCCTCTGCCGGAAACATCGATCTAAAGAAGCACCCGAAGAAATTTATTTTGATATCAATAAAGAAGCGGAAGGCAAAGATCTTTATATGTTTGGACCCTCTGCTACAAACCGGGCTCAAACCTATTTTGCCTATGGCTATAACTTGACAGGCTCCATGGATAGGGCTATCAAGGTCAGGGATCTGGCAACCGGTAAAGATCTTGACTGGGAGTTTGCCAATAGCACGGGTTCATTTCTTTGGGGTGATAATGAGCATTTATATATTATCGAACGGGATGAGTTTGCCAGGGGGAAAAACCTCTACAAAATTAATATCCATAAAGGTCCTGAACATAAACAGCTGATTTTTTCAAAGCCTGAAAAATACGACAGTATGTTTATGTCATTATCACAGACCAATGATAGAAACTATTTTCTTCTTTATCTTGAGACAGGCTCTACCCATGTTATATATGTCTCTGAAAAGGGTACAGACCAATTCCATGAGTTTGCCTTGGGTGAAAATGATGTCACCTTTAACATTGACCATTTTAAGGGCGAATTTTATATCCTTACAAATCTCGGTGAGGCAAATAATTATAAAGTGATGAAGTGCCCTGTAGAGCAGGACAAGTGGCCACAACAAAACTGGCAAGAATTTATTGGTCAAGAAGAGGCTATCTGTCTTAATGGCATAACATTCTACAATCGCTTTCTGGTAATAGAGCGAAAAAATAATCAAAAAGCTCTTGATGAGATAGCAGTGATGGATATGTCATCTGGCAATGTAAGCTATATCAATATGCCAGACCAAGCCTATGACCTGGTGTTTTCCGGAGACTGGGATCACAATGCTTCCACAGTGCGCCTGGATTACGACTCGCCTGTAAGCCCAAATAAAGTACTTGAGCTGGACTTGAAAACCGGCAAAACCCGGGAAGCCTATACCAAACAGATTCCAAACTATGATGCCTCTAACTATGTTGTTAAAAGGGAGTTTGCCAAAGCCCGTGATGGCGAGCTTGTTCCTGTTACCCTGATCCACAAAAAAGGCCTTCTTCTCAACGGAAAAAATAAGGCGTTTGTCTACGGTTATGGTTCCTATGGCTACGGCATGACGGCCCATTTCTCTTCAAGAATATTCAGTCTGATTGATCGAGGCTTTGTTTATGCCATTGCCCATATCCGGGGTGGTGATGATAAGGGCTACTCCTGGTATCTTGATGGCAAAATGCATAACAAGATGAATACCTTTTATGACTTTATTGATAGCTGTGAATACCTGATCAACCAGGGCTATACAGCAAAAGGACAAATCGCCATCAATGGTGGCAGTGCCGGTGGATTACTAATGGGGGCAGTCACCAACCTCAGGCCTGATTTATTTGGCTGTGTTGTCGCTGATGTCGCTTTTGTGGACGTTATCAATACCATCAACGATGACTCCCTGCCCTTAACACCTCCAGAGTGGGAAGAGTGGGGTAACCCCATTACCCGCAAGGAAGACTTTGAATACATTATGCAGTACTCACCCTATGACAATATAACAGCACAGAACTACCCCCCCATGCTCTTCAATTCCGGTATCTCGGATGAGCAGGTGACTTATTGGGAACCCACAAAAATGGTAGCCAAACTCAGGGCGCTTAAAACAGACAACAACCCCTTACTACTCAATCTAAAAATGCACTCCGGGCATGCCGGAGCCAGCAAGCGCTACGAGTGGATAGAGGAAGCGGCTTTTGATTACGCTTTTATTTTAAAATGTCTGGAAAAGTAGTGATTAAGACGGTTGTTGCACAAAAATAACCCGAAAAAATCCTGTGTCCAAAAAGTCAGCTCCCGCTGGATAGGCGACACAGGAACTCCTACACTGACCCTGCGGATAACAAAACTGACTGGTAGTTGTATGGGCAGTAATCAAATTGATGAGTTCGTAACCCGTGATGAGCTTACGGAGTTAAGGGGTGAAGTTGCTGAAGGCTTCGATAACGTCAACAAGCAGTTCAAGCAAGTGGATAAGCAGTTCAAGGCTGTAGACCAGCGATTTGAGGAGGTAGATAAGCGATTCGAGGAGGTGGATAAGCGATTCGAGGCTGTAGATCAGCGATTCGACGAGGTGGATAAGCGATTCGAGGCTGTAGACCAGCGGTTCGACGAGGTGGATAGACGGTTTGATCAAGTGAACAAACGCCTCAGCAATCACGATGAGCAGCTTTATCAAATACGTCGTGAACAAAACCATCACAGCCAGCTACTAACCGACTTGAAAGAAGGTCAGGACCGGCACGAGAATATGCTGAAACAGATTCTGGAGATTGTGAGTAATAAAGCGTGAGTTGCTTCCTGAAAGGGGTAAGGCACAGTGCTCTCTATGAGTAATAAAGTTTCTGCCTGTAGCTCGCTATTTCTGATGTCCATGCTCTGTAGTTTCATTTCTTGGGTCAATCTGTGCCACCACCGGGGTTGTTCTTGTGACAGCCACAAAAGCCTGGTCCTCGCCAGTGACAATGGCTGGGCGAAAGGGAATGCGTAAGAGGAAAAATAGAGTAAGCAGCCCCATAACAAGGACAAAATAAAGCATCAATCCCCCATTTAAGTAGTGCATAAAAAATCCTGCCACCACCGGCCCAATACATGAACCCAGGCTATAGCTGAGCAATAAGCCTTGTGTTCCTGCCACAATGTCTGTTGGCTTCATGTGGTCGCAACCATGGCTGATGGCTATCGGATAAAGCGCAAATGTGGTACCTCCAATTAAAAACAGCAGGCCTGTGGCCAGCCATCCAGCTCCATCAAGCAACATGTACATGAGACAACACAAGCTGCCAGCCGCACTAATGGCTACCAAAACCTTTCTACGGTCTACAAAATCGGAGAAATGCCCAACCGGATATTGCAGTAACATTCCTCCGGCCATGGTGACAGCCATGAGAACACCTACCGTCTCATTACTACCCGTCTGTGCGAGCAGTTGTACCGGCAATAGGGCATACAGGGCACCAAGCACCATCCCCCCCATCATGCAACCTAGCATGGCAGAAGGTGTCAGCTTGAATAGCTCGATAATATTAACCCCGGGAGCAGATTCAAGCACAGGACTCGGAACCCTTGCCAAGGAAGGAGGAACTATAGATAAAGAAAAGAGCAAACCAATCAGCACAAACGCCAATGGACTGCCTTCAGGAAAAAACCCGATAAATAACTGTCCTATAGCGTTTGCACCGTAAAGTGCAACCATGTATATAGCCAGTATTCTACCCCGATTGTGTTGTCCACTTTCACAGAGCAGCCATGATTCAACCACAACGAAAATCCCGGCTACCGCCAAACCATTCAGAAACCTGAGCACTACCCAAACGGGTATAGAATCTGTAATGGCCAACCCCAGAGTTGAACTGCATAGCAAGGCCATAAATGCAGCAAAAGATCGAATATGGCCAACTCTACTAACCGTTCGCTCAGAGCGAAAAGAGCCTGCAAACAGACCCAGGTAGTAAACACCTCCCAGATACCCTGCCAACAAACCATCACCTTCACGACTACTGACAAGCAATGGTACCATCGTCATTAGATAACCACTGCCCAGCGCAAAAATGAATAGCCCTAGTAAGGGAGGGGCAAAACGGAACATAGATATTCTCTCAAAGCATCATTGTCAAACAAGAAGTTAAGCCATTTTATTGTGGCTAAAGCCTATGCAACGCGACCGACCCAAGCCTAAGAGGCCAGAGATAGCCTTTCAGACAACCCCGTTTGTGACGGGGCAGGTTTAATACATGTCATCAAATAATTGAGTTCAACAGGGCTTTCCACAGGTTGCTTCAGATATTCGGGGTAGTATTTTGGAGCTGTAACCCACTGGCGTGAAACCAGTTCATTTATGATATCCAGATATTCAAAACCTGTTTTGCCTATATAGAGATTGTCTATGCTACACTGTTTAACCAACTCCAAAGCCCTGCTGACACCGCTTAGATAAAGGTGATCCTTGGTAAAACCGCCTCCCCGATGAACCCTTACAGCCAGATTGAATGCCTGATTCTGAGACAACATATGTTCTTCATGGAGGTAACTGAATGTGTGCCTGAAATCATTGCGCCTGATCATTTCCCTGACTGCCAGCACTCTTAGTGCCAGAACTTTCAGTCGCTTCAGTGAGAAATTGCCGGACTGGAACTCATTTAAAATGGCAAGACCTTCCTGGGCATAAGTATTCCCGGGCAAGCCCAGTGCAAATACTTTTAACTGCTGGCTACTGGCATTCAGGGTGGTAGCCATATGAACCCCAAGCTCATGGTTGATCAGGGCACGAATTTCACGTTCAGTCATTTGCAAGTTGGCACTAATCTGAACCGTTTTTTTGTTATTCAAAACCATTGCCGCTGCTGCCAGCCTGCTGCTTTTTTCGACCTTGCAAGGCATACCCCATTGCTCTGCCGCTTCCCTGAACATGGCAATAGCCAACTCTGTATTAACGGATAAAGGCGCAGGTGCTTCCTGCTCAGTGGCATGAAGGATGAATTGAGCATTGCCATTGTCAATGGCTCCAGGCTCACCATAGTATTTCAGTGACTCATAGAGAAAACCCGGCTCACCCGCTTTAACCAGTAAATCGATTTTTTTTCCGTAACTGTCAATAACGTCACGGTAAAGTTTTTGAACTCCCGGATCCCGAATGGCGGCAACTGGCAGACGGTATAACTGCTCCCGAAACAGGTAAGGGTCTATATCCAGCTGGCGATAAACAAATGTCGGGCTAACACTGCCATTCGATTTAAAAAACTTTTTCCGTTCAACAGCAATATTGATCGGATTAATATAATGAAGGGTTTCCAGCCCTCTGGCCAGCTGAAAAAACAACCTATCCACAGTTATTACTGCCGGATCCATCTTCTCAGAAAGCATGTCTGCCTTTTTCCGGTAACGCTTACGAGAAAAACGTCGGGAGAAAAAGGCAGAAACATCTATCAGTGTATTCTTGAATTGTTCTACCAGCGTTTGCATTACAAGCGGGTACACTTCACCCGTGAGTTCATCCATATAGATTTTTTTAACTTCTAATGGCAACACCAGGCTATTCTGAAAGCGGCTGTTAATATGGGCAGCCATATAACCCCGACCATAAAAGACAGTATTCTCACGTGCGGTGACAGGCAAATTTGGCAGCTCAATTTTATTCAGCTGTACTAACAGACGATTAATTACCGGCTGCCAGCGGTCGGTATCAAGCTGCTCAGTACCTAAGTTAAACGTAGGTGTGTCCGGTTCATCCCGGCGCAGATAATTATACGAATGCACATCAAAGATAACCGAAGACCCAAACTGTTCATTCAGTGATTGCACCAACTTATCCAATACCCGATAGAATGCCTGATGCTTATCAATACTTTTCCGACGATCTTTAGCTCCAGGCTTGGCGTGCCATACGTTCTTTCCCCAAGCCTTGTTATAAATACAGGTGGCAATGGGCCGGTTCAGGTCATATTCATAGCGAGAGTCATTGCCAATCAATGTGACTGGCATAGCCTGGATCATCTGGCAGGTGTATGAATCTTCCTCATAATAACGCTCAGACTCTGATAAAGCGCATTTTGGATGAAGCCCTTTTCGAAGACGACTACCAGCGTGTATAGCAGTACAAATGGCTGGCACATAGGAGTCAATCTTCAAAAAGAAGCTGCCATCCAACATTTCGCATTCGAACAACTCCTTTGCATGAATGCGATCAATAATCTGTTGTTCAGAGAGCTTCAGCATCTTCGATTGCCTTCCGAAATGCATTCTTGCGTTCGATCACGACTTCTCTGGCCAGAACCACATTTTCAACAAAATCCATGATGGGTTTTTGTAGCTTGGTACGATTGAGTCTGTTGATCCGTGAAATACCGCCAGGACTCAATACATTAACCTCAAGTAGTTTGCCGTTAATAACATCTAGTCCTACCAGATACAGACCGTCACGAACCAGCTGAGGACCAAGCGCTTTACAGAGTTCCTTTTCTTCTCTGGTGAGTTGATGTTTCACCTCTTTACCACCGGCGGAAATATTGGAACGGATATCTTTATTCGGTGGGACTCTTTTCATGGCTCCTATAGATTCACCATTAAGCATCAGTATTCTGACATCACCCTCTTCTGCTCCCTCGATAAACTACTGGAGAATGACATAATTGCCCTGTTCACCACCTATATAAAAATCGAGTAGAGACCTGAAGCTCTGCTGGGCACTTTTCTCAACAACTATAACGCCCTGACCACCATAGCCATTTAAAGGCTTCATGATCATTTTTTCAGTGTTGGACTCTTCCAGCACCTGCTCCAGATATTCCTGACTCTTTGACACATGGGTGGCGGGAATAAAGCGGGCAGCATCACCACTGAACGAAGCAGGGTACAATTTGTTATTGGCAATTCTTAAACCATCCAGATCATTCATGATGAACACATCATTTCTCACTGAATCCAGAAAATTCAGTGCTGTTGTATCCAAAGGCGGATTTGCCCGCATAATAATGGCATCAAAACCAGCCAAAGGCAGCTTACAGCGCTTGAACTCTGCACTCTTATAAAAAGCAGGTATATTGCCGCTGACCTTTTCCGTCTTTCTCAGGACATTGCAGAATGCGTATGGAACAGTATCCCTGATTGTTAGATTGTGTGCAGTAGTAAGAGCGACCGTCATACGGCGGCTGGCCGCTTCGTGAATCAGTCTCAGGGTACTGTCGGTTTCTGGGTCGATACGATCCCATGGATACATAAGAAAACAGATTTTCATTTTTACAGCAGCAGCCATTAATGGTCCAAATCATCCACCAGGAAATCACCCTGCTCCTCTTTACTGCTCACCGGTCCACAGCCAAAAGGTGAAACAGAGGGTTGCTTTTTTGTTTTTTCACAAAAACGTATCCATGCCTTTTCATGGTCTGTAGTCGCTTCCCGCTCACCACGACAAACGGCTAAAAAACACATTTCCTCTTCATTCGATGGTGCTCGCAAACCCGCATGCAAAGCCTGGTAAGCTTTTCCATGACACTCAAGAAGCTCTGCATGGGTATGAATGAACTCGCCACTACGTGCAATACCGTAAGGAAAATGTTCATTCGGATAAAACCTGGACTCTGAGTAAAAAGAAATTTTCTTGGTCATTTCGATAGAAATTTATAATCGTCAAACTATAGGTTTCTATTTTTATTCACAAGATTAAGTTAGTAAAATGGGAAAATTTTGTCATTATCAATTAATAAAATTAATCGAAAAAATACCATGAATACAGATCTTTTAAGAACCTTTATGGAAGTAGCCAAAACAAGGCACTTTGGTCATGCAGCAGATAACCTTTATTTAACCCAGTCTGCGGTCAGTTCGAGAATCAAACAGCTGGAAGAGCTTTTGGGAGTCACATTATTTACTCGACAACGAAACAATATACTGCTCACTCCTGCTGGAGAACGCCTGCTTCCCCATGCTGAAAACCTTCTCGCATCTTGGCAATTAACTGTTCAGGAAATAGGTATTCCTAAACAACAAAATCTTCAATTATCTCTTGGTGGAACGTCAAATCTATGGGACACCTTTCTTAAATCTGTATTACCGAAACTCTGTGAACAGTTTCCAAACACCTATTTACGGACAGAGATCAATCCGCCCCAATATTTGATTCGGGCACTTCTTGGTGGAAGAATTGACATTTTTGCCACCCTGGATGCGCCTACCAATATTGATCTTGATTCTAAAAAGATCGGCTCACTTGAATTAATAATGGTTTGTAACAGTCCTGATCAAACACTCGAGGAGGTGCCTCAAATCGGGCATGTATTTGTTGACTGGGGGACTGCGTTCAATCTGCAGCAGGCCCGGCTGTTTGCTGAGCCTGTCGCACCCATTTTACATACAGCACAAAGCCACATAGCTCTGGAGTTTATCCTTAGCTATAAAGGTGCGGCCTACTTACCAAAAGCCTTTGTGGAAAGTTACCTGGAAAACGGTATGTTATTTCCCGTTAAAGGTACTGAACAAATCAGCCAGGATGTTTACCTGATCTATTCAAAAAATACTGACAAGGCTCATGCACTCAATCCTATAATTAGTTTCTTTGAAGAGCTTGATATAAAACCTGATATGTCTGTCCAATTAATAGAGAAATAACCAGCATATAAAAAGATCAAAAAAGCAGATCCAACGATCCCGCTTATGATAAAGGCGGGTTGGCTTAATAATTATAAAACCACTATCGTGTATAAAAATTCAGAGGGAAATAGCGTTTTCCTAATCCAAAATCAAGCCCTTCAGAACCTCCAACGTCCTAACTTCTTTTTGACTGAAGCAATATTCATGTTTTGCCACATCACACGAGAGGCTTCAGTGTAAGGCCTGTAACAGGCCATACACCTGCCCTCTATCGTTTTAAAACTGCTTTTTATTCAACCGTCACAGACTTAGCCAGGTTTCTGGGTTGATCCACATCCGTTCCCTTAATCACGGCTACATGATAGGAAAGCAGTTGCAGAGGGATGGTATACAGAATGGGTGCCACCACTTCCGGCACTTCATCCACAGGCAATACTTTTACACCTTCACTGGCCACCAGTCGTGCATGACGGTCGGCAAAGACATATAAAAGTCCTCCTCTGGCTCGAACCTCTTCCATATTGGATTTCAGTTTTTCCAGCAAGTCATTGTTAGGAGCCACCACAATAACCGGCATATCACTGTCAATCAGGGCAAGGGGGCCATGCTTGAGTTCACCCGCAGCATAGGCTTCTGCATGAATATAGGAAATTTCCTTGAGCTTTAGCGCTCCCTCCATGGCAATGGGGTATTGGGTTCCCCGGCCAAGGAAAAGGCTATGGTGCTTTTCAGCAAACTCCTGTGCCATCGCCTCAATATCAGAGCTAAGTGCCAACGTATTATTGATAACATGAGGCAGCTCTCTCAGGGCCTTTACAATATCTTCCTCTTGCTGCTCTGTCATACCGGTATAACGGCCAATTGCAGTGACCATCATCAGCAGGGCTGTTAACTGGGTGGTAAATGCCTTGGTCGATGCAACACCGATTTCAGCACCAGCACGGGTCATAAAGGCAATGTCAGACTCGCGAACCATAGAGGAGCCTGGTACGTTACAAATACTCAGGCTGGCCATATAGCCTTGCTCCTTGGCCAGCCTGAGAGCAGCCAATGTGTCAGCGGTTTCACCGGACTGGGAAATGGTGACAAACAGGCAGTCTTCCGGCACAAAGAACTTGCGATAACGGAATTCCGATGCAATCTCTATACGACAGGGGATTCCTGCCAACTCTTCAAACCAGTAACGAGCCACCATCCCCGCATGGTAACTGGTACCACAGGCGACGATTTGCACACAACGTGTTCTTTCCAGTATGTCGGCAGCCGCATTACCCAGAGACGACAGGTTCAGGCGTTGATCACCAAGCCGCCCCTCCAGGGTGTTGGCAATGGCTTCAGGCTGTTCATGTATCTCCTTGAGCATATAGTGACGATAGGGGCCTTTATCCCCGGCATCATGCTCAACATCACTCTCCCTCGCTGGACGCTCAACAGCCTGACCATCAATATCAAGAGTGCTTACAGAGGTTCTGGTAACTTCAGCCACATCCCCTTCTTCCAGGAAAATGAACTTGCGGGTTACCGGGAAAAGAGCCAGCTGGTCAGAAGCTATAAAGTGCTCACCAATACCCACACCAATCACCAGAGGGCTGCCTGACCGGGCAACCACCAGGCGCTCGGGATCCTTGCGATCCATCACAACCATGCCATAAGCACCTTCCAATTGCCGTACAGCTTTCTGTACAGCTTCCAGAAGAGATTCGCTGGCTTTAAGCTCATGGTTAACCAGGTGGGCAATAACTTCTGTATCCGTATCCGAGTCGAATGGATACCCTTGCTCGCTAAGAAAACGTCTTAAAATTTCATGGTTTTCAATAATACCGTTATGTACAACAGCAATATTTTCGCCAGATACATGTGGGTGTGCATTTCGCTCACTGGGTTCGCCATGGGTTGCCCAGCGAGTATGGGCAATACCTGTGCCGCCGTGGACCGGGGACTCCTTAATAGCCTCACTGAGCTCTGAAACCTTGCCAGCCCTCCTCAGTCGATTCATGCTGCCATTGCCATCTATAACAGCTACTCCAGCCGAATCATATCCGCGATATTCAAGACGACGAAGACCTTCTACAAGAATAGCTGCCACATCTCTTTGCGCTACAGCACCCACAATGCCACACATAATCTGTTCTCCGTTATTACTTCTGACAGCATTAATTTGCTTGTTTAACTGGTCGACTCCAGCCGTTTATATTGCGCTGACGACCACGAGCAACAGCCAACTCTTGTTCAGCAACATTTTTTGTAATCACAGAACCGGCTGCTGTAGTGGCGCATGCGCCAATAGTAACCGGTGCAACAAGAGAGCTATTGGTGCCAATAAATGCACCATCACCAATCACTGTCTTGTGTTTATTAACGCCATCGTAATTACAGGTCACTGTACCAGCACCAACATTGACATCCGTTCCAACCTCGGCATCCCCAACATAAGTCAGGTGATTAACTTTAGAACCTCTGCCAATGGTTGATTTCTTGATTTCAACAAAGTTACCTACCCTTGCTTTTTCTGCAAGTTCAGCACCAGGTCTCAGGCGGGCAAAGGGGCCAACCTCACAGTCTTCTGAAACGATGGCATTCTCAAGAATCGAGTGCGCCTTAATAACAACACCGTCAGCAATTTTAGAGTTTCGAATAATGCAGCCCGGTTCAATAACAACATTACTGCCCAGGGTCACCTCGCCCTCCAGTACTACATTGATATCCAGCAGCACATCCCTGCCAACTGAAATCTCTCCACGGAAATCAATACGGTGAGGATCAATAATAGTCACTCCCTCCGCCATCATGACCTCAGCACACTGCTTTTGGTATTGCCTTTCCAGACTGCTCAGTTGCAAGCGGCTATTAACACCCTGCACCTCGGTTAGTTTCCCTGGCTGGGCATGTACCACTGTAGCTCCTTCACTAACGGCTTTTGCCACAATATCTGTCAGATAATATTCTTGCTGGGCATTTTCGTTATCAAGGCCAGAGATCCAGTCATTTATACGGTGACCCGGGATAGCCATAATGCCGGTATTCACTTCATCAATAGCCAGCTGTTCCGGGTTTGCATCCTTTTGCTCTACGATGGCCTGGATATTCCCCATGGCGTCACGAACAATCCGGCCATAACCCGATGGATTGGGCATATTCACCGTTAAAAGAGCCAGATGCTCACCATTACAGGCCGCTGCCAGCAACTGTAATGTGGTGGCATTAATCAGTGGCACATCACCGTATAAAACCAGAACAACATCCGCTCCTTCGAGACCCGGCAGTGCCTGCTTAACGGCATGACCAGTACCCAACTGCTCCGTTTGTTGTACCCAGTTAACAGTATGATGGCGCAATTTCTCCTGAACCTGCCCTGCACCATGGCCTATGACCACATGAATTGCACCTTGCCCAACCTTTTGCTGAGTCTTTCTTGCAGCACTAATAACGTGCTCCAGCATAGGCTTCCCGGCAATAGGGTGCAAAACCTTGGGCAAACCGGATTTCATTCTACTGCCTTGACCAGCAGCAAGGATGACTATATCTGTTCTCATGGATCTGTTCTCTGGAATTCTTTACCTAAACTTCTATTTCTTGACTGCAAATAAAGCAAAACCAACGGATTAAAGAAGCTCAAAATACTATTTATTTTATCTTTTCCAAATCCAATGGGCGGGCATTCCTTTTGCCACCAGCCTCTGAAATGTTGCCTATTCGGCCACTTTTGATTTTACCAGGGCATTGCAGCCTTTACCTAAAGGGTTTAGCTGTCAAATAATAAAAGGATGGACTTTAGTGACAGTCCCCGACAATATAACGCCTAGATTATTACCCATTGAAGAAAATACAAGAGCTCTTGTCATAAGATTATTGACAATAATGAACCTGGATATACTTGAACAGCTGGGACTTAGCCAGCGAGAAATCAGCATTTACCTGTCTCTTCTAAAGCTTGGAACTGCCTCCATCCGGGATATTGCAACCAGTGCTGATATTAACCGTGGCACCACCTACGAAACCCTTAAGGAGCTTGCCAGTAAGGGCGTTGTCAGCTATTTCCCGAAAGGAAAGCGCAGAGTCTTTTGCGCCGAACCACCGGAGGTTTTACTGGAGCTGGCCAAGGAAAAACGTCAGGCTCTTGAGCAGGGCATAGAAGAAATGAAAACAACCCTGATCCCCCAGCTTAATCACCTGAAGCCTGACTTTAACCCTGGCAATGTCCGTTTCTATGAAGGCGATACAGGTATAGAGTTTGTACTCAAAGATATTCTTAATACTGTGGAGCAACAGGAGAACAAATCCTACAATGTCTTCTCCTCTAAACTGATTCGTCAGCATCTCTATCGTCCATTTCCAAACTATACCCAGCAGAGAATACGTAGGAAAATAAACGTCAGGGTTATTGCTATTGGCGAAGGGGGAGAGGATGCTGAGTTATCTGAACGAAAATGGATAGACGCCAAGGGTCATATAGATGCCAGCTATATTGCAATCTATCCTCCAAAGGTTGCTATGATCTCCCTGGCCTCCAGGGATTACCCTGTCGCTGTAGTCATTGATTCACAGGAAATTGCCACCGCCCAGCAAATTATTTTTGAGACACTATGGAATACTCTTTAAACGATGTGATGACGCTTAAAATACCTGAATATCACTGATATCCGCTCTAAGCAAAGACTCGTTTCCCAAGTCAAAAGCGGCTACAGCAATATACAGCTCAAAAAAAGACTGCAACTGTCTATGATCCAATGGCTCCGGCCATTGGCTGCGATCTTCAGTCCACACTGACAATTCATTTTCCAGTATTTTCCGGGACTGCTGGCTAATATCAGCCAGCAGCGCTTCCTCTGTTTCCTGTTCATTCAAAAGGTAGGCACCACCTTCAAATGACCAGTCTTCCGGTAACTCGGCTCCCAACCCTGTTGCCCAGTCTATAAAGGCTTTCCTCGGCTTAAGGGTAACAACGCAGCGGTTAACAAATTTCATTTCGCAGTTCCTAAACATGAAGTCCGGCACAATAACCCGAAGCCCAGGCCCACTGAAAGTTAAATCCACCTAAATGGCCTGTAACATCCAACACTTCTCCCACAAAGAAAAGTCCTGGCTGAAGTTTGCTCTCAAAGGTTTTAGAAGAAATTGCATCGGTAGCAACTCCGCCTAATGTCACCTCTGCCTTTTTATAACCCTCAGTTCCTGTCGGTTGTATTTGCCAGTCTTCAAGTTCCTTTGCGACTTCTTCCAACTCTGCCTGGCTAAACTGTCCCATTATTTTTTTCCCTTGAGTAACCAGAATGCCCAGGGAGCCATATTGGCAAAGCGCCTGGGCCAATCTTCGAGTCAGGATGCTTGCCAAAACAGACTGGAACTCTGCTTTTGGGCGATCATTTCTTGCCAGATTCAGCCAATGGTCAATCTTACAGTGGGGTAACCAGTTTATAGAGATAGTGTCGCCTTTTTGCCAAAATGAAGAAATCTGTAAGATGGCTGGCCCACTGAGTCCTTTATGGGTAAACAGGACATTTTCCCTAAAGCTCTGCCCGTTACAACGAGCCAATACATCAGCGCTTACACCCGAAAGTTCTGCAAAATGACTTAACCAGCTCTTTGAACAGGTCAATGGAACCAGCGCTGGCCTTTGCTTTACCAGACAATGACCAAATTGTTCCGCCAGCTCATAACCCAACCCTGTGGCTCCCATGGTTGGGAATGACAATCCTCCGGTAGCCACCACAAGAGAACTGCCGCTCAATTTGCCAAGGGATGTATTTAATCTATAGCCATTTTCTACTGGTTTTATAGCCTGAAGTGATGTTTTCAAGCGAATGGTTACACCCGCTTCTTTACACTCTTCAATCAACAGGTCAACAATATCCCTGGAACGGTTATCACAAAATAGCTGACCCAGTTTTTTCTCATGCCAGGCAATTCGATACTTATCCACAAGCGCCTGGAAATCCCACTGTGTATATCTTGCCAGGGCTGATTTGCAGAAGTGGGGATTTTCTGAAAGGTAGTTATCCGAAGTTGTGTATAAGTTGGTGAAATTACAACGCCCTCCACCGGAAATCAGGATCTTTTTAGCCATCTTATTGGCATGATCAATGACCAAAACTTTTTTACCGCGCTTTCCGGCAGTTAATGCACACATCAATCCTGAGGCACCAGCCCCAATAATAACCACATCGTATTCAGATAGATCCGGCTGGCTTATAGACATTGTTAACAGTAGCCCTGAGGTAATTTAAAGTAACGCACTATAGTCAGAAATACACAGCTAACCAATCAGTATTTATATGCCCAAAAACTTAATATCACTCACCAAATAAAACAATTTATTACTATTTAGTAATTCTCCGACTATCCATCTAAACTTTCCCATAACAAAAACACGACACCTATTTTATTACTTATCATTTTTAACATCTATTGTCGTTTATTAAGTATTGAGGTATTAAAGTGGATAACATCTTATATAGAAGGTCATTACTATTATGTGGTTTTCTTATACCTGTGGTATTCAATCCTGTTGAGGTACTGGCTGAAGACTATAATGATGATCTACGAAAGAACGACTATAAGTGGCTTCAATTTAACCTGATGTATGCATTGAAGGAGTTACCAAGAAAAGAGTCTGATCACTCCGGGCATGACTATCTTGAAATGGAGTTTGGTGGCCGTTCAGGATTTTTTGATCTATACGGCTATGTAGATATATTTAATCTAAATAATCATAGTTGTAGTGATAAAAAGGATAAGGAAAAAATCTTTGCCAAACTTGCCCCAAGGTTTTCCCTTGATGCTATTTCTGGTAAAGACTTTTCCTTTGGTCCGGTTAAAGAGCTTTATATCGCAACTTTATTTAACTGGTCAGGAGGGTATGAAAAAAACAGTGAGTATGAACCTGTCAATAAGTCTTTTTGGGGATTAGGCTCCGATATTATGGTGCCCTGGCTCGGAAAAACAGGTTTTAACATTTATGGTTTATATGACATAAATAAGAAAAAATGGAATGGCTATCAGGTTTCAACCAATTGGTTCAAACCTTTTTATACCTTTAGTAACAGCAGCTTTTTATCTTATCAGGGCTATATTGACTATCAGTTTGGGGCTAAGGACGAGTTTGAGGGAAACTCACAAACCAATCATGGAGGCTGTATATTTAGTGGCTTGTACTGGCATTCTGAACACTTTGCAGTGGGCTATGGATTAAAGCTTTATAAAGACATCTATCTGATCAAAGATGACAGTAAGGTTCTTAAATCAACGGGTACAAGTCATTACTTTGATATTACATACAAATTCTGATTCCTGATGCTGTTATTTGGTATATGGTTAATAAATTCCCCTCTCTCCCAAGGATTAACCACTATATTAATATCGCCATAAATCCTATACGTTAAACCCCCATAAGTTTCCAGATAAATACATAAGGAAAGAGGTCTTATGGGGCTTTTACGAAACACGACAGTTGTCGCTACTATACTATCCGCTGGATTCTCTTCTATTGCCAGCTCTGACTATCAATACGGTTTCGGCAACGTTAGTATAAATCGTCTTGATTGGTCCAATGGCACAGAGCACCGCTCCGGAAAAAAAGATTTCACCTATTTAGAGCTTGAAGGGGGGGCTGGATTTAGTTGGGGAGAAATTTACGGCTTTGCCGATCTGGAAAACCCTCATAAAAAAAATGAAGAGGAGGATGGCGATGGCCGTCGTACTGCATTAAAAGGAACCATTCGCTATTATCTTGGTAACACAGGGTTTAACCTCTATGGTCATATTTACGATACTGAAAGCCATGGTTTTAGCGAGCAAAATCGGTTATTAGGTATTGGTTATAATTATCAGAATGATAACTTATTCTTTAAGCCTTTCCTTGCTGCAAATAATACTCAAAGTACCTTCTTTAGTGGTTCGAATGGTTATGTTGCCGGCTGGGTATTAGGGTATAACTTCAAGTTGGCAGATCAAGACTTAATGCTAACTAACTGGCATGAATATGAATTTAACCGTTCCGAAGACTATAGCAAGAACGAAGATGGCAGTGGGGAAAAGAATGGTGTTAATGGTGCAGTAGCCCTTTGGTGGAATGCCACTAACCATATTACTGCTGGCATACAATATCGTTATGCCGATAATAAGCTGGGTTCAAACTCTTACCAGAATGCTATGATTTACTCCCTGAGATATAACTTTTAAATAATAAAAACGTATTTTCATGGCTTCCATTAAGGAAGCCTTTTACTTTTATCTATTTAATAAAAGTTTTCTCTAATAAATCATAGATACCTGAATGATCTACTCCATGAGCTTATGAAAGATCCAGGCTAATCTATAAGAACAGAACTCAGGGCAACATCAATCATCTCATTAAATGACACTTGACGTTCTTCAGGTGTCAGATGCTCACCCTTACGAATATGGTCACTGACCGTACAAATCGTCAGACCCTTAGCACCGTATTCCGCACACTTTCCATACAAACCTGCCGCTTCCATATCTACCCCGAGAATACCGTACTTTTCCATGATATCGAACATTTCCTCTTCAGGAGTGTAGAAAAGATCAGCAGAAAAGATATTGCCCACCTGAACAGGCATCTCTTTGGCACGGGCGGCCTTTATCGCTTTTTCCATCAAGCTAAAATCCGCAATTGCAGCAAAGTCATGGTCTTTAAAGCGAATCCTGTTTACCTTGGAATCCGTGCAGGCTCCCATAGCAATGATGATATCTCTTAATTCAACATCTTCCGAAATAGCACCACAGGAGCCAATGCGAATGATTTTATCCACACCGTATTCGGTAATCAGTTCTTTATAGTAAATCGAAGCAGAGGGAATTCCCATACCCGATCCCATTACAGACACTTTTCTGTCTCTGTAATAGCCGGTATATCCAAACATGTTGCGGACATCATTAACCAGCTCAGCCCCTTCCAGAAAATTTTCGGCAATATACTTGGCTCTCAGGGGATCACCTGGCATCAGGCAAATATCAGAAAACGAACCCGGCTTGGCATTAATATGGGGAGTCAATGGTTACACCTCGGAAATAACGGAAAAAGCCTTGGCCTGGTAACGAAATTGACAAGTAGAACTTTTACTCTCGTTCCCAACGCCCTAAGGGTATCGCAACAGTCTGGAACAGACCTGGCGCCGCCATCCTTTACAGAGATGACGACGGAAAAAACTCAGACTTTCGCGATAACCTTGAGAGCCTGGTAACGAGTCAGGAACCCGCCCAACTCATTGAAACCATATATAAGCCAGAGCTAATATCAATGATTGTATTGAAATTAATTCAGGAAGGATTTGCCATAGTCCATGGCTTCAAGCCCAAAGTAGCTTGCCAGGCTTTGGCCAATATCAGCAAAGGTCTCTCGCTTGCCGAGGAATCCGGAGGGTACTTTTTTACCAAACACCAGAACAGGGATATATTCGCGGGTGTGGTCAGTGCCATGCCAGGTGGGATCACAACCATGATCTGCGGTAATCACCAGAACGTCATCCTCCTGCATTTTCTCCAGCAGTTCGGGAAGACGGCTATCCAGATATTCCAGGGCTCCTGCATATCCTGCCACATCACGACGATGGCCGTAAGCAGAGTCAAAATCCACAAAATTGGTAAAGACAATGCTCCGATCACCTGCGGTATCCATCGCCTTCATGGTGGCATCAAACAGCGCAGGAATACCGGTTGCCTTAACTTTGCTGGTGATACCCTGATGGGCAAAAATATCAGCGATTTTACCGATACTGATCACTTCACCACCGGTTTCAACCAGTTTATCCAGAACGGTTGGGGCAGGGGGAAGCACAGAGTAGTCCCGGCGATTGCCTGTACGTTTAAAGTCACTGGCATCTTTGCCAGTGAAAGGACGCGCAATGACTCGACCAATGTTATAGGAATCAAGTAATTCACGGGTTATCTGGCACAGTTCATACAAACGATCCAGGCCATAACTCTCTTCATGGCAGGCAATCTGGAATACACTATCAGCTGACGTATAGACAATTGGCTTGCCTGTACGCATGTGCTCTTCACCCAGCTCTGCAATGATGGTTGTTCCTGAGGCATGGCAGTTACCCAGGACACCCGGTAGATTGGCTTTCTCTACCAATGCATCCAGCAACTCCTGAGGGAAGCTGTTGCTATGATCGGAGAAATAACCCCAGTCAAACAGCACGGGAACACCCGCCATTTCCCAGTGGCCACTGGGTGTGTCCTTACCACTTGAGATTTCGCTGGCAAAGCCGTAAGCGCCTTTAACCTCAATGCCGGTATCCATTCCTGCCGGAAATGCTCCAGAGGACTCCCGGGCAGCATGCACTAACCCGAGGCTGGATAGGGTAGGTAACTTCAATGGACCTGTACGATCGTACTCCTGTCCATCATCAGCACGGCCTTCTGCACATGCTTTAGCAATACTACCAATGGTATTGGACCCGGCATCACCAAACTTGTCAGCGTCATCCGCCGCACCGATGCCAAAAGAATCCATTACCAGAACGACTGCTCGTTTCATAAACGGCACCTGTTCAAAATTCATAAGATTTACACAATATTACCCAGAATCTTTCCCTATGGAGACAGTGAAAAGTACCTAAATGCAAAAAAACTGGCCGAATTTACATCATTTTTTAACGACATTTAATAACCTGAGGTGTCTTCTTTTCCGCTTTTTAACCCCAAAGTCACTAATAAATTGCCCAACAGGCTACTGGCTCCAAACCGGTAGTGGCTGCGGTCAATCCAGTCTTCCCCAAGGATTTCCTCGGCTAACTCAAGATGGGCTGTCGCCTCTTCAGCTGTCCGAATACCTCCGGCAGGCTTAAAGCCAACATCCGTTTTACCACTATCCCGAATGGCCTCCAGCATAATCCGGGCAGACTCAAGTGTTGCATTCTGTTTTACTTTGCCTGTGGATGTTTTGATAAAGTCTGCCCCGGCATTGATACAAATATCACTGGCCTTGCGTATCAATTGAGTGTCTTTTAACTCTCCGGTTTCAATAATGACTTTTAGCAGAGCCTTGTCTCCACAGGCTTCTTTGCAGCAGCGAACCAGCTCCCCACCGATAGAGTCATTTCCGGCAACCAAAGCACGGTATGGGAAAACCACATCCACTTCATCTGCACCAGCTGCTACGGCTGAGCGGGTTTCTGCAACAGCCTGACTCACATCCTCTTTCCCATCAGGGAAGTTAGTGACAGTTGCAACCGTCATATCATTCAACCCCAGCTCTGCCAGTGTTTTTTTAGCAACAGGCACAAACTGTGGATATACACAGACTGCCGCAGGATGTCCTGCTTCTGTTTTTGCCTGTTTACACAGCGCAATAATGGTTTCTGGCGTGTCGTCTTCGTTCAGAGAGGTAAGATCCATTAACTGCAAGGCAAGACGACAACGCTTCAGGATATCAGAGGTCATGATTCAACCCTTTTCAGGTGCCAGCCTAGTACATCATTTCAATGCAATTGATAGGTGATATTTTTTCCTCTCGTTCCCGGGCTCCAGCCTGGGAACGGGACTGCATGTCAAGGGCATTGAAATGATGCACTAATCAGAGATCATGTCGCTGGCAGTTTTAAAAGTATATATTAGTCAAACCAGCGGATAGGAAAAGTCTATAGATACAAAAAACCCCTGTGATAACAGGGGCTTTTGCTGATCATCCACCTGAGTGAGTAGCATAGCTACTGACTCAATCGCCCTCATTCAAGCTTATGAGACTACAAGAACAGGCAACAGGAGTAGTCCATTCGCTTTGACAAGGTTGCAGTATTGGTTCCCGCCAATACCACCGGTTTAAGCGAGGGCGTAATACTACAAAGGACTTGAGTCCGGGTACAATGACAATATTTGGATGAGCATTCACTTTTTTTGACGACATAATGAACAGACAGATTCTTGATTTCCAGGTTATCCGGTGAGCGAGAAACCAGAAATAAAAAAGAGCATTATTTCTCCCTTTTAACAAAGGTACTTGGCATTAATATTTAATTGTATATGTTAGGGGCTGTTGACGTTTGCTCGTGTGCTCAGCCAAAATCAGCGGTTTTGTGGCTAGACGCAGTAGCGCAGGAATACTCACGTCTTTCAAGCTACTGCAACGACGACACAAAATCGCTGGTTTTGGCCCTTCGGGTGGCTCGTAAAGCGGCTTTCCGACTGCGTTGGACTTGCTTGACGTAGAATAACTATGCCTGCACCAGTCCGCCTTGCGGAAAACCGCTTTACGAGTCACTGAGCTCACGATCAAACGTCAACAGCCCCTACGGGCAGCACCAGAATTAAGTACTAGAAATGATTCCTACGGAAACCCTTGAGATTGTACGGGCTGTTGCCCACTTTCGGAATTTTACAGCAGCCGCTAAACACCTTCACAAAGTACCTTCAGCGATAAGTTATACCGTTCGCAAACTGGAAGACCGGTTGGGAGTGCAGTTGTTTCTTCGCGATAGCAAACGGGTTCAACTGACCCCGGCAGGCGAGCACTTTATCAAGCATACTGCCACTCTGTTAAAGTCTCTGGAAGACCTTGAAAGCAGTACCCGCCAAATGGCATCAGGGTGGGAAAAAGAATTATGCATAGCCCTTGATAATGTGGTTAACCAGGGCAAAATCTATGATCTGATCAGCGACTTGCAGGATGTACGCCCTGAAACAGAGTTGGTTATAAATACGGAAGTGTACAACGGCTCATGGGATGCTCTTTTTCATGGTCGTTGTCAGTTAGTCATTGGGGCTCCCATCACCATTCCAGACACCATCCAGGGTAATGAGCGGTTTGCCTGGCGCTCAATGGGACCTTTATCCTGGGACTTTGTTGTCTCCCGAGAACACCCATTGGCTACGATCGATGAAGCCTTATCGCCGGAGATGCTCCATGAGTTCCGCTCTATCTGCATACAAGATACTTCTCGTGTATTCAGTAAAGGCTATAACTTGTTACTGGATAATCAGCAGGTATTGATGGTTCCCAGTTTTCGAGCTGCCATTGAGTGTTTGTTAAGGGGACTTGGCGTTACCATCTTACCCAGCCACTTCGTCCAGCCCTATATCGAACAGGGCCTGCTGGTGAAAAAACAGGTTAATGCGCTTCAATATAACGATGGCTGCCTGTTGGCCTGGAACCAGGAAAATATGGGTAATGGCCTCAAGTGGGTACTTGACTGGCTGGGTTCCGAAAGCTGGCTTAATAAAATCTGGCTCCAACACGACCCCAGCCGTGCAATAGGCTATCATGTGCCCTGATTCACTCTGAATCCTGTTTATTTATTATTCAAAGCTAGTCTGGCTGGAATTCCCACCCTGCTTCGGCAAAACTCCAGCCACAGGCCATAGGGTCGTCCCAAAACAAACAGGGCTGCCAGTTGGCTTACTGATGCAGTCCCAATATCAGACCAGGAACTGCCTGCAACAAGAAGGATCACAACATAGAGTGGTAACTGAAAGCTGATATAAGCCACTATATCAGAGCAAACCCCCTGCAGGGCCTGACCAGGAACCCACCGGCTGACAAGCCTTGTGATGAAATCACGGTACATACCATAGGGGCGTGCCGTGCCCAGGTTTACTGGAATGCATAACATTCTGGAAATCAGGGACTGAATCAGGGTAAACCCGGCAATACCTACCTCAACCATCATGCCGGTAACAAAAGTAAAGGTCATCAATGCCAACGTATCAGCAATAAAACTACGGGAGATTTTCATTGGGAGCGTCACTGCCACTATTTTTCAGTCTGTTTTCATTAATTTGTATTTAAAATACTAAAATGTTTTATCAATCTGATTATTTTCAGAAGAAAAACCTATTGACCAATAGTCTGTATTTTAATCAGTACAAATAACAACCGTAGTAAACCTGGGGAGTTCTTCCTCCCAACCGCCAAAGGACAGCATCAAATAATACAGATTTTGAAAAGATGGCCATGGCAGGATACCAACAACCTGAGTATTGATAGATACGCTATTTTTATTGTTTTTCATTACAGAGAGAATAAGCACTAGCCCTTATTGACAATCAAGAGCTTTTCGCTCTCGTGTTCAACTATTTAATAGAATAAATTTTCACTATTTATAGATGAAAGAGTTGTTAGCTTAAAAATAAGCTAACAACTTAAAAATACTATATTATCTATTATTCATTTGAAAAACTGGAAGAGTCAACTCTTTTCCTTTTTCGATTAGTGATATTATCTTCATTAATTCCAGATGATTTATTTTTACTATCAGTTTCTGAAAATCCCAATATATCAGCAACTATATCGCTCTGGCTAGATTCAGGAGATTGATTATCAGATTCGAAATCATATGAAGGTTGTTTCTGGCTTGGTTCTATATAATCTTTAGTTTCATCAATTCTTTCTTCATATTCCTCATTTTCATCAGATGATTGATGTTCTGGCTTAATCTGTTGAGTAGCTGGTAGATAGCCCTCTCCTTCATCTTCATCACTACCACTTCTTTCTTCATATTCCTCATTTTCATCAGATGATTGATGTTCTGGCTTAACCTGTTGAGTAGCTGGTAGATAGTCCTCTCCTTCGTCTTCATCACTACCACTTCCTTCTTTGTCTTCCTCACTCTCATCCGAGTACTGATCTTCTGTGTCAACCTTTTGAGTAGCTGGTAGAGAGTCCTCTCCTTCATCTTCGCTATCTTCTTCATTGATACACAGGTCATAGACAATTTGAAATCCGTCCTCTCCTGGAATATTTTCTTCCAGTCTGGCGAAGAATTCATTTTTTTTAACATCCAGGTTTACAGTTAGATTGAAAGCATCAGCAGATTCAGTAGAACCTACAAAATCACCATATAAGACGCAAAATTTTGCCAGGTCAATACTATCTACCTGTTCATCTTCTCCTTGATAGAATTCTTTATACCAGACCTGAAACCTTCGAGCCTTGCCTTCTTTATTCATTATTAACAGCCGAGGTTCATTTGAATCAGGTGGCGTAGGGTTTTCCTTCGTACCACAATTGATCTTCTCTGAAAAAAATTGTCTCTCAAGGTCTATTGTCAAAAAAACAACCTTATCAGTGACTTGAATCCCAGGATCACTGACTAGTTTTGAAGAACTGTGTTCATCTTTATAAACAACAACACTATCATCATCCATAACTATTTTATCAACCATTTTATAATAAAATACCTCTTCACCTTTACCAAAAACTAAATCAGCACCATCATCTTTATCTATAAACAAATATTTAAAATCTTCATATTGATCAGAATCAAATAAAACTTCATACACAAAGCCAGCATGTGCTTTACTTAAAAAAAACACCATCACCATATAAAAGGATAAAAAACAAGATAGTTTAAATTTCATAACAAAAACAGCCCATTAAAAAAAACAATGTTAAGAAAAGTAAACTATTAACCACTTTTATTTTTTTTCAAGTTATAAGTAGTGTATAGATTGCTTTCGAATAATTTAACCATCCAGTCGGACAGTATTAGAAAATGAGATCATATACTCCTCTCCAAATGAAAAAAGCACCCGTTCAACTTCTTTTTCAAATTCCGCAAAGCTCTTGATTGACAAGAGGTTGAGCCATTCATACTTTATTTTCCTCCACAGGATTTCAATCAGGTTGAGCTCAGGTGAATATGTTGGCAGAAAGCAGACCAGCAATTTCTTTTCAATCATCCAGTCATCAATTCTGGCACAAAACTTTTTGCTGGTGTGAATGCTGGCATTATCCACCATAACTACCGTGTAACGATCATTTGAGCTGTATTTTTCATCTGCCATTTTCTCTGCAAAGTCATCAAAGGCCGCAATCACCGTATCGCTATTCACTGAACCCACAACAGGATAATGAAATAGCTCACAGCTTCGGTTCATAAACCCCAGTACGTTGATGCGTTTACTTTTGACTGATGGTATTCTGAGCTGCTTTCCTTTTTCCTGCCAACCGTATGGCACACAAGGTTCCTGGGTAAAGCCGGACTCATCAAAATAAAATAAATTGATTAACCCTTTGCTCTCGGCTTCCTGGGCATCTTTCAGAGCAGTTTTACAGTCATGGAATTGCTCTTCGTCCCGTTTATGTTTGCATGATTTACGGAGTCTTTTGTAAACCAGCCCTGCTTTTTTACAATGTTTGCCAGAGTAATTTTTGATGAAGATTTACCGGTTTCATCCTCGATCTTGGATTTGACATACGATAAGCGACGAGGCTCTTCAGCCACTAATTCTTTTATGCGTTGCACTTCGGATTCGTCATATATGCACGGCCTACCGCCACCATGCCCCTTGTACAAGGCACGAATACCATATTCTTCCCAATCATCAATCCACTGAGAAGCAGTTTGATATCTAATTTCAAGTATTTCGGCAATTTGCTCAAGGGTAAAGCCACAGCTATTCCCGTGACATCAATTAAATCACTGCAACAGCAAGGCTTACAGTAAATTCCAAATGGAGTGATTTCGCACAAAATAACGTCTACTTTTGATAGGGATACTTTATCAATGGCTGTCTCTCATGGCTTATCCATTCCAAAAAAGTCGTAAGCATCTTTGTGCAAACAGTTTAATTACTACGATTTCTGAAAGTTATGAGCAAATTCCAGATGTCCGACCAAACAAGGATTCCAGAAAAATAACAATACATGATGCCTCCATGTCCGCTTTTGCCATGATGCATCTCAAGTACCCATCGCTCCTCTCGTTTGAGCGTGATAAAACAGAGCAAGAAGTAAGGCATAACCTTGAGCACCTGTATCAGATAAAAAAACGTGCTCCCTGTGATACCAGTATGCGGGAAATCCTGGATCCAATAGATCCCGTAGAGTTCAAAAAGCCTTTTAAGACATTGCTGTCTAACGTCCAAAGGGGCGGATTACTGAAGGCATTCGAATTTCACTGCGGGAACTTGAAAAATCACTACTTGCTCCCGATCGATGGAACTGGGCTATTTTACTCCTGCAATAATAAAAAACCTTGTCAGGAGTGCTGTACTAAAAATAAGGGAAAGGCCAACGAAGCTCACTACCACCAGTTAATGGCAGCATGCATTGCTCACCCGGATCAAAAAACAGTCTTGCCATTGGCACCGGAAGCCATAGTTTGCCAGGACGGTTCGACCAAAAATGACTGTGAAAAAAATGCCATTAAACGGTTGTTTGCCACCATACGAGAGCATCACCCACGTCTAAAGTTCGTTATTCTTCTGGACAGTCTTTATGCTGACAACCCCACTGTCCAACTGATTAAGAGTTATGGCTGGCATTACATCATTGTCGCGAAAGATGGCAACCATGCCTCGCTGGTTGAAGCGATGGATGAGCTGGATAAAGAAGGAAAAGTTCACCGTGCTGAAAAAGTTAATGAAGAGACTGGAATTAAGTGGTGGTTTCGCTATGCCAATGACGTCAGGCTGAACAAGGCAAAATATGCAGAACAGGTTAATGTGCTTGATTTTGTCGAAACCGATAAAAAAGGTAAACAGCATATCTGGTGCTGGGTGACTGATATTCCGCTTAACGAAGAAACCATAGAACCCGTCATGAAAGGAGGGCGCTGCCGATGGCATATTGAGAACCAGACGTTTAACACCCTGAAAAATCAAGGCTACGATCTCGAACATAACTACGGTCACGGTGAGAAGCACTTAGCCACAAATCTGGCCTATCTGACGATGCTTGCTTTTCTCGTAGATCAAATACAGGAACTGTGCTGTCCCCAGTTTCAGGAAGCTTTAAGAACCCGCTCAAAAGGAGTCCGTATAGCATTATGGAAATGGATACAGGGCTATTTTTTGCATTGGCTGATAAAAACGTGGGAGGGGCTTTTTTACACAGTAACTCATGGTATTGAAGAGAAAAGGGTGATTCCATTCGATACATCATAACCGGCCATATCGTAGCTACGTTCAGGGGTGACATTTTTTCTTTAAAGCTCCGCTTTGTTAATTGGCGGCTCAGTTTTGATCGGCTTCATTATTTTTGCTGCCTTATTGTCAATACCAACGATCATCGACGTTCATCATGCGGGAATAGCTGGTAAAGCCACGATTGCTCAATAAAAGGCTATGGGCTCTTTCCCTTATACATCTCAGAGGTCCGTAGTGTTTGGCGAATTTCAAAGTTAATAAAACAGCTTCATCAGTGATTGTAGTGACGTACTTCATAGGGAGAGGGATTTAAAGACCAGTACTCTCTTTATAATAGAGTAAATGTATCATTCAATAGCTATCTGATCGTTAGATCAAGAAGTAGATTTCTCGTACTGGCCGAACATCCAGTTTATTTGAAACCAAACTATGACCTACTTAAAGATCAACTATTTTGGCTTAATAAATTATATTTATCACTATAGAGAGTATAAAAACGCTCAATTACAGCATCAAAAAAGACGACAATTACTTAACATATGTTACAGGCCTCACGAGCCTTTACTTGCATCACCAACAATCCTGACTATATCCACATCTTCCTCCAAAACCTGCTCTTCACGATCAATCCTTGCCTGGGGCAGGCTACCTTCCAGGGTGGATTCAGATGGCATTTTATCGGTAAAGCCACAGTCAACACATTCACGAAACTGCTGCCCTTCATGGAGATACATCCGTACACTGTCCATCTCTCCACAGGAGGGGCACACTGCACTGGCAATAAATCGTTTGATTGGCATATTAACTCCCTGTAATAGGCAGGGGCTTATGCACCAAGCCCCCGCCATGGTTTATTTATGATTCAAGAATTCCGCTATGGCGAAGCAGTGCATCAATTTTGGGCTCACGTCCCCTGAAGTTTACAAAAAGTTCCATAGGTTCTGCTGAGCCACCTTTCTCTAGAATTTCGTTGAGAAAAACCCGTCCGGTTGCTTCATTAAAAATCCCCTCTTCCTCAAATCGGGAAAAGGCGTCTGCTGACAGCACTTCAGCCCACTTGTAGCTGTAGTAACCTGCCGCATAACCGCCGGCAAAAATATGGCTGAAACTGTTCTGAAAACGATTGAAGACCGGTGGTATAACCACCGCAACCTGATTCCTTACCTTATTCAGAACATCCTGAACATTGATACCCTCCTGATAGTCTTTATGCAAACGAAAATCGAAGAGTGAAAATTCAAGTTGCCTGACCATCATCATGGCAGACTGAAAATTACGAGCGGCCAGTAATTTCTTTAATTTATCAGAGGGCAGTGGCTCATTAGTTTCATAATGCCCCGAGATCAGTGCCAGCCCCTCCTTCTCCCAACACCAGTTTTCCATAAACTGACTGGGCAGTTCCACAGCATCCCAGGCAACACCATTAATGCCTGAAACCGGAGCATAATCCACCTTGGTCAACATATGGTGCAAGCCATGACCAAATTCATGGAAGAGTGTCACTACTTCATCATGGGTTAACAGGGCAGGCTTGCTGCCCACTGGAGGCGTAAAATTGCAGGTTAAATAAGCCACGGGGAGCTGAACCTGGTCATGAGTTACCCGTCGAACCCGGCACTCATCCATCCAGGCTCCACCCCGCTTGTTTTCACGGGCATAAAGATCAAGGTAAAAACGACCAATGATTTTAGAATCACTACACACATTATAAAAACGCACATCGGGGTGCCAGCAATCAATGCCTTCAGCCTGTTCAAAGTGAATACCAAACAGGCGGGAAGTCACTTCAAACATACCACTGATTACTTTTTCCGCAGGGAACCAGGGACGTAACTCTTCCTGGGAAATGGCATAGCGAGCCTGGCGCAGTTTTTCGGAATAATACCCGATATCCCATGCCTGAAGCAGTTCAAGGCCACACTCATCTTTTGCAAAAGCTTGGAGCTCAGCCAGCTCCTGTTCAGCCTGAGGCTTGCTTCTCCTGGCGAGATCTTCCAGAAATGCCATAACCTGCCCGGGATCATCCGCCATCTTGGTTGCCAGAGAGTATTCAGCATAGTTCTTAAAGCCTAATAACCCGGCAAGTTGATGCCTGAGCTTCAGTATTTCATTAATTTTTTCCGAGTTATCAAATTTACTACCATCCGGCCCCTGGTCAGAGGCTCTGGTGCTGTATGCGGTATAAACCTCTTGCCGTAACGCCCGGTTATCACAGTAGGTCATCACAGGGAAAAAACTGGGGAAATCGAGATTGATGAGCCAGCCTTGCTGATGACCTTTAGCTTCAGCAAGCTGCTTCGCACCTGCAAGGGCAGAGTCTGGCATCCCGGCCAGATCCTCTTTATTTTCAATGAGCTTTGTCCAGGCCATAGTGGCATCCAGCACATTGTCAGAAAATTGGCTGGTTAACTCAGAGAGTGTCTTCTTGAGTTCTTTAAACTGTTCTTTTTTATCGTCTGGCAGCGCTACCCCCGCCAACCTGAAGTCCCGGAGCTGATCCCTAATCACTTTTTTCTGGGCAGCATCCAGAGTCCCAAACGCATCTGAATTGGACAGCTGCTGATACGCCTCAAACAAGGCACGGTTTTGACCCAGCTTGGTAGAGTATTCGGAAAGCAAGGGCAAGCAGGCATTATAAGCCTCCCTGAGATCTTCACTGTTCACCACTGCATTCATATGGCCAACTGGAGACCACGCCTTACTCAGTTTGTCGTTAATCGTATCAAGGGGCAATTGCAGGGTATCCCAGCTAAACTCCTTGTTGTCCTGTAATAGACCATCAACAAATGATTCATTGTCACGGATGATTTGTTCGATAGCCGGTTTTACATGCTCCGGTTTAATCCGTGAGAAGGGAGGCAGCTCAGTGGGATCAAGAAGAGGATTATTCATTACTGGATGACCTTATGCCGGGTTGTTATTGTCTAAATGGGCTCTTCATTCAATGATTTCAAGAGAATAAAAGGTAATTATTCAAGTGACTAGCAAGATTAAAGGCTTTCAGGGCAAAGTTCCTGTCATAGGGCAAAGGGTCTATGTGGATAACTCTGCCGTGATTATTGGTGATGTCCAAATAGGTGATGATAGCTCCATCTGGCCCACTGCAGTTATCAGGGGAGATATGCACTCCATCATCATTGGCGCCAGGACAAGTATTCAGGATGGTTCAGTTCTCCATATAACCCATAAAAGTCACTATAATCCAGCGGGCTATCCTCTTGATATAGGCAGTGAAGTCACCATTGGTCACAAGGCTGTTCTTCACGGTTGTACTATTCAGGATCGTTGTCTGATAGGCATAGGGGCTATTGTTATGGATGGGGCTGTCGTTGAGGAAGAAGTGATGGTGGCTGCCGGATGTCTTGTCCCCCCCGGAAAACACCTCAAAAGTGGTCATTTATATAAGGGAAACCCCGCAAAAATAGCCCGTCCATTATCTGAAAAAGAACGTCAGTATTTACGCTATAGCGCCGATAACTATGTAAAGTTAAAAGATCAGTATTTAGAAACAGTCTCATAGAGATAAAATCCATTTCAGCCCGGAAATTTTATTTCCTATCCAGAAAGATAAAATACCATTTATCTTCCGGGTTGATCATCATTTTATACCAAGGGAAAGTCAGGGATGCTGGACTACTTAAAACGATATAGCTTAACTTTTCAGTTTTTTATCGGTTTTCTATTATTTACAGTAGTGCCAATGATGGCAGTATCTGTCATCAATGCTAATCAGCATAAATCTCTTTTACATGAAAAAACCATCATTGAATTAACCTTACTTAATGAATAGTTCTCGACTTTAGAGTTACCAAAGAACAATAGTACGATTTTCATCTGAAATCGGTTAATAGCAACCATCTCCAAACAAAATACAAAGATGGTTGCTATGCTCACTTCAGATCATAAAGAGATCCTCCGGGAGCTTGCCTTATATACAACGTTTCTTGCTTCAGCGCTATCCCCAACAGCAGTACCTACGTTCTGCGAACTTCTTTTTGGCTGCATGCTATCCGGGCAAGGCTTTGTCACTCAGGCGCTGTTATCTATTAATAACTTTCAATGCGTATGGAGCAGTTACCACCATTGGCTCTCTCAAGGCAAGTGGCGGTGGAGGAGCCTCGCATGCCGGCTCATTCAGCTGGTATGCTCAAAAGTACCACGGGGTGAACTTATCAACATTGGTCTTGATGATTGGGTGGTGGAGCGTTTTTCTGACAAGGCTCCCGCTTGCCGAACCCATCACCAGCACAGTAAAAAAAGGAACCGGCCAACGTATATCTGGGGACAATGCTGGGTATCCCTGGCTGTTGTATTTGAGCGGGCTAAAGATGAAGTATTTACTGCCATCCCTGTGCTTTCCTTTCCATCTCCTGCTTCAGGCAATGCCAGTAAGCTAAAAATCGCTGTTGCCATGCTAAAAGTAGTGAGGCAAGAGGTGAAGGTGCAAGGACTGCGCTTGCTGACAGACTGTTGGTATATGAACTGGACGCTAATGCAACCCGTTCTGGAAATGGGCTATGAAGTAGTAGGGCAAATCCCGTTAAACCGGGCATTGTATGCCTTACCGTTGGAGTCCACTGCAAAAAAACGTGGGCGACCCAAAAAGTATGGCATCAAAATGACGCCCCCGGAAGTGGAGAAGCTACCGGAATATCAAACAACCGTAAGAATATACGGCAGATTTCGAAAGATACGTTATCGCACCCGGGTATGTCGGGCTCGCTTCCTGAAAGGCCGCAAGGTTCGGGTTGTCTGGGGTCGGTTTGAAAATGATAAAGGACTGACAGAAAGCCGTATATTCATTGCAACCAATACTGGACTTGAAGGTATAGACATCCTTCGTATTTATGCGAAAAGATGGCCGGTTGAACCCATGTTTCAGCAAATTAAACATTCATTTGGTTGCCGCCAGTTATGGCAGCAAAAGCTGAGAACTCTGTTGCGGTGGATGCATCTGAAGATGGCTGGATACGCATTATTGCAACTGTTGACCGTCTGTAAAAATCAAGCAAGCGTGGGCATTTCAAGGATTCCTTGGCGGGATCAGGATACAACCACCGCTGGCATGCTAAGATTTGCACTCGCAGGAATTATCCCCAGATTACCTATTCGTGAGGGCTGGAACCGATATAGCCAAAAATATGAGTTCAATTTTAATAGTTTGACTGACGGAATAGTCAAAGAAAAGAAAAAAGCGGCATAAATAGCGGCAACAACGCAATAATCAAGAATAATACCGAATCTGAAAAAACGTTTGGATGTATTTTTGCACACAATTTTTAAAATATAACCAAACGTTCATGTCATACTAACTCTAAAGTTAAGGAATAGTTAGCAAAACAAGTACTTAACCAATCAAAACAACAAGGGTTATCCCACTTAAAAACTGCCTATAACAATGAAGTAATAGCTTACTTGTTAGATGAGCAGGCCAATGCCTTTTATATCTCCAACCCTATTGATGAAAAAATCAACTATTCCAGTGGAATCCCTTTCATTAGCTGGCAAGAAAAAAACATCACTCACAGCACAGAATCAAATAGCACCGCAAATAAAAGCCCACTGACTTATTATAAAAACAGTCTAGGCTTAAAAATGATTAGCATTTTCAGACCGGTTAATTTATCCGGCAATCAACGATTGCTGGTTACAGAGATACCAGAAAAAAGAATCAATACTTTTTTTATTAAAACAAAACTAATAAACATCGTTGCCTTTATTTGTATGCTGACGACTTTTATCTTTTTATCACTGGTTATTTCCAGACAAATCAACCAACCTCTAAGAAAAGTATCTTCATGGGTTCAGAAAATAGCGAAAGGGGATTCTGCAAACTGCGAAATCATAAATACCAGTTTTGAATTTAATAATTTAAGTCAATCTGTTATTACTCTTAATAAAAGACAGTTACAGTATAAAGAATATCAGGAACAACAACTCTGGTTAGAGCACAGCATTTCTGGTTTATACAAAGAGATGAATGGCATAATGAACCTGGGAGAGCTTTGTTGTAAAGTGACCGGTTACCTGGCCAGATTAATTAACTCTCCTGCCGCTGCGATGTACCTTGTGGATAAAAACTATACCTTGTCTTTAAAGGGGCAGTATGGTTGCTCATCAAAGGGAGATTATCTGGAAATACTGCAACATGATGATGGCAGCTTGCTTATTGAAGCAGTAAAACACAAAGAGTCCATTGAAATTTCAGAGCTTCCGGGAAATTTTTTCCGAATAGAGTCAGCACACCTGGATAAAAAACCAGACACTGTATATATCATTCCTTTTTGTTATGGTGCCAGGGTGAAAGGGCTTTTGGCGTTTGCCTGTCTCACCAAGCCAGAAAAAAAGTACAAACAACTGCTTGCAAATACTGCCTCGCCACTGGCAAATGCTATACACTCCCTTGAGCTGGCAATATCAGGAAATATAAGCGCTATAGATTTGACTAACATCAGCTAGTTTATTCTTATTTAAAATAAATTTAATAATTATATAAATAATAAGATATATAAAACCAAAGTAATTATACTAGTCCCATATTCCTACTACGCTATTGGTATAACACATAAATTAAATATGTATATATGAACGATATTAAATCCACAGCAGCCGAAAATAGCATATTTGACTTATACGATAAGGCTTACCTTGAAGAGCAAAGAAAGCTATTTGAGGAAGAGAGAACTTCACAAAAGCAAACACTTTATAACCAAATGGCTATAAATGAACATCAAACTTCTTTCAAAGATAGAAATTCAAGATTAGCTGCAATTGTTGCTAAACATCGCTTGATTATCTAAACAATTTCACACTGAGCATTAAAACTGCTACCAAATTCCCTCAGGTTTTTAAAAGGCAGCTCACCCACTATCTTCACAATGGTTAACTGATGTGATAACGAGAGTAATGCCGGATGTGAACCCGGTTGACCCTCAGGAACCCTTTCACCCCGGCTTTTGTAAAAGATATCCCAATAAGGAAATATCTTTCCTGTTTCAGGATCTTTAAAACTCATTGGGGTTTCCTGGAAAAGGAAATGACCATTATTGGCGAATCTAAAAGCCTCTATAATCAATTGGCTACAATACCACCCCGAGCAATTTCCGTAGCTATTATCATAAGGATGCGATAAGCAATCCTGAGCAAAATCAATAGCCTTATCCACAAGAGAGCAATACTCAGGTATTAACCTGGCAATAGTGACACAAGGTTTTCCCTTTAGATCAATGGCTGCCCTATTGACAAATTGTTCCACTTTGACTTCTTGTACCCTGGGTGAAACCGCTTCAATAATATGATTATTACCGATATACAGTCCTACGTGATTAAGAGCCTGCCCATTGACGCCGGAGAAAAGCCGACTGATTAACCATTCCACCTCCTGCCCCTTGCTAAGCTGAAACAAGAGGTCTCCGGGACGCAATCCTTCTTCTAACATCTGTTCTTCAGTTTCCATGTTCCGGGCACACATAGTACAACAAGGATTATTTTTAATGCATCTCCAATTATAAAGGGGTAAAGCCCTGCTAAAAAAGTATTTTGCCAACTCCCCACAAAGTAATGTAGCCACCACAAACCGGAAAGATAGAGAATCACATGCCCAAGCACTGATATTGCTATCAGCTTATCAAGAGAACCGGATAAACATTCCTTTGCTTTTTCAGCAAGGTATCCACATACACCAGAAACCAGAAGAAACCCGAAAAGATAGCCCGCGGTGGGCCCTGTAAAAACGGTAACACCTGTCAGATGTGATGCAAAAACAGGCAACCCACAGGCTCCTAAACCAAGCCACCCAAGAACCGAAGCAACAGCCAGACGATGGCCAAAGGTCAATGAAATCAGAAATAGAGCCACTGTTTGAGCTGTAATAGGAACAGGTTCTATAGGGATATAAATCTTTGACCCCAGCGTTAATAAAACAATACCAGAAAAAAACAGGGCCAAAGGGCGAAAAAAAGCATCTACTTTTACTTCCAGGCTTGTAGCCGCAGCAGTTTGAATAACAGCACTCATACCCTGCACTCTCTAATTATTTATAGAAGTCGAAAGTATAGATCAATCAATCACTGCACAAAGAGGATATTATTTAGGGGCTGTTGACGTTTGCTCCTGTGCTCACGATCAAACGTCAGCAGCCCCTAAGAGCAGCCAATACCGAAGCGGTCTCTGGACGGACTCCACGCCAAATAAAAAACTGTTCTGCCGCCTGCTCCACAAGCATTCCCAGCCCATCAATACATTTGAGTGCCCCGGACTCTCTGGCCCATTTATTAAAAACTGTCTCTCCAGAGCCATACATCATGTCATAACACACGGTTTCCGGATTAATGATATCGGGAGAAACCGGTAATGTTTGTCCCTGAAGACTGGCAGCAGTGCCATTAATAATAAGGTCAAAATCCCCTTGAATCATATCGAAACTACAGGCATTCAGCCTTACCTGATTAGAAGATTTTTTTTCCTGACTGAATATCTCTACCAGCTCTTCTGCTTTACTGAACGTTCTGTTGGCCACAGTGATTAATGCTGGCTGTTCATTTATCAGTGGAGCCAAAACACCTCTAACTGCACCACCAGCCCCTAACACAAGAATTCGGGTATTTTTTACAGGAATGTCATGGTTCTCTGTCAAATCTCTAACCAATCCAATGCCATCCGTATTATCCCCATTCAGGCAATTATTTTCATCCCGCCAAAGGGTATTTACGGCACCTGCCGTTTTTGCACGCGCTGTTTTTTTATCGGCCAAATACCAGGCTGCCTCTTTAAAAGGTACAGTAATACTTAAGCCATGATTTCCATCGTTAAAAAAAGCAGCAACCCTCTCTTCAAATAAACCAATGGCAACCTCGATAGCATCATAACGCAGTTTCTGTTGTGTGTTTTCCGCGAACAGGGCATGAATCCGGGGGGATTTACTATGGGCAACAGGGTTACCCATCACCGCATAACGGTCTGCTGGAGCGGCCATTTTTCACCTCAATTTTTTGCTGTTCGGTTTTCAGAAAACTTAAACCCAATCTCTTACTTTTAGACAGTCAGAGTATAGCTTTGCTTCTTCCGAACCTTCCTCCGGATGCCAGTTATAGTCCCAGCGAACCAATGGAGGAAGAGACATTAGAATAGACTCTGTTCTGCCACCTGACTGCAAACCAAACAAAGTTCCCCGGTCGTATACCAGGTTGAACTCTACATAGCGCCCACGGCGATACTGTTGAAATTTCTTGTGGCACTCGGAAAAAGTCTCGCCCTTTCGCTTTCGGACTATTGGCAGATAGGCTTTAATATAGCTATCCCCAACAGCCTGGATAAAAGAAAAGCACTGATCGAAAGACCATTCATTCAGGTCATCAAAAAAAAGCCCACCAACCCCTCTTGGCTCATTTCTGTGCTTCAGGAAAAAGTAGTCGTCACACCACTTTTTATAGCGGGGATAAACAGTGTCACCAAAAGGGTCGCAAGCAGCCTTTGCCACAGTGTGCCAATGGACACAGTCCTCCTCAAACCCATAATAAGGTGTCAGATCATAACCGCCGCCAAACCACCAGACAGGATCAGCACCTGGTTTTTCTGCCACAAGTAACCGTACATTTGCGTGTGATGTGGGAACAAAAGGGTTGTCTGGATGGACCACCAAGGAAACCCCCATCGCCTGAAAACTTCGTCCCTTCAGTTCAGGTCTTTTGGCTGTGGCACTGGGAGGCAGCGAGGCTCCCATTACATGGGAAAAATTAACCCCGGCTTTCTCAAAAACATGTCCTCCTTCAACAATACGGGCACGGCCACCGCCTCCACCGTGGTACTCCCAGCTATCTTCCTTAAAGTGAGCTTCACCATCCTCTACTTCAAGTGCCTGGCAGATTCGATCCTGGAGAGACATCAGGTATGCTCTGACATCATTTAGCTTAACGGCAGTTTCCATAATTTAGCCCATTCCCTCTCTATTGAAGAACCAGTAAACCGTTACCCGGCACGAATAACCCGGTTGGTTTTGAGGTCACGAATTTCAGAAGGTGTCTGTTGTGAACCCAGCTCTCCCGGCACGATAAAATCAACCTGTCCCGAAAATTGTTGTTCAACCTGTTCTTTAGTTAGCAAGGGTGGCTCCCCGGCTTTGTTAGCGGATGTTGATACCAGTGGCAATCCGGTAGCAGAGCACAGGTAGCGAACAATAGGGTGATCACTGATTCTAATGGCAACCGTATCAAACTGGCCTCTAATCCATTTTGGCGTCCAGCCATCAGGATCAGGAATCAGCCAGGTATAAGGTCCGGGCCATCCCGAAGTGAGCCGCTCTCGCTCACTATCCGTTAATGGATCAAGAATCGGACTGAACTGTTCTTCCGCAAAGCCAACCAGTATGACACCTTTCTCCACAGGCCTGGATTTAATGGCCAGTAACCGGTTAACAGCCTCCTGATTCCATGGGTTGCAGCCCAGCCCCCAAACAGCTTCTGTGGGATAGGCGATCACCCCACCTTGGGTCACCGCATCCACTGCAAGGTTTAGTTCATCAATATCAAGGATCATGAGGTTAGTTATACATCTAGAGTTGGATTACACGGCCAATATTACCAGAAACGCTGGCAGCCTGTCGGACCTCTGTAGGGGACAATTATCCCTAACTCTTACTGTCGCAATGAGTGGCTGGCCTTACAGGCTGGCCAAACATCTCAATATGAAACATTAATTCTGTACTGGATGAAGTACGGTCAAACAGAAGGCTTGCCAGCCACTCCAGTCCATATCGAAAAATACTATTGGCAAGGCGTCCATGTTTTAGCCTTTTGATGGGCTTAATTTCAGCACGCCATTCTCCTGTGCAGTAAGCCCAACAATAGGCAAGGGTTACAATTCCCAGCAGGCGCTCAATACGCTCTCTGTCTGACAGGTGTGTACTCTCCAGATCGAAACCTCTACCCTTTAAAGCTTGGAATAGTGTCTCAATTTCCCATCGCCTCATGTAGTCACCCAGCGCCTCCTGACCTGCTTCATTGCTGATAATGATGACGCGTTCCTGCTCTGAGCGATAACAGGAAAGAAATACACGAACACCCCAGAGTTCCCGTGCATGATTCAGATGCATGCTTTCTCCCACTTTCAGACTGAAAAATCGATACGCTTTCAATTTTTCCGTTCGATGGCGGTTCATTGTGCGGGTGTCGTTTGGAATGCGGATACGGAAAGGAATTTTCTGCGCTATCAGCCACTTTAACCATTTTTCACCCCGAAACTCACGGTCTGCGGTTAAATACTGTATACGCTCTGTACCCAGTAAGTTGATAAAACGCTTCAGCAGCGTGATTCGTTCCTCCATGCTGGACATGCCCTTTTTGGGAAGGAGCGTCCAGACAATAGGAATGGCAGTGCCTTTATAAGCAATTGCCACCATCATGATATTGATTTTGAACTTTCCAAACTGCCAGTTGGAGCGATCCAGGCACACAATCCAGTTGCCTTCAGGCACCATCCAGTCAACAACCATTCGTGCCACACAATCCAGCTCGAAGCCTTTCCACATCAGGAAACGTTTGAGGCGCTTACGTCTGGAGTCTATTTCAGTGTGGTGCCCCATCGTTTGAGCTATACGGGACAAACTGACCGTGCCAACCTGTATAAGGCCAAAGATGGCGAGAGCCATAAGGTTAATACGGGATTGATGCCAGTTAAAAGAAGCTTTAAGCTGTTTTTCCAGAGAATGAGTATGCTGCACAAAAAGTAAACTGCTTGAGGTAAAGGACTTGCAGAATACTGATTGAAAGCAGCTCATTCTCCCTCATAGATCAACGTTTACCTCAGAATTGTCCCCTACAGAGCTGTCGGACTTAGCCCGATTCTTGTTTATTATGGATTGACGATTCCAGAGAAGTAGTTAATGGGGAATAGTGTGACAGGCTGTTCTCTATTCCCCCCTACTGATAAACCGGGCTGTATTATTTTAACTGATTCTGCAAAGCGGCATCTTTGGCAAGAATTGCTTCAGCATTAGCTTTGCGTTCCATTTTGAGCCGATCAGACAACTCTTTGTCGTGTAAGGCAATAATTTGGGCGGCAAGATAACCCGCATTCTTTGCCCCCGCTTTACCAATTGCCACTGTTGCCACAGGAATGCCTCCTGGCATTTGCACTGTAGACAACAGGGCATCCATACCGTCTAGTGGGCCTGCATCAATGGGAACACCAATCACAGGCTTAACGGTGAGGGATGCAACCACACCCGCCAGATGCGCAGCCATACCGGCACAGCAAATAAACGCAGCAGCCCCTCTTTCATCGGCATCGTGGACATAGGAGTGGGTAGCATCCGGGGTACGGTGTGCTGAATGAACCTTAACCTCTACAGGAACATCCAGCTTTTTCAGTACATCCACGGCTGACTGGACTTTTGGCAGATCAGAATCAGACCCCATCAGAATCGCGATAAATGGCTTGGACACCTTAGCTCCTCCCTCAGGACAGTGTTAAGGCCGCTAGTTTAGCAGGGAGAAGGGAAGATAACGATATTTCTTAATGCCATCAGATCTCAACAGGATCTGAGAAAGCCACCTGGCACAGATTGAATAAAACCACTTAGCTCCATATCTGTCAGTATCACTGATAATTCATCATAGGGGATACTGCACAAAGAGCTAATAAGGTCGGGAGAGATAACATCGAATCCCATCGCTTCGAGAATTTTCTTATGTGCCGGATCGGTACACTTTGTGATAGATACAGCACAACCCTCAGACTCCAGCAGCAAATGTTGAATTTCCGGCTTAAGCTCTAACAAAATATCTTCAGCGCTTTCCACCAATACAGCGCCTTCACGGATTAATTTATGGCACCCCTTGCTAAGCGGGTTCATAACGGAACCCGGTATGGCAAACACTTCCCGCCCCTGTTCTGCGGCAAGTCTTGCTGAAATTAATGAACCGCTTTCAATGGCCGCTTCCACCACCAGTACACCCAGAGACAGGCCTGATATCACTCGATTCCTTCGGGGAAAGTTGGCAGGATTTGGCGAAGTGCCTAATGGCAATTCACTGACAATAGCCCCTCCCTGCTCGATAATTTCTGAATAGAGCGAAAGATGGGATCGTGGATAGACTTGATCCACCCCCGTGCCTAACACCGCCACAGTATTTCCATAACCTGCAAGGGTTCCCTGGTGAGCAGCGCCATCAATCCCCATAGCCATGCCACTGGTGATAACAAAACCACTGCGAGCCAGCACCCCGGCAATCTCCGCAGCAACCCGTCTACCCTGGGGGGTTGGTCTTCTACTACCAACAATGGCCAGCTGGGGCTCAGACAGTAATACAGGATTACCAACCACGTAGAGTATGGAAGGGGGATCCGGCAGCTCTTTCAACTGAACGGGATAAGCATCAGACTCAACACAGAGAATATGGTGGGCTTCACTGGCATCCATCCAACCCCTGGCTTTATCCAGCTTTTTAGCGATATCACCTGAGTTCTTTTGCTCAACAATGGCCCTGGCACACGCCTCAGGGATCCCAGCCTTTAATTCTGCCAGTGACGCAGATAAAACCTGTTGAGGTGACTTAAAGTGCTGCAAAAGCCTTTGCACCCTCACCGGCCCAATGCTCTGAATACACGATAGTCTTAACCAGGGTTCAAGTTGCTGCCAGGAAGTCATCGTCACTATGCATTATGGGTTGTTCAGAAAATCGCCAATTTCTATTTCTTGGCTGGCCGACATAACAATACCATAGCTTAATTTATCAAAAGATCGATAGATCATAGCCATGCCTATATCCTGGGGGGGAAGTCGAACCTTTTGTTTGGAAAATCGATCCCGAATTTTCCTATTGGACTGGATGGCCAGAACATCCCCCGGCCTTAGACTTTCCTGGTTACCAATACTGATAATAATCGTATCGTGCTTTCCGGCTTTACTGTCACCATTTAAAATACTCACCACTTTGCCATGGACTGCCTCTACCGGTGCCTTGGGATAAAACATCGTGGCAGGTGCAAAAGAGTCCCCAGATATAACCCTGTCCCCTGGCTTCACCGGTCTTTTTGCACTAATGACCTTCAGAGTACCGACACCCTCTCCAAGTCGTGACAGACTAGCCTCCCCCACTTTGTAACCTATGACTCCAAGCGTCTGACCAGTGGCGGGATCTTTAATACTTTTACCTCTGCGCAATAACTCATATTTCCCGCCGTAATCCGGGAATCGCCCACGAGCAAAAACCGTATCACCAGGGCTGGACGCAACCCTGTTATTTTGGGATGCAAAGATATAGGGTGCCCTGACAAGCTCTTCCTTAGACGAAAAAATACGACTCTCTAGCATGAAAGTATTAATCTTCCGTAACGGAATTGCAGGAATGGCTTTATCAATAGGTGTTGTCCTGATTTTAGGACTGAGCTTTACTGTCCGCCCTGTATCCCCTCTTTCAGAAACCGCCAGTCTGGGCTGACCATCAACCTCTACCAGACTGACAACATCCCCGGGGAAAATCAGGTGTGGATTATTTGTCTGAGGGTTTGCATGCCAGAGTTCAGGCCAACGCCAGGGACTTTCGAGGAAGCGTTCGGCAACCCCCCACAAGGTATCACCTTCCTTAACTGTATAACTTTTCGGGGAATCTGCCTTGATAGCCGTTGTTTGCACAGTCCAGCCAGAAACCGGAAGACAAGATAAAATCAAGGCCAGAAACCCTACTCTCATCCTGTGCCTCCCTCTGATCGCTATCAACAATGTACTATACTACTCTCTCGACCACTGACAGGGTTTCTGAATAAAAGAGGTGCCGACCCTGAAAGAAAATTTCCGGGCTAAGGCTATTTACCCAATTGTTCATTCTATAGATGCTCCTTACAATGAAGGAAAAAACGCTTACCTTAACTTGAGAGTTATATATTACTGATGGCTATCCTGGACGTTCTGGAATACCCCGACCCAAGACTACGCACTGTTGCCAAGCCCGTTACAGTGGTAGACGATGATATCCGTAAAATTGTTGATGACATGCTGGAAACCATGTACCACGCTAAAGGCGTTGGTCTGGCCGCCACCCAGGTAGATATCCACCAGCGGATTGTTGTGATGGATATGTCAGAAAATGGCGACGCCCCCATCGTGCTCATTAACCCCAGCTATGAAGCTGTCAACGAAGAAAAGTCAGAGCTTCAGGAAGGTTGCCTGTCAGTACCAGGGTTTTATGAGACCCTGGGTCGGTTTGAAAAAATCCGCTTGACCGCACTGGATAAAGAAGGCCAGGAGTACACCACGGAACTTGATGGCCTGGCTTCAGTCTGTGTACAGC
Source organism: Endozoicomonas sp. Mp262 (assembly GCF_025643335.1). NCBI lineage: Bacteria > Pseudomonadati > Pseudomonadota > Gammaproteobacteria > Oceanospirillales > Endozoicomonadaceae > Endozoicomonas > Endozoicomonas sp. Mp262. The sequence continues at coordinate 1,221,028 of NZ_CP092489.1, read as the reverse complement.
ATGAACTCGATCACCTGGAAGGCAAGCTGTTTATCGACTACCTGTCTCGTCTGAAGCAGGATCGTATCAAAAAGAAACTTGAAAAAAATAAGCGGCTGAAAGCCTGATAATAAAGACTCTTTCCCCCTCCGGAGCCATAAAAAAATGGCTCCAGCTTCTCTAACCTTCTGAAACCAGTCATATTTAAACTAAACTCATTATGCACCCAAATTAAAGAGTATAAAAAAACAAGCTTTCTTAACGGCAGCTTTTGACTCGTTCTATTTTTACATAAAGGTTGTGTACATGAGATTTTTTCAACTTTATCAAACATATTTTTTATTTTTGTTAATTGTTATCTCTACCAATTCTTACTCAAACCAAACGACGATGGGTGAGTTACTCCAAAAAACATTTGAATTCATTACAAAAAATAAAACACCTGAAGAAACTAAAGATCAACAAGATCTAATTACCACTAAATTCAGTAGAGGTGAAAATCTAACACCTGGAGACTTCTGTTATTTATTCTTTGATAGCAACCCAAAAAATTTTGAAAATATAGATCTGATAAACAATATTATGAATCAGCTTTTATTGGTTCAAAAAGTAGAGGATGTATCTGACTTGCCAGACTACTTACAAATCCTGGAACCACAAAGAAGTAAAAAAGATCCAGCATTGGAGAGTTCTTTATTAGAGTATTTTGTATCTCTAATAGAGGAAGATTCTGACAGTTTTATCGCATTGCTATCATATTATGCTGGTCGATATGGAGAATATCCCATATCCGAAGAATGTCGAAAAAAAGCACTTAAAACAACACTTTTACAAGTTTTACCAAAAAAAGAAGATATAAACCCCAGCTATTCCCGCATGATGAACGTCGATGATCGTTGGTATTGACAATAAGGCAGCAAAAATAATGAAGCCGATCAAAACTGAGCCGCCAATTAACAAAGCGGAGCTTTAAAGAAAAAATGTCACCCCTGAACGTAGCTACGATATGGCCGGTTATGATGTATCGAATGGAATCACCCTTTTCTCTTCAATACCATGAGTTACTGTGTAAAAAAGCCCCTCCCACGTTTTTATCAGCCAATGCAAAAAATAGCCCTGTATCCATTTCCATAATGCTATACGGACTCCTTTTGAGCGGGTTCTTAAAGCTTCCTGAAACTGGGGACAGCACAGTTCCTGTATTTGATCTACGAGAAAAGCAAGCATCGTCAGATAGGCCAGATTTGTGGCTAAGTGCTTCTCACCGTGACCGTAGTTATGTTCGAGATCGTAGCCTTGATTTTTCAGGGTGTTAAACGTCTGGTTCTCAATATGCCATCGGCAGCGCCCTCCTTTCATGACGGGTTCTATGGTTTCTTCGTTAAGCGGAATATCAGTCACCCAGCACCAGATATGCTGTTTACCTTTTTTATCGGTTTCGACAAAATCAAGCACATTAACCTGTTCTGCATATTTTGCCTTGTTCAGCCTGACGTCATTGGCATAGCGAAACCACCACTTAATTCCAGTCTCTTCATTAACTTTTTCAGCACGGTGAACTTTTCCTTCTTTATCCAGCTCATCCATCGCTTCAACCAGCGAGGCATGGTTGCCATCTTTCGCGACAATGATGTAATGCCAGCCATAACTCTTAATCAGTTGGACAGTGGGGTTGTCAGCATAAAGACTGTCCAGAAGAATAACGAACTTTAGACGTGGGTGATGCTCTCGTATGGTGGCAAACAACCGTTTAATGGCATTTTTTTCACAGTCATTTTTGGTCGAACCGTCCTGGCAAACTATGGCTTCCGGTGCCAATGGCAAGACTGTTTTTTGATCCGGGTGAGCAATGCATGCTGCCATTAACTGGTGGTAGTGAGCTTCGTTGGCCTTTCCCTTATTTTTAGTACAGCACTCCTGACAAGGTTTTTTATTATTGCAGGAGTAAAATAGCCCAGTTCCATCGATCGGGAGCAAGTAGTGATTTTTCAAGTTCCCGCAGTGAAATTCGAATGCCTTCAGTAATCCGCCCCTTTGGACGTTAGACAGCAATGTCTTAAAAGGCTTTTTGAACTCTACGGGATCTATTGGATCCAGGATTTCCCGCATACTGGTATCACAGGGAGCACGTTTTTTTATCTGATACAGGTGCTCAAGGTTATGCCTTACTTCTTGCTCTGTTTTATCACGCTCAAACGAGAGGAGCGATGGGTACTTGAGATGCATCATGGCAAAAGCGGACATGGAGGCATCATGTATTGTTATTTTTCTGGAATCCTTGTTTGGTCGGACATCTGGAATTTGCTCATAACTTTCAGAAATCGTAGTAATTAAACTGTTTGCACAAAGATGCTTACGACTTTTTTGGAATGGATAAGCCATGAGAGACAGCCATTGATAAAGTATCCCTATCAAAAGTAGACGTTATTTTGTGCGAAATCACTCCATTTGGAATTTACTGTAAGCCTTGCTGTTGCAGTGATTTAATTGATGTCACGGGAATAGCTGTATAAACCCTGAAGAAAAAATTGCCAGACTAAAGCTTCAGGCTACTTATGTTTTTACAATGACAGCGGTTACCATGTTTAACCATAACGATACTTTTCCTGCTGATAGGCTTAACAAATCCCCCTCTACAGGATGGTGTTTCAGGTTAACCACTGTTGCTGCCATAATTGCTGGTATTTTATTTTTCAACCAATTACAGATAGTTTGGTAATTAATATGGGTTATTCACTATTTTTCAGAAGCAGGTTTGCTCCAATAAAAATGACCATAATTTACCAAATAAAGGTCTGGAGTGTTTTACACTCCTGGCGACTTTTCATATTATCCCCCACCAATTTCACTGAATTCATTTTCGTCGGTAAGTCGCAGGGTCATTTTTCCCGGCGCCTCCTGCGAAGGATTTCCACCATTTAGATAGGAGACTGTCCGAGAACAGGCTCCTAGGGGCTGTTGACGTTTGATCGTGAGCTCAGTGGCTCGTAAAGCGGTTTTCCGCAATACCCAATGGGGCACACCGGGCGGACTGGTGCAGGCATAGTTATTCTACGTCAAGCCAGTCCAACGCAGTCGGAAAGCCGCTTTACGAGCCACCCGAAGGGCCAAAACCAGCGATTCCGTGCCGTCGTTGCAGTAGCTTGAAAGACGTGAGTCTTCCTGCGCTACTGCGTCTAGCCACGAAACCGCTGGTTTTGGCTGAGCACACGAGCAAACGTCAACAGCCCCTAGCCTGGCCACTATTTTGTAGTATGGCTAGCACAACCCGGACACACTAAATATCCAATGACAAACCTTCGAGTTATTTTCGCAGGAACACCCGAGTTTGCCAGAGAGCACCTGCAAGCCATTCTGGACAGCAAACATGAGGTTATTGCTGCTTATACCCAGCCTGACAGACCTGCCGGTAGAGGGCAAAAACTAAAGCCAAGCCCGGTAAAGGCCCTGGCCCAGGAAAACAATATACCTGTTTTTCAGCCCCGCTCCCTCAAAACAGAAGAAGCCCAAAAAGAACTGGCAGCACTGGATGCCGATATTATGGTTGTGGTTGCCTATGGCCTGATTCTTCCCCAGATGGTTCTTGATACGCCAAGACTGGGCTGCATTAATGTCCACGGCTCCATTCTTCCCCGCTGGCGAGGGGCAGCTCCTATTCAACGTGCCATTCAGGCAGGAGACACTCAGTCCGGAGTCACCATTATGCAAATGGATGCCGGGCTGGATACCGGTGATATGTTGCTTAAAGCCCATTGCCCGATTATGGCTACAGATACCTCTGCTGACCTCCATGACCGCTTGATTGAAGTAGGACAACCGGCCCTGATAAAAGCGTTGGATGCATTGGCAACTCACACCATCCAACCAGAAAAACAGGATGATGACCAAGCCTGCTATGCTCATAAACTAAACAAAGAAGAAGCCAGGCTGGATTGGGAAAAATCATCCATGGCGCTTGAACGCCACATCAGGGCCTTCAACCCCTGGCCTGTTGCCACAGCTGAGTTTGATGGCCAGATTATTCGAATCAGAGAGGCAGCGGCCATTGCCTCCAACACTAATGAAAAACCGGGCACTTTGATCGACGCCAACAAAAAAGGCCTTGATATTACCTGTGGAGAAGGCGTATTAAGAGTGACTAATGTGCAACTTCCCGGTAGTCGGGCCATGTCTGTGCAAGACCTGCTCAACAGTAAAAAAGAGCTGTTCTCTACTGGTAAACAATTTAGTTAATACGAGCCTTTGATCGCAACTATGGCCAAACAATCATCCGTTAGACTTGCTGCCGCCAAAGTCGTAGCAAAAGTAGCCAGCGGCGACTCTTTAAGTAAGTGTTTGCCCGCCCAGCAGGAAACGCTCTCCGCCAGGGATCAGGCCTTGCTGGCCGAGTTAAGTTACGGAACCTTGCGCTATTATTTCAGGCTTGAGGCCTGGCTTAATCATTTAATGGAACGGCCATTAAAGGCGAAAGAGAAAGAGCTTCATAGTCTTATCCTTGTGGGCTTATACCAGCTGTTCTATACCCGTATCCCCCCCCACGCAGCCATTGGCGAAACGGTACAGGTCACCCGCAGCCTGGGCAAAGCCTGGGCAAGAGGACTGGTTAATGGCTTGCTACGAAATGCCCAGCGCCAATTTGATACCCTTCAAAAACTGGAAGAAACAGATCAACACTGTGCCACCGCCCACCCTGCCTGGTTAGTGCAGGAACTTAAAAAGGCATGGCCGGAGCACTGGCAAGTGATTATTGACGCCAATAATCAACAGCCCCCCATGACACTCCGGGCCAACAACAGCAAAATCAGCCGTGACAGATACCTGAAAAAACTCATTGATCACTGTATTCCTGCGGCTCCATCTCTCCTGGCGCCACAAGGCCTAATCTTGAGCAAACCCACCGCGGTAAACCAGCTACCCTTGTTTCAGGATGGCTCTGTCAGTGTCCAGGATGAATCTGCCCAACTTGCCGCTAACCTGCTGCCTGCCAAAGCGGGGCAGCGCATCCTGGATGCCTGTTGTGCTCCCGGAGGAAAGGCCTGTCATATCCTTGAGCTTTATGAAAACACAGAGCTGCATGCCCTGGATTCCGATGAGCACCGGCTGGTTCGTGTACGTGAAAATCTGGAACGGCTAAACCAGGTTGCCACTGTCATTCATGGCGACGCAACCCAACCGGAAGCATGGTGGGACGGCAAGGAATACGACCATATTCTTTTAGATGCGCCCTGTTCTGCTACCGGTGTTATCAGAAGGCATCCCGATATCAAGCTACTGAGAAAAGCCTCTGACATTGATGCCCTGGCCAGTCTCCAGAAGGAAATCCTTCACCAGATGTGGTCATTACTTAAACCTGGTGGCTCACTGCTCTACGCCACCTGCTCCGTGATGCCAAAAGAAAATCACTTGCAAATCAAGGACTTTCTGGCTTCTCACAAGGATGCCAGCCTTCAGCCTCTGCCAGGAAGCTGGGGATATGACACCCGGTATGGTAAACAGATATTCCCTGGTAGCGGGGATGGTTTTTTCTATAGCCTTTTAAGTAAGTCTGCTCACTAATCAGTTTTAACGAAAGTAACGATGAAAATAATTATTCTCGGTGCCGGCCAAGTAGGCGGAACTCTGGCTGAAAACCTGGCCAGTGAAGAAAATGATATTACCGTTGTGGATACTAACGGTGATCGTCTTCGGGAGCTTCAGGACCGGATTGATATTCGTACAATCCAGGGCATGGCTTCATTCCCTTCTGTTCTCAAACAGGCCGGGGCAGATGAAGCGGATATGCTGGTAGCGGTCACCAACAGCGATGAAGTGAATATGATCGCCTGTCAGATTGCCTACACCATGTTTCACACCCCTTCGAAAATTGCCCGCATTCGCCAGGCAGCTTACCTGAATAAGGCGAATCTGTTCTGTGATGATGCGCTTCCCATTGATGTATTGATCAGTCCTGAGCAGGTGGTCACCAATTACATCAAGCGTCTTCTGGAACGACCCGGTGCCCTGCAGGTACTGGACTTTGCCGATGGCCGCGCCCAGCTGGTTGCCATGAAAGCCTATTACGGTGGTCCTCTTGTGGGACAAGAACTCCGTTATATCCGTGAGCATATGCCGAATGTGGATACCCGGGTCGCAGCCATCTTCAGAAGGGGCAAAGCCATCATGCCCAAAGGTACGACGGTTATTGAGGCAGACGACGAAGTCTTCTTTATTGCTGACCGCCGCCATATCCGCGCTGTGATGGGAGAGCTTCAGCGCCTGGGTGATGACTATAAACGTATTATTATTGCTGGCGGTGGCAATATAGGACTGCGTTTGGCAAGCGCCATAGAAAATGATTATAAAGTGAAGGTTATTGAGCGGAGTATGGAGCGCTGCCAGTTCCTCTCTGAAACCCTTACAAAAGCTATGGTCTTTAATGGCAATGCCTCAGACAAGGAGCTTTTGATTGCGGAAAATATTGAAGAAACCGATATTTTTTGCGCCCTCACCAATGATGACGAAGCCAATGTTATGGCCGCCATGCTTGCCAAGCGGCTGGGCGCCCGAAAAGTTATGGCATTGATCAACAACCCTGCGTATGTTGACCTGGTTCAGGGGGGAGAAATAGATATCGCCATATCCCCACAACTGGCTACCACAGGCAGTCTATTGAAGCATGTTCGCAAGGGTGATGTGGTTAATGTGCACTCCCTGCGTAGAGGGGCTGCCGAAGCGATGGAAGCCATTGCCCACGGTGACGAGCAATCCTCCAGGGTGGTTGGGCGAACCATTCAGGAAATTGAGCTACCTCCGGGTACAACTATCGGTGCCGTCGTGCGCAATGATGAGGTGATGATTGCCCACGATACCACCCGGATAGAGTCTGAGGATCACATTATTCTGTTTCTTACCAATAAGAAACGAATCCGGGAAGTCGAGCAGCTATTCCAGGTTGGTCTTGGCTTCTTCTAGCTATAAAATCCTTAAAATAATTTAAAAATCGTCTATTTGTTCTAATTATTCGCTAATTAAGCCAGAAATGGACATACTGTTTCTGGCTATTTTATCGGTTCAATCACATTGAAAGAACCATAGTATGCTGTATATCAGTATTAAAAATAGGCAAAATGATTACATTAACCCATTAATCAGTTTTCAGTCTAAAGAATAACCTGAATGTTATTCCTGACAGGAAAACGGAATTTAAAACAATAACCATGAATCAATATCTGATTCATTAAATAAATAAGAGAAAGCAGGGTTGCCATGCAGTTGCCGGTTATTATTCCCGTATTGGGTATTTTGCTGATACTGTTCAGCACTTCCAGTATTCCACCCATGGTTGTTGCGCTGATTTATTCAGAGCCAGAAGTCAGCCTTTTTATTTATACTTTTCTGATAACGCTCTCCATGGGGATTCTGCTCAGGCTTCCCTATCGCAATACCCGGATTCAAATGCGCAACAGGGACGGTTTCGTGGTTACCGTGCTGCTGTGGATTGTCCTCAGCGCTGTAGGTGCCTTGCCACTACTTATGATGGAGACTCCATCCCTGACCATCACCGATGCTTTTTTTGAATCCCTGTCCGGCCTGACTACAACAGGGGCAACCATTCTGACAGGCATTGATGAGTTGCCAAAATCCATTCTCTTCTACCGTCAGCAACTTCAATGGCTTGGTGGTATGGGGATCATTGTGCTGGCTGTGGCCATACTGCCTATGCTGGGAATCGGTGGCATGCAGTTGTATCGCACAGAAACCCCGGGTCCCGTTAAAGACAAGAAACTTACACCCAGAATTACCGAGACAGCAAAAGTGCTTTGGTATATCTATCTGGGGCTGACAGTGGCCTGCACTGCCGGATACTGGCTTGCAGGGATGAATCTATTTGATGCCATCAGCCATAGCTTCAGTACCGTGGCAATCGGTGGTTTTTCTACCCATGATGCCAGCATTGGCCATTATGCCTCGCCAGCTATTCATACCGTAGCCATCTTTTTTATGTTGATCTCAGGCGTTAATTTTGCTCTGCATTTTATTGCCTGGAGAGGCCGGTCATTGAAGTACTATATCCAGGATCCGGAGTTTAAGGGATACCTGCTTATCCTCGGCATGGTTACTGCTATTACCGTGCCTGTACTCTACTTCTCTGCCATTTATGACCTTCCGGATGCCATCAAACATGGCGTCTTTGAAGTGGTTTCAGTGGCAACAACCACAGGTTTTGCATCAACCGGTTTTTCCACCTGGCCAACATTTCTGCCATTTCTGTTATTTCTAACCAGTTTCGCTGGCGGTTGTTCCGGCTCAACAGCCGGAGGCATGAAAGTGATCCGGATTCTGCTGATTTTCAAACAGGGAATGCGAGAGTTACGCCGACTGGTTCACCCCAATGCCATCTTTGTTATTAAGCTGGGGGGAAAATCAGTTAACCATAGAATCGGTGAGGCGGTCTGGGGATTTTTCTCCGCCTATGTGGTGCTGTTTATTGTGATGTTTCTGGGATTAATGGCCACAGGACTGGATCTGGAAACTGCATTTTCAACAGTAGCATCCTGTATGAATAACCTGGGCCCGGCACTGGGTGACGCCACCAGTAATTATCAGTCATTGCCGGATACAGCAAAATGGATTCTCTGTTTTGCAATGCTTCTGGGGCGGCTTGAAATTTTTACTTTGATCATTTTGTTTACCCCGACATTCTGGCGCTATTGAAAAAGACTCAATCATGGGAGTAGGAGATGACTTCTATTCCCCTTTTCCAGTTGTTGATGCCTACTTAATATAAGCATTAAAGATTCGCGCCACCAAACTAATTCACCTCCCCCTTTAACGTCAGAATAAACAGCAAGTACCAGGTTAAAACGATTCTATCCACACTATTCCACATTTTATCCACAACCTTATACTCTCCGGTGCAAATCGGTATAATCCGCCTTGTTTGCTGTGAAAACACAACTTTCACATAACAAAATGAGCAAAACAGCTGCAAAATGTTTTATTTTCTTGTCTTTGCTCATTATTGTTTGAAAAACTGCAACTCCTACAGTTTCGATTACCTTACCCGGTATCAAAACACTTTAAGTGACACCTATTCCAAGCCTCCATGAGGTAGAGCAGTGACTTCCCAAAGTACGCCAGACATTAATACATTTCAGGGGCTGATTTTCGCCCTGCAACAATTTTGGGCCCGCCAGGGTTGCGTTATCATGCAGCCTCTGGATATGGAAGTAGGCGCGGGTACATTCCACCCAGCCACCTTCCTTCGTGCCATAGGTCCTGAAAACTGGAACTCCGCCTATGTCCAGCCCAGCAGAAGACCTACAGACGGGCGCTATGGTGAAAACCCAAACCGCCTTCAACATTATTATCAATTCCAGGTTGTCATGAAGCCTTCTCCTGACAATATTCAGGAGCTGTATCTGGAGTCCTTGAAAGAACTGGGTGTAGATCCCCTGGTTCACGATCTTCGTTTCGTTGAGGATAACTGGGAATCTCCCACACTGGGTGCCTGGGGCCTTGGCTGGGAAGTCTGGATGAATGGTATGGAAGTCTCCCAGTTCACTTACTTCCAGCAGGTGGGTGGGCTGGAGTGCTTCCCCGTTACCGGTGAAATCACTTATGGTCTCGAACGCCTGGCCATGTATATCCAGGGTGTGGATAACGTCTACGACCTGATCTGGACAGAGGGTCCCCAGGGTAAAGTAACCTACGGCGATGTCTACCATCAGAACGAAGTGGAAATGTCCACATTCAATTTTGAGCATGCAGATACAAAAGAGCTATTCCATCAGTTCTCTTTCTTCGAAAGTGAAGCTCACCGTCTGGTGGAACTGAACCTGCCTCTGCCTGCCTATGAGTTCGTGCTGAAAGCGTCTCATACCTTTAACCTCCTGGATGCCCGCCACGCCATCTCTGTTACAGAAAGACAGCGCTATATCCTGAAAGTAAGAACCCTGGCCCGTGCTGTGGCAAAAGCCTATTTTGATGCACGACATAAGCTGGGCTTCCCTCTGGCTGATGAAGCCAACCGGAAATTTGTACTGGATCAGCTGGCAAAGGAGGAAAAATAATGAGCACGCAGGACTTTCTCGTTGAGCTGGGAACAGAAGAGCTGCCTCCCAAGGCGCTGAAGAAACTCTCCCATGCCTTTACCCAGGGAATTATTACTGGCCTGGACAGTGCTCAACTCTCTTACGGCGAGTATCATTCCTTTGCAGCCCCACGTCGTCTGGCATTGCTGATTAAAGGGCTGGAAGTGGCTCAGCCAGACCAAAAGCTTGAGCGTCGTGGCCCGGCGGTGCAGGCGGCGTTTGATGCTGCCGGCAACCCCACCAAAGCCGCAGAAGGTTTTGCCCGATCCAACGGTGTCAGTGTTGAGCAGCTGGAAACCCTTGATACCCCCAAGGGAGCCTGGCTGGTTTATCGTTCCGTGAAGCAAGGCGTCAAGACCACCTCTTTACTGCCAGAAATTATCTCCCAGTCCCTGGCTAACCTGCCGATTCCCAAGCGCATGCGCTGGGGAGCTCTCAGGGAAGAGTTTGTACGCCCTGTTCATTGGCTGGTTATGCTGTTTGGTGATGAAGTGGTGGATTGTGAAATCCTCGGCCTGAAAGCGGGCAGTGAGTCCAGGGGTCATCGCTTCCATGCCAATCAACCTCTTGTCATTGGCCAGCCTGTTGACTACCAGAAAGTACTGGAAGAAGAGGGCCGGGTTCAGCCAGACTTTATGGCCCGTCGTGAAACCATTAAACAACAGGTAGAAACCACGGCCAGTCAGTTAGGTGGTCAGGCGGTTATCGATGAAGACCTGCTTGATGAAGTCACAGCTCTGGTAGAATGGCCTGTAGCCTTGGCAGGCCGCTTTGATGATGAGTTCCTGTCAGTGCCTGCCGAGTCCCTGATCTCTTCCATGAAGGAGCATCAGAAATATTTCCATGTGGTGGATGAAAAAGGCGCCTTAAAGCCTTTCTTTATCACCGTCTCCAATATTGAGAGCCGGGATCCACAACAAGTTATTTCTGGTAACGAAAAGGTTATCCGCCCTCGTCTGGCAGATGCCAAGTTCTTCTTTGAAACCGACAAGAAGACCACCCTTGAAGCCCGCCGTGAAAAACTCCAGGCCATCGTATTCCAGGCGCAACTGGGTTCCCTGTTCAATAAAACAGAACGCATTGCCAAACTGGCTGCATGGATTGCCTCTCAAGAGCAAGGTAAACCGGAGCTGGCCTCCCGTGCAGGACTATTGTGCAAATCTGACCTGGTGTCTGACATGGTACTGGAATTCCCTGAACTCCAGGGCATTATGGGACAATACTATGCCGCCCATGACGGAGAGGCTGAAGAGGTTAGCAAGGCTCTGAATGAGCAGTATATGCCTCGCTATGCGGGGGATAACTTGCCAGAAACCCTGACAGGCTGTGCTGTGGCTATCGCTGATAAGATCGATACCATCGCAGGTATTTTCGGTATTGGTCAGTTACCCACCGGTAGTAAAGACCCCTTTGCCTTGCGTAGAGCCAGTATCGGCGTACTGCGTATTATCGTAGAGAAAAAGCTGAATCTGGATCTGGATGAACTGATCCGCCAGGCAGCAGCGGGCTATCTGGAAACAGGCGTTGAGTTACCTGAAGCAGCACGGCTACAAACAACCGCTGTGGACTATATGCTGGAGCGATTTGATGCGGCCTATCAGGAAGAGGGCGTAGCCACGGAAATCATTAACTCCGTTAAAGCCCTGCGTCCCACCCGTCCTCTGGACTTTGACCAGCGCATCAAAGCCATAACCGGTTTTTATGAAATGACTGAGGCTAATGCCCTGGCCTCCGCCAATAAGCGGGTTTCAAATATTCTGGCCAAAGCCGGTGATATTGTTATACCTGATAGGATTGATGAAGCGCTGCTGGCTGAAGCCGAGGAGCAAGCACTGGCTAAAGCCCTGACTGTTAAGCAAGAGGCTATTTCCTCCCTGCTGGAACAGCGCCACTACGCTCAGGTTATGGAAAGCCTGGCTACCCTGAAAGAGCCTGTAGACAGTTTCTTTGATAAAGTACTGGTGAATGCAGAAGATCAGCAAGTGCGCCTGAATCGCTATGCCTTACTGAAACAGCTTCGCAACCTGTTCCTCCACGTGGCAGATATCTCTCTGTTACAAAAATCATAAGACTGATTAGCTTACAGGGTTCAAGGTTTTTCCTTGAACCCTGTTTATTATCAGAGAGACAATAGCTGGAGGTAATGCCGATGATACTCGGCAACATTCATGAGCATGAATAAATTAATTATTCTCGACCGGGACGGAGTTGTTAATAAAGACTCGGCGAACTACATAAGATCAGCTGAGGAGTGGATACCGATCCCAGGGAGTATTAAAGCCATAGCCAAACTCTCTCAGGCCGGTTATGCCATTGCTATAGCCACAAACCAGTCAGGATTAGCCCGGGGTTATTTTACCGAGAATGAATTACAGGCCATGCATGAAAAGCTTATTGGGCTGGTTGAGGTGGCTGGAGGGAAAATAGCAGTTATTAAATATTGCCCTCATCACCCCGAGATAAATTGTTCTTGCCGTAAGCCTGAGCCTGGCATGATTTTATCAATCTTAAAAGTATTGGATAAACCTGCATCAGAAACCTGGATGGTAGGGGATTCTCTGAAGGATATTCAGGCAGGCAAGGCAGCAGGATGTAAAACCGCCTTGGTGAAAACAGGAAATGGTTTAAAAACCCTTTCCAGAGGAGAAGGGTTGCAAGACACATTGGTGTTAGAAGACCTTTCAGATTTTTGTGATCAGTTGTTGTCAGCAGGTGATTAATGTCATCGGTTCTTAATATTATCAGAACGGTTATTTTTTATCTGTCCCTGGCAGTATGGACTGTCACTTATCCAATATTAATGCTGTTGATCATTTGGCTTATCCCCTTCCGGTTCCGGCATCGCATCCTGGTAAACACCTGGAGCAAGGTTGCTGTTGTGCTGTGCCGGTTGATTTGTGGTGTTAGATGGAAAGTGTATGGTGAGGAAAATATTCCGGCAGAGGCCTGTGTCATTATCAGCAACCACCAAAGCACCTGGGAAACCTTTTTTCTGCAAACCCTTATTTCGCCTCAAACCCAGGTGTTAAAAAAAGAGCTGCTATCCATTCCTTTTTTTGGCTGGGCACTTCGAACAACAAAACCCATAGCCATTGACCGGAAGGATCCCCGGGGAGCCATGCAGCGGGTCAGGAAACAAGGTAAAGAATCTCTTGCCCGGAAGATATCCGTTTTAATCTTTCCGGAAGGTACCCGTAATCCCAGCGGTCAGCTGGGTAATTTTTCCAGGGGCGGTGCCAGCCTGGCCTCCACCTCTGAAGTGGATATATTGCCTATAGCCCATAATGCCGGAGATCACTGGCCAAACAAGACCTGGATCAAAAAACCCGGGGTCATTGAGGTGCATATAGGAAAGCTCATTAAAACGGAGGGAAAAGGACCTGCCAAATTGACCAATGAAGCCAGGGAGTGGATTGCTACAACATTGGCCAGCAAAAAAAACTGAGCGTAAGCTCAGTTTTTTTCCATATGCTTTTCAATCAACTGAATCATGATATGAATCGCTTTTATATGAACCTCCTGGATTCTATCCGCATAACCAAAATGGGGAACCCGGATTTCGATATCCGCCATACCTGCCATTTTTCCGCCATCTTTACCTGACAGCAGAACCACCTTCATCCCTTTTTCTTTGGCAAGCTCAACCGCCTTAATAATATTCCCGGAATTACCACTGGTACTGATTCCCAACAATACATCACCAGGCTGGCCAAGCCCCTCAATGTAGCGGGAAAAAACGTAGTCATAGCCAAAATCATTGGATACACAGGAAAGATGACTGGGATCAGAAATTGCAATTGCCGGATAAGCCGGACGGTTATCACGGTAGCGCCCGGTGAGCTCTTCTGCAAAATGCATGGCGTCACAGTGGGACCCGCCATTACCACAGGAAATAACCTTGCCACCTTGCTTGAAGGATTCAGCTATAAGCCTGGCAGCGCCATCAATGGCCTCAAGGTTTTTCTCGTCATCAAGGAAGCGATTAAGAACAATGACAGCTTCTTCCAGTTCTTGTCTAACAAGGTCTTTGTATTCAGAAGACATTGATCAGCCTTTATTTCTATTAGAAATACTAAAAAGCCGGTATATAACCGGCTTAAAAAATTTAAATATCCAGGTTTGCCACTTTCAGCGCATTGCTTTCAATAAAGTCTCTTCTGGGCTCCACATGATCCCCCATCAAGGTATTGAAGATCTGGTCAGCAGCAATAGCATCTTCAATGGTTACTTTCAGCATACGGCGAGTATCAGGATCCATGGTGGTCTCCCACAACTGATCCGGATTCATCTCACCCAATCCCTTATAACGCTGGATATTATGTCTCTTGGTGGATTCCTTCATCAGCCAGTTCAGGCCTTCTTCAAAGCTGGTGATCTCTTTCTTTCGCTCACCTTTCTGAATGAACGCACCCTCTTCAATCAAATCCTGAAGTTGCTCGCCCAGCTCAACAATAGAGCGATAATCCGCTGATGCAAAGAAATCGATACCCCACAGGTACTCGCTAGGTACACCGTGGGCAACAATAGTCACCTTTGGTAGCCAGGCATTGTGCTCCTTATCTTCCACCACCTCAAAGGTCATGCTGTAGCCAGAAAGCCTCAAACCTTCAACACGGCCAGCCAGCTGGTCAACCCACTGCCGCATGAAGTTTTCATTTTTGAGGGCATCTTCAGAAACCACAGGCATATAAACCACTTCCCGCAATACATCGCTGGGATAAAGTCGTGAAAGCCGGTTCACAATCCCCATCACCTTGCGGTAATCCTTAACAATACTCTCCAGCCGGGAGTCAGCAATTCCCGGGGCATTTTCATTCACGTGCAAGCTGGCATTTTCCAGGGCAGACTGGGTCAGGTAATCTTCCAGAGCCACATCATCTTTCAGATATTGCTCTTGCTTACCTTTTTTCACTTTATACAACGGGGGCTGGGCAATATAAATATAACCACGTTCAATTAACTCAGGCATTTGCCGGAAGAAGAAGGTTAACAGCAGCGTACGAATATGGGAGCCATCCACATCAGCATCAGTCATGATAATGATATTGTGGTAGCGGAGTTTGTCGATATTAAACTCCTGACGACCAATACCGCAGCCAAGGGCAGTGATCAATGTGCCCACTTCAGCAGAAGATAGCATTTTATCAAAGCGGGCTTTCTCAACATTAAGAATTTTACCTTTCAGAGGCAGGATCGCCTGGGTCTTTCTGTTTCGCCCTTGTTTTGCAGAACCGCCCGCAGAGTCACCCTCCACTATATATAATTCAGATAAACCTGGGTCTTTTTCCTGACAATCAGCAAGCTTTCCGGGTAATCCGGCAATATCCAGAGCCCCTTTACGCCGGGTCATCTCCCGGGCTTTCCTGGCTGCCTCACGGGCCCTGGCAGCATCAAGCATTTTACCCACAACAGACTTGGCTTCCTGAGGGTTCTCGAGAAGAAAGTCAGAGAAGTATTTGCTCATTTCCTGCTCAACGGCGGTTTTCACTTCAGAAGACACTAGCTTATCTTTTGTCTGAGAGGAAAACTTGGGATCAGGAACCTTAACCGAAATAATAGCAGTAAGACCTTCCCGCGCATCATCACCAGATGTGGAAACCTTTTGCTTTTTCAGCATATGTTCTTTTTCAATATAACTATTGAGGTTTCTGGTCAAAGCCCCTCTAAAACCGGCAAGGTGCGTTCCACCATCCCTCTGGGGAATATTATTGGTAAAACAGAAGATATTTTCCTGAAAACCATCATTCCATTGTAAGGCCACCTCAACACCAATACCGTCAGGCCGGGTCATAGTGAAGTGGAAGACTTTATTAATAGTGCTCTTGTTTTGGTTAAGATACTCCACAAAAGCACTCAATCCCCCTTCATAACGAAAATCATCCGTTTTCCCACTGCGCTCATCAATCAGCTTGATGTAGACGCCCGAGTTAAGGAAAGATAACTCTCTCAGACGCTTGGCAAGGATTTCGTAAATAAACTGGATATTAGAAAATGTTTCTTCAGAGGGTTTGAAGTGCAGTTCAGTACCTGTGGTTTCAGTTTCCCCAATCACACTCATAGGCTCTTGTGGAACCCCGTGAACATAAATTTGCTGATGAACCTGTCCCTTACGGCGAATAGTCAGCTTCAGTTCCTTTGAAAGAGCGTTTACCACAGAAACACCCACACCGTGCAAGCCACCAGAGACTTTGTAGGTGTTATCATCAAATTTTCCGCCCGCATGAAGCACTGTCATAATAACTTCTGCGGCAGAGACGCCTTCTTCCTCATGGATATCTACGGGTATCCCGCGTCCATTATCCCTGACGGTAATTGACTCATCCGGGTGGATAATAACCTCGATTTTGTCGCAGTATCCTGCCAAGGCTTCATCAATAGAGTTGTCAACAACCTCAAACACCATATGGTGGAGACCCGTACCATCATCGGTATCCCCAATATACATACCCGGGCGCTTTCGCACAGCATCAAGGCCTTTTAATACCTTGATGTTAGATGCATCATAATTCTGCTCAGTCATGCTCTATCTCCAACGATTTAGCCTGGCGACCCGCCCGCCCAGGGTTCTCAACTAATTCAACCTGCCCTTGTTTCACGTGAAACATCTTGTAGTGAGTTTCGGGCAACCAGCAATCAGCTAATGCGTTTTTCTCAACACAGGTAATGAATACCTGGCTTTCAATTTTCTGCAATAAATGGCATAACGCCATCCGGTGTGGAATATCCAGCTCAGATGAGAGATCATCCACAAGAAATATACTTTTCTGATCTGTAGCTTCTGATAGCAAGTAACCTTGTGCCAATTTCAAAGCACAGACCACCAGTTTTAACTGTCCACGAGAGAGTATTTCAGTGGCATTGCTATTACCAATACGAACTCGCAGGTCCGCTCGCTGAGGGCCATAGAATGTATAACCAGATTGAATATCTCTGGATAAACCAGCTTCTAGCACTTCATCCAGATCACGATCTTTATCCCAACCTCGATAGTAATTTATTTTTATCCCATCAAGTTTACAAAGCTCCTGAAGAACTTTAGAGAAATAGGGCAGCAACTGCTCAACATAAGCCTGCCTCAACTGATCAACCTGACAGGCATATTTGGAAAATGCCTGAGTCCAAATGGATAGCTCGCTTCCGGATATTCTACCATGACGAATAAGGCTGTTCCGTTGCTTAAGCGCCATCTGCATATGCTTCCAAACCGGTAAAAAATCCTTGTGTTTCACGTGAAACACTCCCCAGTCGAGAAAATTCCTTCTCAAACCCGGGCTACCTTCCAGTAATTTGAACGTATCAGGATTTATTATCTGTAAAGGAAGTAAGGCGGCTAACTCTGCCGAGGATCGAATAGCATTACCAGAGATCCGGATCTGGATACTATCCTCATGAATGCTTCGTGAAACACCAACAGGTATCTGTCGATGCAAATCCTTCATCAAACCAAAAATAGTATATTTATCCTTACCTGTCTGTACGACCGATTTAACTTTAGGTGTCCGAAAGGAACGAGCAAGACCCAGAATATGAATAGCCTCTAAAATACTGGTCTTGCCACTACCGTTTAGGCCATAAAATATATTAATTTCAGATGAAGGTTTAATGGATACTGATGTCAGATTCCTGAGATCAGAAATAGTCAGCTGCCGAATCGTCATAGATAGTAAGAACCCAGAGAGTCTAGCATATTAACGGTAAAAACCACCCTGGGTTTAAAGCCACCTGTGAATTCGTTCATCAATGCGGTCATCAAGAAGGTTAAAAAGCCGCTTTTTCTTATTAGAGAGCTTGCTGCATATCTCATAAGGACGGCTCTTTATCTCTCTCCACCTGGTTCCCTAGTACCTATAATCGCATTGGCATAACAACATAGGTGGAGTCACCTTCATCGGAGTCTTCCTCTAAAAGTGCACTGCTATTAGGGTCAGAAAGCGTGATTTTAACAGAGTCACCAGACAAGACAGAAAGGACATCCAGCAAGTAGCTAACATTAAATCCTATTTCAATATCACTGGAGTGGTAAGCCAGACTTAACTCCTCCTCAGCTTCCTCCTGCTCAGGGTTGTTAGCAATAACCTTAAGCAGACCTTCAGACAGGATTAATCGAATCCCCCGATACTTCTCGTTGGAAAGGATAGAAGCCCGCTGAAAAGCCTGTCGAAGCTGCTGACGATCCCCAACCAGTATCTTATCCCCACCGCGAGGCAGAACCCGGTCATAGTCAGGAAACTTTCCATCAACCAGCTTGGAGGTAAACATAAAATCACCGGTTTTAGCCCGGATATGGTTAGCTCCCAGGGATATATGAACCATCTCATCACCCTCAGTGAGCAAACGGGCCATTTCCAGAATACCTTTTCTGGGGACAATCACCTGATGCCGGTCTTGCTGATTAATGTCCGCATCAACCACACACATAGCCAAACGATGCCCATCTGTTGCCACCGAGCGAAGTTTATTTTGGCTCACCTCCAGTAGCATTCCGTTAAGGTAATAGCGAACATCCTGCTGCGCCATTGCGAAGCCGGTTCGATCAATCAATCTGCGAAGTCGAGGCTGGCCAATGGTAAACGTTAATGACCCAGACTCTTCTTCAATGCTTGGAAACTCATTAGCAGGCAAAGATGAAAGTGTGAAACGGGAACGACCTGCTTTTAACTTGACCCGCTGCTCATCCTGGGAAAATTCAATCTGGACATTTTCAGGAAGAGATTTACAAATATCCATTAACTTTCTTGCAGGAACAGTCACCTCACCTGCTTCAACCACATCATCCAAAGTGACACGTCCAACCAGCTCTACCTCCAGGTCTGTTCCTGTCAGAGACAACTGATTGCCGTCCACCACCATCAGGACATTGGACAATACAGGGAGTGTCTGTCTGCGCTCAACGACTCCAGCTACCAGCTGCAAAGGCTTGAGCAATGCTTCCCGATTAATGGTAAATTTCATCGTTTTCCTTTCTCTTTGCTAGATAAGGAAGGAAAAAATATATCCTTCCCCAAGTTCAGTGAACCCTGCACCACTACTATTAACTGGTCAATGATCGTAATAAATTTTTATAATCACTGCGGATTTCGGTATCAGCATCAACCAGTTCTTTCACCTTACGACAGGCATGAAGCACTGTTGTGTGATCGCGGCCACCGTAGGCATCACCTATTTCAGGCAAACTATGGCTGGTTAACTCTTTAGACAAAGCCATGGCTATCTGGCGAGGTCTTGCCACTGAACGACTGCGCCGCTTGGATAAAATATCGGAAATCTTGATTTTATAATACTCAGCCACCGTTCTCTGGATATTATCAATACTCACCTGCTTATCCTGAAGCGCCAGAAGATCTTTCAGGGACTCCCTAATCAAGTCAATATCAATTTTCCGCCCCATGAAGTGAGCACTTGCTATCACTCTTTTCAGTGCGCCTTCAAGCTCACGAACATTGGAACGAATACGTTGAGCAATAAAAAAGGCCGCTTCATGAGGCAGCTCAACTTTTTGCTGGCTGGCTTTTTTCATCAAGATAGCAACGCGGGTTTCCAACTCGGGAGGCTCGACAGCAACCGTAAGGCCCCAGCCAAAGCGGGATTTCAAACGCTCCTCAACACCACTGATTTCTTTCGGGTAACGGTCGCAGGTAAGAATCATTTGCTGACCCCCTTCAAGCAACGCATTAAAGGTGTGGAAAAACTCTTCCTGGGAACGCTCTTTACCGGCGAAAAACTGAATATCATCAATCAGCAGGGCGTCAACGGAACGATAATAGCGTTTAAAGTCATTGATAGCATTTAACTGTAACGCTTTGACCATATCAGCAACAAAGCGCTCAGAATGTAAATAAACAACTCTGGCGTTACGGTTTTGTTTAACCAGAGAGTTACCCACAGCATGCATAAGGTGGGTTTTCCCCAGTCCTACACCGCCATATAGGAACAATGGGTTATAAGCAGCCCCGGGATTTTCAGCCACCTGTCGTGCAGCTGCCAGGGCCAGTTGGTTGGATTTACCTTCAACAAATGTTTCAAAGGTAAACTGAGTATTGAGTGAACTGTGATGCTTGATTGACCCTTCTACTTCAACCTCTCGAATAGTAGCCTCACTTTCTTCAACCGTCTCATGAGCAACGTCTCCATCGATAATCTCCTTCAAAGGATTAATTTTCCTTTGAATGACCGGTTTCTCGGTGGTGGAAGGGGCTTCCCCAGCGGTATCACCGGATACTGACAGAGAAGATACCAACTCATGAGTCACAGCCGCTTTTTCTAGAGGCTTTACTTCTGCTTTTGGTTTATTAGAAACAGCTCTGTTCACAGGAGCAGTTCGCTTACTAAGAGATCTTGGTCGTCTATTTGAAACCGCCAAGGCGACAGCTGGAGCATGATCTTCAGAAATATCTTCCAGTATCTCCTCGATCCTGGGTAGAAATTTTTCCTTTACCCAGTCAGCAACAAAGCGATTTGGCGCTAAAAGACAAAGATCATGATC
Source organism: Endozoicomonas sp. Mp262 (assembly GCF_025643335.1). Classification (NCBI taxonomy): domain Bacteria; kingdom Pseudomonadati; phylum Pseudomonadota; class Gammaproteobacteria; order Oceanospirillales; family Endozoicomonadaceae; genus Endozoicomonas; species Endozoicomonas sp. Mp262. The sequence continues at coordinate 1,200,493 of NZ_CP092489.1, read as the reverse complement.
ATCCCCCATCACCTTAAGAGGGCGAATCCAAGTATTAAACTGCTGTGAGGACAGCTCGTCCTGAAGAAGGTCCACACATTTTTGCCAGAGCTCTAGAGGCACAGGCTTTCTCCTGAATACGGATGAAGCGGAAGTCAGTCAGCCTGCCTGCTGAAGGACTTCTCGATAGGCAGGGAAACTATTTATTGTATCCTTTCTCAATAAAGTTATCCACACCCTAACCCATTACACTTAACAAGTTAAAATACCTTATATAATTCAGATAGTTACAAATACTTAGCGCTAATTTTCATGGGTGTTTCAAGATTTTTTCCTTGTTGTGGATAAACCTGTATATATCTTATGGAAAAACATTGTATTTAGCTGTTAATAACCTGTGTTAAAACCCCCTCTGTGGATAAGGTATCGAATTACACACAAAAAATCCCCAAAAGAACAACAGGTTAGTGACGTTTTTTCTACAAGCTAATACACAAGGGCAAGGCTTAGGGCAACAGGCGAAAAGCCTAGTTATCCACAGATAAAGGGGTCAGTAATAATAACTTCATATACAAAACAAAAAACAAATATACTAAGATTTTTATTTTATTCACAAATGCCCATAGTAAAAAAAACATATTGTATTTTGCCCTACCCAAGTCCATGGAAAACACAGAAGCAAAATATTTTTACAGCAAAGATTGATTTTATCATTTAGTCTTATTCACAGGGTTAAACAGGGTATTCTTTACTAAAACCAATACTGGACTGTAACTAAAATAAAAGGTCTTACCCCTAACTGTGGACAATCTTGACAAATGCAAATTGACGCTAATCTGCCAATTTCTTAGAATGCCTATCTTTTGTAACCACGTAAAAGACGGTAATAGTCATGAAGAGAACTTTTCAGCCAAGCAACCTGAAGCGCAAGCGTGATCACGGATTCCGCGCACGCATGGCAACCAAGAACGGCCAGCAGGTTATCAAGCGTCGTCGTGCTAAAGGTCGCAAGCGCCTGACAGCCTGATTACTAGGCTGATTAAAGTGGGTTTTGCTTTTGGCCGTGATAAACGGCTTGGCTCAGCGGCCGAGTTCAAACAGGTTTTCGATAGAACGGATATCAAGGTATCGTGCAGACAGCTGTTGATACTTGCAAAAGTTGGCAAACAGGAAAACCCCAGGTTAGGTCTTGTTGTTGCCAAAAAAAATATCCGTCATGCTGTTAGCCGAAATCGTGCCAAACGACATATACGGGAATCCTTTCGTCTCAGCCAGAGCAGACTGGATCATCTTGATGTTGTTGTATTGGTTCGTAGAGGCTTTGGTGAGCTCGAAGACAGCGAAATGAACAGATTGCTGGCCAGACAGTGGCTAAAACTGAGTCAGCGTCTGGAAGCCTGGAAGGCCTCCCACTAAGCAGACCTTCCGTTAAAAGTTCTTCCAGTACCAATATGACTAGCCTGTTGATGCAGAAGGTGGCGCCTTCTGCGCCAATAATACCCTGAAAACTGAATTATTCATGTAGCTGAACTTGAGGAAGTGGCCAAATTGGCAAATCTGGCCCTAACTTACTGGCAGTTAACAACAACATTCAGGCATTACAGGCACTCTATGGCCAAACTTTTAAACGTGCCCAGGTTCCTGTTAACCGGGCTGATCAAACTCTATCGTTACTGCATCAGTCCGCTGATGGGCGGGCGTTGTCGCTTTTATCCCACCTGCTCAGCCTATGCTCTGGAAGCCCTTGATCGTCATGGTTTGCTGAAGGGCAGTTTCCTTACCGTAAAACGGTTATTATGCTGCCACCCCTGGCACCCGGGAGGCTTTGATCCAGTACCGGAACGCCCAGACGGGCTTCACCAGACACAATCTGACAATCATACATATCAACCCGTATCTGTGGCCCGTAAATCATGGATTTGCAAAGAACACTCCTGATAGGTGCCCTTGCCATTGTTGGTGTATTCACACTACGACAGTGGAATGAGGACTATAATCAGGTCAGACCGACAAGTGATACAGTTGTTTCGACTGTCACATCTGCCCATAGCGGATCAGACATTCCAACAATTAATACTGGACCGCTAAGCGATAATGGTATAGCCCAACCTTCTACCGAACTGATCAAGGTAAAAACAGACACCTTTGATGTGGATATTGATCCGGCCGGTGGAGATATTGTTGGGCTTTCTCTACCAGAGTATCCGGCGTGGCTCCCTAAAGAAGGCGAAAAATCCCAGTCTTTCCAGCTGATGGTTAATCAGCCAGGCTGTTCTGGTGATAAAACCTGTGTGTATACCGCTCAAAGTGCCTTGGTTAAGGTTGATGGCCCTGATAGCAATAATCAGCGGGCAGTCTACAGCGTAGAGAAACAACAGTATGAGCTGCCCAATGGGCAAAACCAGCTGGTTGTTAATCTCCAACGCAAAGACGGTGATGTTGATATTACCAAACGCTACACCTTTGAGCGTGGCAGCTATGAGATCAGAGTGGATTATCTGGTCAAGAATAATAGTGGCCAGGTTTGGAGAGATCAGTTTTATGCCCAGCTGAAGCGTGATGGCTCACAAGATCCCAGCAAGGCTAACTCCCATGCTCCCATGAATACTTACCTGGGTGCAGCCGTTCGCTCTGGAGATCAGCCCTACCATAAATTGCCCTTTGATGATTTCAAAAAAGAGAAATTTGATGAAAGAGTCAACGGGGGCTATGCTGCCATGCTCCAACATTACTTTGTTAGTGCATGGGTACCTGATCAAAAGACATCCCATAATTACTTCACAAATGAAAGCCGTGAAGGCAATTACTATTTTGTAGGCTTTTACGACGATGCTCTTGTAGCTGCTCCGGGAGAAACAGCGACAACGGGTGCAACGCTTTATGCTGGACCCAAGCTCCAGAAAAAACTGGAGTCTTTAGCTGACGGTTTACAGTTAACAGTAGATTACGGTGTTCTATGGTTCCTTGCCCAGCCTCTGTTCAAGTTACTACACCTGATTCAGGCTATTGTGGGTAACTGGGGATGGTCCATTATTCTTTTGACCGTGCTGGTTAAAGGTGTCTTCTACCCGCTAAATGCTACCAGCTTCCGTTCCATGGCCAAGATGCGCAAGTTGGGACCAAAGATGCAGTCGCTGAAAGAGCAGCACGGAGACGATCGCCAGAAGATGTCTCAGGCGATGATGGAGTTGTACAAGAAGGAAAAGGTAAACCCCATGGGGGGTTGTTTACCCATTCTGGTGCAAATGCCTGTATTTATCTCCCTGTACTGGGTATTGCTGGAGTCCGTTGAACTGCGTCAGGCGCCCTGGTTAGGATGGATTCAGGATCTTTCACAGATGGATCCCTATTTCATCTTGCCTTTGATCATGGGTGCCTCCATGTTTGCTCAGCAGCTGCTGAACCCGACACCGCCGGATCCTGTTCAGGCGAAGGTAATGAAGCTGATGCCCGTTATCTTTACTTTCTTCTTCCTGTGGTTCCCCTCAGGGCTGGTTCTGTACTGGGTGACCAATAACGTGCTGTCTATTATTCAGCAGTACTTTATTACCCGTAAGATAGAAGCAGGTGGTGAGCTGAAAAAGGCATAGGCCATCGGTGATCCAATATAAAAAAGCGAGCTGAATGCTCGCTTTTTTATTGCCTGCTTTTCAGTAATGGCGCAGGTCTCAATGATAATGTAGTCTATGGCGCTATTTTCAAAATATACTGTGTAACATCCGCTCATGACCGATTTCACCGCTATTCATAAGGATACTATTGCTGCTCAGGCTACTGCTCCGGGAAGGGGTGGAGTTGGTATTATCCGGGTATCTGGCCCTGATGCTATAAAAGTGGCTGAGGAAGTCCTCAGGGTGCCTCTGAAGCCTCGTTATGCACACTACGGTGTCTTTCATGGGCATGAAGGGGAAACCCTGGATGAGGGGATTGCACTGCTTTTCCCGGGGCCTAACTCATTTACTGGAGAAGATGTTCTGGAGCTACAGGGACATGGCGGCCCCGTGGTGATGGATTTGCTGCTGAGGAGGATACTGGCCCTTGGGGTGCGACAGGCAAATCCGGGAGAATTCTCGGAACGGGCGTTTCTTAATGACAAAATGGATTTAACCCAGGCAGAAGCCATTGCCGACCTTATTGATAGCACATCAGAGCAAGCTGCCCGTTCAGCACTTCGTTCCTTACAGGGGGCATTTTCCAAACGTGTCAATACATTGGTAGAAGCCCTTATACAGTTGAGAATTTATGTTGAGGCAGCCATCGACTTTCCTGAGGAAGAGATAGATTTTCTGGCGGATGGCAAGGTGACCAGTGATTTATCCAACCTGATTGCCAGCTTGGATGCTGTAGTGGCTGAGGCTAGCCAGGGAGCGATTCTCAGAGAAGGAATGACGGTGGTTATCGCTGGACGACCAAATGCAGGTAAATCAAGCCTCCTGAATGCTCTGGCTGGAAGAGAAACAGCGATTGTCACGGATATTGCCGGAACAACACGCGACGTACTAAGAGAGCATATTCATATTGATGGAATGCCACTTCACATAATAGATACAGCCGGCCTACGGGATACAGACGACAAAGTTGAGCAAATTGGAGTGGAACGGGCGTTTAAAGAAATAAAAGACGCTGACCGAGTACTCCTTATAACAGATGGGACATTAACTGACTCATCAGCCCCCCATGATATTTGGCCTGATTTTGCTGACCGCTTGCCATCCCGGTCAAAGCTTACAGTTATTCGTAATAAAATTGATTTAACGGGAGAGAAGCCCACAGATGTTGTGGAGAACGGGGTTCCTGTATTTAAGCTAAGCGCGGCTGAAGAGAGTGGCTTGGATAGGCTGAAGGAACACTTGAAACAATGTATGGGCTTTGAAGGTGCTTTGGAAGGTGGATTTTCTGCTCGCAGAAGGCACCTTGATGCTTTACACCGGGCAAGGGATATTCTGGAAAATGGCCAGATGCAACTGGAGTGCATGGGAGCAGGGGAACTTCTGGCTGAAGATTTGCGTCATGCCCAAAAGGCCTTGGGGGAAATCACCGGAGAGTTTAGTAGTGATGATTTATTAGGAAGAATTTTCTCATCGTTCTGTATAGGAAAATAGGTTGTTGTTGATAACTATGCAAAGGGATTTTTCCCTTTGCATAGTTATCAACAGTTTTTTTTATCGAATTTATTTTCTAATCGTTAAAGTCATTATTTAAATATTAATTTTATCCACAGGTCGCACTAAATTGCACGACGATTTAGTTTTTATTAGTGTTAAGCGGCAATTACTGTTTAATTTAACGGTATTAAATATGCTATATAACTATAGTAATAATAATTTATTATTTTATAAAAATATATAAACACTGTTTATTAAACAATTGACGTATTTATAATAATACTCTTAACCGGGACGTTTAATTGAATGGATATTTTCTATGCATGATGTATTTATGAAATACAGTTGAGTTGATGGTGTTTTATTTGATCTATGGAGAGCGATCATACCAGTTGCATAGCCTAGCTATGTTTACGTTATTGTGCTTACACTGCCCATCAGCACTGCATTGTAACTCCTTGCAATAATCAGGAGACAAGTATAATCCGGAAGGGTGAAAGTCTCATATTGACCACAACTAAACACTGCCACCTTTCTCAGGGAATGGTATGACATTGCTTGTAGCAGCCTTGGTGACTTTCTCGCAATAAGTTGCAGCAAATAACTTCCAGCCATTTTCAAACCAGTGGCTCTGAACTAATGACCGAAGCGTCAATATGCCCTGACCACCCGGATTTCTCCAGCGCATACCTGAGCACTTCATCCGCTGGGTAACCAAGGTTTTACAGGCTGCCTCTACCACACCAGAGCCGATCGGAAGGTTATTCGACAAGTGTTCAGCATAGCGCATACGCTGGCGATTTTTTCTGAAATACTCCAGCTCGGTCTTTAATTTTGAGCGGCGCGGATGCTTTTTATGCTGATAAGCCAGGGCTTTAATAATGCGCTCAACCCCATCAAGTTCCTCTTTGAGGACGTGTCGGTAAGTGACAAACTTTTCTTTGGACTTGATGCTGTTTTCTCCATAAGCCTGGTCAAATGCTTTCTTCAGGTGATCGGCTGCGTGGTAGTAATCAATAACCTCAACACCCGCTGGTAGTTCCCGGGAAAGGTATGACCAGTTGTCCTTGGCGCCATCAGCGACTTTGACCAGTGACAGCTGTGGCTTTTGTCGCAACGCTTCTTGCAATAGTGCTGACAAAGACTGCTTGAGTGTGAGTTTTTTAGTTTCTGGCATTCGTCCTATGCGGACTGTTGATAAACGCTCCCCCTGTTGATCGTAAAACGACAAAGTTCCGCAACTGGCCTCCTTGCAACCTGTTGGCCCTTGAGTCCGTTTGCCTTCAGAAGCGCTCCTGGCTCGCTTTTCTACTCGTTTGCCATCTTTCATGGGCAGCATAACGCCATCCAGGGAGGCGGCTACTGTGACCGCATTGGTGGGCACGTTAAGTTTCTCAATAAGCATCTCTTCAAAAGGCTCACGGTGCTGTTCCCACTGAGTATTAAATTGCCTGGGGAAACGAGCAAGACTGCTTTCTGAGGGAGACATACCTCCCATGAGATCAAGGAGGCTTTTTGCTTCACCGGGAGACATTTGAGCAACAACCCAGGCAGCTTGCTTTGCAGCCCGAGGCGTCCAGAAGCCTTCCACGATCCCGGCTTTCAACTCCATGGGCACGATACACGGCTCTTTGCCGTTACGGTAAAGTGTTCGCATAACCCGGACTGAACCAACCGCTGTCTGGTAGGTTTTATAACTGCGCAACACCTGCTTATAAGTGATCCCGCTGACCTCAATAGCTGGGGTATCAATATCAAGCTCAGCCAGCGCCTCTGCTAAAAAATCTTGCTGAGCTTGATTAAAGAGAGCATTAACGGTCTGCTCAAACTCTTCAAAGTGCCTGATAGGATTGCCAGACTCTCGCAGAGCCTGCAATTGGTGGCCTAACCGTTGAATCGCATCACAAGAAATGGTGGCGGCTTCAGTCCGTAGCTGACATACTTCCATGGGGCGGCCTCTCACTGGCAAGGTGTTGTGTGCTATCAACATCATACCTGTGATTGGCTGCCTTCTGTTTAAGCATTGAAAAAATAGCTGCCTACTACTTTCCCCGGTTGGCAAGCTGAAGAAGCTCGGTCAATTTGAGACTTTCACCCATCCGGAAAATTCAGGATTTAAGAAAGCGTATTTATATAAATAAGAGTAATTATTTATAGATTTTTAATATTCCATTGAATTTTAACTTTCTTTAAGAAAAGTGCTGTGGATAACATTAAAAGCCATTTATTCCTATTCTAATCTAATAGCTTGATTAATATTAAATAATTATATAAATGCATCATTTTTGATTGTGTGGAAAAGCATGTATAAAAACCTACGGGAACTTTGTGGATAAAATGATAATAAATTTTTGTGTGGATATCTCGTGATTTTTCCACAAGTCAGACACAGAAAAATCAATGCTTATACGTAAACAGCAAACACCATTATCCTTTCGATAATTTGCTGATTTAGTTGTGAATAAATCAGTTATCCACAGAAAAGGCGGTCTTTAATATCAATAACAAAAACAATACTACATACTTAAAAGAGAAATATATATTTTATTTCTGACAAATGACTATTTCGGCGATTACCCAGATCAGAACGACTTGTAACCATGAATTTGTGAATAGTGACGCCTGCTAATTTATACAGGAGTGTTATACTTCTGCCTTTTTTACAGCGCGTCAGGTGATTGATTTGGCAGTGGATTTTCCGACCCGGTTTGATGTCATTGTGATTGGGGGAGGGCATGCTGGAACAGAGGCGGCTCTTGCATCAGCTCGTATGGGGGTTAAAACCCTGTTACTAACCCATAATATTGAAACTCTGGGGATGATGTCCTGTAACCCTGCCATCGGGGGGATCGGCAAGAGTCATCTGGTTAAAGAGGTGGATGCACTGGGTGGAGCCATGGCTCTGGCTACTGACAAAGGGGGAATTCAGTTTCGGGTACTGAATGCCAGAAAGGGACCGGCTGTCAGGGCAACCAGGGCTCAGGCGGATCGGTCTCTGTATAAAGCGGCTATCCGTACTATCCTGGAAAACCAGGAGAATCTGTGGATATTTCAGCAGTCAGCGGATGATCTGATTCTGGGGGAAGGTTCTGTCCATAACCAGGTTCGTGGTGTGGTGACTAATATGGGGGTCAGGTTTCTTGCCCCTAATGTAGTATTAACCGCAGGTACTTTCCTGGGAGGCAAAATACATATAGGACTGGATAATCACAGCGGCGGCCGTGTCGGTGATCCCCCTTCCATTGCCCTGGCTGAGCGACTAAGATCCCTTCCTCTCCGGGTAGAACGTCTTAAGACAGGTACGCCACCACGAATTGATGCCCGCTCTGTGGATTTTTCCGTAATGGAATTACAGCCCGGGGATACACCGATCCCAGTGATGTCCTATATGGGCTCTGTGACGGATCATCCTGAACAGGTATGCTGCCATATTACCCATACCAATGAATCCACCCATGAGCTTATCAGAGGCGGTCTGAACCGCTCTCCCATGTTTACTGGCGTGATTGAAGGGGTTGGGCCACGCTATTGTCCATCCATTGAGGATAAAATCACACGGTTTGCTGACAAGGCTTCCCATCAGATATTTCTGGAGCCGGAAGGGCTAAGCACTCATGAGCTTTATCCTAATGGCATTTCCACCAGTCTTCCCTTTGATGTACAAATTAATCTGGTCCGATCTATCCGGGGGCTGGAGAATGCCCATATTACCCGTCCGGGTTATGCCATAGAGTATGACTACTTTGATCCCAGGGATTTGCACTACTCACTGGAAACTAAAGCGATTGGCGGTTTGTTCTTTGCCGGGCAAATCAATGGCACCACCGGTTATGAAGAAGCGGCAGCTCAGGGACTGTTGGCGGGCCTTAATGCGGCTTTACGTGCCCAGGATAAAGAGAGCTGGTGCCCACGACGGGATGAGGCTTACATCGGTGTACTGGTGGATGACCTGATTACCAATGGAACCAGTGAACCCTACCGGATGTTTACCAGCCGGGCAGAATACCGGTTGATTCTCAGGGAAGACAATGCGGATCTTCGTCTCACCGAAAAAGGTCGGGAGCTGGGGCTGGTAGGCGATAAACGTTGGGCGGCTTTCTGTGATAAAAAAGAACGTATTGAAAAAGAAGCGGCACGCCTGCGTTCAACCTATATTCAGCCGAACTCTGAGGCCACCAGAAAAATAGAAGCAAAACTGACGAACCCTATTAGCCGGGAGTATAGTTTGCTTGAATTGCTCCGGCGGCCTGAAATGAAGTATTCCGATATTGCCGGGCTTTCCGGAGAGCCTGAGACTAATCCGCAGGTTACTGAGCAGGTGGAGATCCAGACAAAGTATCAGGGATATATTGATCGGCAGACAGATGAAATTGAACGACTAAGACGGTATGAAAATACCCGTATTCCTGAGGACCTGGATTTTAAAAAGATCAAGGGGTTATCCAATGAGATACGGCAGAAGCTGTTGGAGCATAAACCGGAAACGTTGGGTCGGGCATCCAGAATTCAGGGGATGACGCCAGCGGCAGTATCATTATTGCTTATTCATTTAAAAAAGAAGTCGATGGTCGCGTGATAGACTGAAGTTAACTTCAGTATTAAAAATAAAAACGCGCGAAAGCGCGTTTTTATTTTCATAGTGTTATTTGCCCAGTTTTTTACGAATAGCCTGCAAGGTTCTGAGCTGGGCAGCGGCTTCAGCCAGCTGGGTCGCTGCACGGGAATAATCAAATTCACCGCTCTGATTGGATAGCTGCTGCTCAGCTTGACGCTTGGCTTCCTGTGCTGCCGCTTCATCCATATCATCAGCACGAAGCGCTGTATCCGCAAGTACCTTGATCTGGCTAGGCTGAATTTCCAAAAAACCACCTGAGATGTAAAACACCTCTTCAGCACCACCCTGAGTGGTCAGACGAATGGGGCCAGGTCTGAGCTCTGTGAGTAATGGGGCATGACCAGGAGCAACACCCAGATCCCCTAAAGTGCCGGTGGCGATTACCATTTCTACCAGCCCTGAGAAGATCTCCTTCTCGGCGCTGACAATGTCACAATGTACTGTCATTGCCATAGTCTCGTTTACTCCTTCTGGCTTCCTATCAACGTGCTCTGCTGGCAAGTGGTTAACACTGTAAACCAGCAGTACACTGTCGTAAGTAGGAAGGTCAGATGGTTAAAGGGTTTTGGCTTTTTCTACTGCTTCATCAATGGAGCCAACCATATAGAAAGCCTGTTCAGGAAGGTTATCGTATTCACCTTCCAGAATGCCCTTAAAGCCACGAATGGTATCTTTAAGTGGGACATACTTACCTGGGGAACCGGTAAAGACTTCCGCAACAAAGAATGCCTGGGACAGGAATCGCTCAATCTTACGGGCACGGGATACTGTCTGCTTGTCTTCTTCAGACAGCTCGTCCATACCAAGAATAGCAATGATATCCTTCAGCTCTTTATAACGCTGTAACACTGTCTGAACACCACGAGCCACTTCGTAGTGTTCCTGACCAATCACCAATGGGTCCAGCTGGCGGGAGGTGGAGTCCAGAGGGTCAACCGCAGGATAGATACCCTTGGCAGCGATATCACGGCTCAATACGACAGTAGCATCCAGGTGTGAGAAGGTAGTTGCAGGAGAGGGGTCAGTCAAGTCATCCGCAGGTACATATACGGCCTGAATGGATGTGATGGAGCCCTTCTTGGTGGAAGTAATCCGTTCCTGCAGTACCCCCATCTCCTCTGCCAGTGTTGGCTGATAACCTACCGCTGATGGCATACGACCCAATAGTGCAGATACTTCTGTTCCCGCCAGGGTATAACGGTAGATGTTGTCGATAAACAACAGTACGTCACGACCTTCATCACGGAATTTTTCCGCCATGGTCAGGCCCGTCAGTGCTACACGCAGACGGTTTCCTGGTGGTTCATTCATCTGACCGTAAACCAGGGATACCTTATCCAGTACGTTGGAGTCCTGCATCTCGTGGTAGAAGTCGTTCCCTTCACGGGTACGTTCACCCACCCCGGCGAAAACAGAGAAACCGGAGTGCTCAATGGCAATATTCCGGATCAACTCCATCATGTTTACGGTTTTACCTACACCGGCACCACCGAACAGACCTACCTTACCTCCCTTGGCGAAGGGAGCCACCAGGTCGATAACTTTGATGCCGGTTTCCAGCAGTTCGTTACTGGCTGACTGTTCCGCATAGCTGGGTGGCTTACGATGGATAGAGGCGCGCTCTTCCTCACCGATAGGGCCTTTTTCATCAATGGGCTGACCCAGTACATCCATAATCCGGCCCAGGGTTTTAGTACCTACTGGAACCTGAATGGGTTTGCCGGTATTGATGGTCTTAAGACCACGGGCGACACCTTCAGTAGAGCCCATGGCAATAGAACGGACGATACCATCACCCAGCTGTTGCTGGACTTCGAGTACCAGGTCCTTATCTTCAACGCTTAACGCGTCATAGACTTTAGGGACATTGTCCCGGGGAAATTCGACGTCGATGACAGCGCCGATAATTTGGACGATACGACCGCTACTCATAGCCTTGCCTTTTCCTCACCCTTGTTTTTTGTGGCTTTCAAACAACCTCCGGAATCCATTGTTACAATTCAGGATGGTCTGTTTTTTTCCATAGCAGGCTTATACAGCTGCTGCGCCACCGACGATTTCAGAAAGTTCCTGGGTAATAGCAGCCTGACGGGCCTTGTTGTAGACCAGCTGCAAATCATCAATCAGGTTGCCGGCGTTATCGGTTGCACTCTTCATGGCAACCATTCTTGCCGCCTGTTCACAGGCGTTGTTTTCTACCACTGCCTGAAACACCTGTGACTCGATATAACGGACCAACAGACCATCCAATAGCTGTTTGGCATCGGGTTCGTAAATATAGTCCCAGGGCTTATTCAGTGATTCATCTTCATCAGGTACCAGTGGCAGAAGTTGCTGTACCAGCGGCTTCTGGGTCATGGTATTGATAAATTCGTTGTGAACCACAAACAGACGATCAATTCGTCCCTTTTCATAGCTGTCCAGCATGACTTTTACCCCACCGATCAGGTCGGCAATATTTGGGGTATCACCAATTTGGGTCATGGCTGCAACCACATTTCCACCGTAATTGCGGAAAAAAGAAACAGCCTTGCTGCCAATCAGGCAAAGATCGATTTCAGCACCCTTATTCCGCCAGGCCGACATGCTTTCAATGGTTTGTTTGAACAGATTGATATTCAAACCACCACAAAGCCCCCGGTCGGTAGCAACAACAATAAAACCGACCCGTTTGACGTCCCGTTCAGTCATAAAGGTGTGTTTGTACTCAGCGTTGGCATGGGCAACATGACCAACTACCTGGCGAATACGCTCTGCGTAGGGTCGGCTGGTTTGCATCCGATCCTGGGCTTTGCGCATTTTACTGGCCGCTACCATTTCCATGGCATTGGTGATTTTTTGAGTACTTTTAATGGACGCAATCTGCGTCCTGATTTCTTTTGCGCCTGCCATAGTGTAATCCTCAGCTGCAAGCTTCAGGCTGCAAGCAATAAAACCTGCAGCTGAATGACTTGTTGCTTCTTACCAGCTCTGGGTGGCTTTGAACTTCTCGATAAGCTCTTTAAGGCTCGCCTCAATTTCGCCATTGTAATCACCGGTATTATTAATCTGGGCCATCAGCTCAGAATACTCGGCATTGGCAAAACTCAGCAGGGCAGCCTCAAAGTCACCAATCTTCTTCAGCTCCACATCTTCCAGATACCCTTTTTCAGCCGCATAAATCACCACGCCCATTTCTGCTACAGAGAGAGGTGCGTACTGTTTCTGCTTCATCAGCTCGGTTACCCGAACACCATGCTCAAGCTGTTTACGAGTGGCCTCATCAAGGTCTGACGCAAACTGGGCAAATGCCTGGAGTTCACGGTACTGAGCCAGGGCGAGACGAATACCCCCACCGAGCTTCTTGATGATCTTGGTCTGCGCTGCACCACCTACCCGGGATACAGAAATACCGGCGTTCATTGCCGGGCGGATACCCGCATTAAACAGGTCTGTTTCCAGGAATATCTGACCATCGGTAATGGAGATTACGTTGGTGGGTACGAATGCAGATACGTCACCCGCCTGGGTTTCGATGATCGGCAGTGCTGTTAATGAGCCTGTCTGGCCTTTTACCGCACCATTGGTCAGCTTTTCCACATGATCCGCATTAACACGGGCAGCACGTTCAAGCAGACGGGAGTGCAAATAGAAGACATCGCCAGGATAGGCTTCACGACCGGGTGGACGACGCAGCAACAGGGAAATCTGACGATAAGCCCATGCCTGCTTGGTCAGGTCATCATAAATGATAAGCGCATCTTCGCCACGGTCACGGAAGTACTCTCCCATGGAACAACCGGCAAAAGGAGCCAGATATTGCATAGCGGCAGGATCTGCGGCACCGGCTGCTACTACAATGGTGTGATCCATGGCGCCATGTTCTTCAAGCTTGCGAACAACGCCCGCAATAGACGACTGCTTTTGTCCAATGGCAACATAGATACACTTAATACCAGAGCTTTTCTGGTTGATGATGGCATCAATAGCTAGCGCACTCTTACCGGTCTGACGGTCGCCGATGATCAGCTCTCGCTGGCCACGACCGATAGGAACCATGGAGTCCACAGACTTATAACCGGTTTGAACCGGTTCATCTACGGACTGACGGGCAATTACTCCCGGCGCTACTTTTTCAATAGGAGAGGTTTCAGCGCTCTCGATTGGGCCTTTTCCATCAATAGGGTTGCCCAATGGGTCCACGACGCGGCCCAGAAGTTCAGGGCCAACCGGTACTTCCAGAATTCGGCCAGTACATTGTACGGTCTGGCCTTCTGCAAGATGACCGTAGTCGCCTAATACTACAGCACCAACGGAGTCTTGCTCCAGGTTCAGTGCCATACCGTATACACCGCCAGGGAATTTAATCATTTCCCCATACATGACATCTGCCAGGCCATGTATACGAACAATACCGTCAGTAACACTGACGATGGTGCCCTCATTTTGGGCTTCACTGGACATATCAAGTTGCTCAATACGAGTCTTGATGATGTCGCTGATCTCGGAAGGATTCAGTTGCTGCATAGCTTACCTGCCCAGTTTACCTTGAAAATACAGATGTCATTGTTGTTGGTACACGCTCCGTATTTTCTTGGCGCATGGCTGTTTGTACTCAGGAAATCATCGCATCGGCCAGCTTTGTCAGCCGGGCCCGGAGGCTACCATCTATGACCAGGTCACCCGCCTTGATAATGACACCGCCGATCAGATCTTTGTCTACCTGGGTATTTAGTTTGACACTGCGTCCCAGGCGAGTTTCTACTTTTTTCGCCAAAATACTCAGCTGATCTTCAGACAACGGAAAGGCTGAGGTGACACTCACATCCTGGGAGCGCTCTTCCTCTGCTTTTAATTGCTCAAACAGTGAGTGAATTTCTGGCAGAAGTGGAATTCGCCGGTTCTCTGAAAGAACACGGATAAAATTTTCCACGTCACTGCTCAGGCTTCCCTCACAGATGGCAAGAAAAGCATTTGCCTGCTGTTCACCCGTTAACGATGGTTTGGTTAATAACAGGTCAACACTGTCTTGGCGGGCAACATCAGCACACAATAAAAGCATGCCAGCCCACTCAGAGAGTTGACCTGCTTGCTTTGCATGTTCAAATGCAGCCCGCGCATAGGGACGGGCACAGGTGGTCAATTCCATGGAAACACTCCTTTACAGCTGAGCGGCCAGGTCGTCGACCAGTCGGCTGTTGGCAGCTTCGTTGAGCTGTTCGCCAAGTATCCTCTCGGCACCGGCAACAGCAAGGGCTGCCACCTGGGAGCGCAGGGCTTCACGGGCGCGATTGGCTTCCTGTTCGATTTCTGCTTCAGCTGCGACTTTCAGGCGAGCGCCCTCTTCACGGGCCTGTTCTTTAGACTCGTCAATGATTTGGGTGGCACGCTTGTTAGCCTGGTCAATAATTTCCTGAGCCTGAGCCCGGGCTTCACGCAGCTGAGCACTGGCTTTTTCCCGAGCCAGATCAAGATCCTTTTGTGCTTTTTCAGCGGCAGCCAGGCCATCGGCAATTTTCTTTTGTCGATCGCTCAGAGCCTGCATCAGCGGTGGCCACACGTACTTCATGCAGAACCACACGAAGACGGCAAATGCGATGCTCTGACCGATCAGGGTTGCATTAATATTCACGCCAACACCTCTCGCTTCAGTTAATGGTTACACGAGCTAATGGTTTCAAAAGCTCCGAGCTTAGGGCTACGAGCGAAAGAGCTCCCAATGCTCGTAGCTCACGGCTACTCATTAACTTCGGCCTTACTTCACCAGATCCAGGAATGGGTTGGCGAAGGTGAAGAACAGTGCAATACCTACACCGATCATGGTTACGGCATCCAGCAGACCTGCGACGATGAACATCTTAACCTGTAGCATAGGTACCATTTCTGGCTGGCGAGCAGCACCTTCCAGGAATTTACCACCCAGCAGTCCAAAGCCGATCGCAGTACCCAGGGCACCAAAACCAATTAGCAGAGCAACTGCAACAGCGGTCAGACCAACTACCAAATCCATATTTCCTCTCCCGAGTATGTCGTCTTGTGTGATAAATCAGAAAAAGTTGTAAACAACTATGGTCATATAATAAGGGCCTGGAATGAACTCCAGGGAAACGCAGGACTTATATTTTCAGGTATAAGCCCTACAACTTCATGGTCCCTAGTGATCTTCATGGGCCAGACTCAGGTATACAATGGTCAGCATCATAAAAATGAATGCCTGCAAAGTAATAACCAGAATATGGAACACCGCCCAGCCAAAGTGCAGAGGTAATTGGAAATACCCTACCATGGCTATAAGGATGAAGATCAGCTCACCCGCATAGAGGTTACCAAACAAACGCAAGGCCAAAGAAATTGGCTTGGCCAGCAGGGTAACGGATTCCAGCAGGAAGTTTACGGGGATCAACAGAGCCTGCACAGCCTTGTTAGGGCTGTTAAATGGATGCAGTGTTAACTCTCCGATAAATCCACCAATGCCTTTTACCTTGATCGAGTAAAATATAATTAACGCGAACACAGTAAGAGACATGCCCAGTGTTATGTTCGGATCGGTACTCGGAACTATTTTCATGTGGGGGATCCCTGCGGCACCTGCAAGGCCTGGAATCCAGTCAACTGGAACCAGATCCATAAGGTTCATAAAGAACACCCACACAAAAATAGTCAGAGCCAGAGGGGCTATCAGTGGATTCTTACCATGGAATGTATCCTTGACGCTGCCGTCAACGAATTCCACGACACTCTCGATGGCATTTTGCAAGCCACCGGGAACACCACTGGTTGCCTTTTTGGCTACCGAACGGAACAAAACAATAAACACCAGTCCGAGAAATACCGACCAGAACAGGCTATCCAGGTGGAAGGCCCAGAATCCCATGGCTTTAGCTTCCGCACTGCCATGGGCTATAGTCCAAATCGGGTCAGTTAGCACTGAACCATCGTATCTCTCGAATCCTGCAGGCAGCTTGCCGAACGTCAGGTTCTGCAAGTGATGCACGATATATTCAGATGCAGTCAGATTTTCGCTTGCCATGGCTTTTCCTGTACACCATCAGTTTTTTATCAGCAAAGGCGTTAACCAGTTAATCGATTGAACCACTGCAAAAGCACCAAAGAGTGCTAGTGGCTCAATCGGCTTTACCAGTGTGAAAACCAACACGAATGCGATGATGGTTAAAACAAACTTGCCAGCTTCTCCCTGGTAAAAAGAGCTTGCGATTTGCTTCGCAGCACTGGCACCCCTGTAACGAAATGCCCTCCAGATCAGAAAGGCATTCGGAATGCTACAGCAAAGCCCCCCCATAAAGGCGGACACAGCAGTATTGATACTAACAGGTAAAAGTATCAGAGACAGAAGTAGTGTTAAGACAAACTGTGCAACTGACACTCTGTGCATAGCCGGTTTGCGAAGGTGAGGGTGTTGCCCTCTACTTTCATAGAATCCGGCCTGTTGCTGCAGGTACTTCTTGCTGAATTGCCAGAATTTAACTTCGGACATATGTTCGCTGTTTATCGTTGCCAACCATTCTGCTCTTGTACGATTACACCAGTCAAGCAGGTCTGGTGCTGACCCAGTCCTGCTAAATCAGCTAGACCCTGAAATGTACAAGGCTACTGTAACTCTTACACACATCCATTGCTGGCCGTATGTAAAAACCTGGAATCATATACGAGGGAGTCGCGATTGTACGTAAAAGAGTCAACAATACAATCGTTCAATAAAGAAACACACAAAGAGCTATTTATTAACTTTATTTCGACTCCCTGGTGCGCGTCAGTATATTAGTAGTAATACCTATAAATCAACCGGTTGTTGAGGTGTTAATCACCTAATTTTACTGGTGAAAATAACTAAACACCCATGGTTGTTGACTTAATAGGAACTTTATTACCAATATCCCTTGGAATTACCAATTGCCGCAGCATAAGGTATCGCAGAAGTTAATAAATATAACGACCCCCGATTATACAGCAGAGGCCATTCACTAATACCAGTTATCTATGGTTTTTATAACTTAAGATAAATTCCGAGAATTTTTTTATTACACCACTACGGTATTTATGTTTATGCATAATTAGATAGAAGTGTCGTTTTAGAGCCAGGTCTTTCACGTTGATAGTGGCCAGGTCATTTTTGCGCAAAGCTCGCCATACGGCCAGACGGGAAAGACAGGCGATGCCCTGGCCATCAGCAGCAGCCTGTTTGATGGCTTCGGCGCGGTTTAATACCATTTTCACTTTGGGTTCACCTAACCGGGTAGCGATAACTTCATCGAATACTTCCCGGGTACCTGATCCAGACTCTCTCAACAACCAGGGATCATCTGCCAGTTCGTTCAGGCTGACATCATCTTTATTCGCAAGAGGGTGTGATGGATGGCAAACGATAACCAGTTCATCACTCCGCCATGTTTTCACTTCAATATCAGGGTGTAGACAAATACCTTCAACCACAGCCATATCAATTTCAAAGCCTAGTAATCGCTGTTCTATCTGACGAGTGTTGTCTACTTTCAGGTCTACACTTATTCCCGGGTTAATATCAGTAAATTCACCAATGATGGCGGGCATCAGGTTATTGCCAACGGTTGAGCTGGAGTTAATGATTAATGAGCCTTCCTGGTAGCAGGCATCCCGTGAAAATTGCTGCTCAATCTCAAGGGCACGATCCATCATTTCACAGGCTTTTGATAGTAAAGCACGACCAGAATCATTTAGACTTAAACACGCCCCCTGGTGCCGATCAAAAAGTGGACCCAAGTGCTTCTCCAGTTCCGATAGCGCCATGCTGGCAGCAGGCTGGGAAATATGAAGGGCTTCAGCGGCAGCTGTAACCCGACCACTCTGGGCGACAGCTCTGAATATTTCAAGCTGGCGCAAAGTGATATGCATGGGGCGTACTCCGTTAAATTTCGCTTGTGCAGGTTTGCTGTATAACTCCCCCAGTCTAGTACTCTGTTTGTCTGGTGTATGGTCAGGCATGCAGGCTATGTGTTATATCCAGCACAAAGAGAAGGGGAGTACTGTGATATCCGGGAAGAAAGTTTACTTTATTCCAGAATGGACAAAAGTACATGTGAGCATTAATACTGCATCAATTGCCAGAAGTCATAAGCAGGGTTGATGGGATGCCAAAATTTTATTGATTATTCACTGGTCAATAGTCACCATATACTGATTTTATTCTTTAGATACCCCTGATTCTTCAGGACGCTTTGAGGAGCAGGTAATGAAAAATTCTTCAATCAATAATTGGATAGAACTGAAGAAGCAGTCCCGTAATTTTGAGACTGTACTAAACTGCAAGCGTATCCTCAGGAAGTCTACACCCTGGAATGATATGGCACTCTTCTTCCGTGAAGCAGACAAACACTTGAAGTAAGACCGAATTTTCTGTACCTGATGTTACCGCAGAAGACGCATTAGACTGCACATATGTGCAGTCTTTTTTTTACTTATTAATTTCTTCTTTTTTCTTCTTTGCTTTCTCAGTTGATATATCCATACTGGGATCTCCCTTCAGTTGATACTGGCAGTGACTGACAGGCATGTTGGTAGAGACTAGTTTTCCATTGACATAACAGACCGCAGATGGGGTTCCACCCCTGTGTACGGGACAAAAATCAGGAAAGCTAGAAAAACCAAGGGGTATGAGCTGACGCCCATGTAGAGTAACCTGTATGGTCTCTAACCTCCGTACAGTTACCGTAGTCGTACATGGAAGACGTCAGCTCATTAGCCCAAGAGCTTAAAGCTCATCTCCCCTGGCATCAAGCCCGGATTATATTTCTTGCCCAGTTCATACTTGCTCTCATAAGGGCACGCTCCTGCAACCTTTGCCGTGTGGCAGAAGAGTTCCAGAGCAAAGCGCTGGAAGACTCCAGCTATCGGCGCATAAAACGATTTTTTTCAGGCTACACATATTGCTATGAGCAGCTCGGACGGTTGATTTTACATTGGCTGAGTCTCACCACCTACACACTCTGCATGGATAGAACTAACTGGAAATTTGGCTCTCATCACGTCAACTATCTGGTGGTTTCAATTGCCTGGCAGGGTGCTGCCATTCCTATCGCCTGGGTATGTCTGGATAAGTCAGGCGGCAACTCTAATACCGCCGAGCGCATAGCCATCATGAAGAGAGTGCTGGCGTTGATCCCGGCAGACAAGATTGATGAACTGCTCGCCGACCGGGAGTTTGTTGGCCGTGATTGGTTTAAGTGGCTGGATGAGCAAGGCATTATCTGTCGGCTTCGAATAAAGGAAGACACTCCTGTTCTTGGTAGCTGTGGTAAAGACATTAATGCCAAACAACTATTCAGGAATGTAAAACTCAATCAGACAGAAACTTGGTTCACCAAGCGTAAAGTATCTGGTGTCTGTTTATATATCGCTGCCAGACGCACGATAAAAGGTCTTTTGATTGTAGTGGCAACGAAGAAACCTGAAACTATGATCGAAGACTATTATAAGCGCTGGTCTATTGAGACTCTGTTTGGCTGCCTTAAAAGCAGGGGATTTGACCTTGAATCGACTCATATGACTGAGCTTGACCGTATGGATAAGCTGATGGGGGTTCTTGCACTGGCATTTGCCTGGTGTCTGATAGCAGGGCATTGGAAATACGGGGAAGCGGAAGGGCTGCCTCTCAATAAGCACTGGCGACCAGCCAAAAGCCTGTTCCGACTGGGGTTGGATATGCTCCGAAGAGTTTTGAAGAATGGATGTTCAAAAAGTGATCAGATTGATTTTCAGATTTTACTTAAAGTTTTGTCCCGTACATAGGTTCCACCCATAGCAAAAGTGAGTGACGTTGTAGCTACTGTAAGACAAGTGGCGATTATTTTTATAATTTTCATTATTGCTTCCTTATTCTGAGACTTTCGCTA
Organism: Endozoicomonas sp. Mp262; assembly: GCF_025643335.1. NCBI lineage: Bacteria > Pseudomonadati > Pseudomonadota > Gammaproteobacteria > Oceanospirillales > Endozoicomonadaceae > Endozoicomonas > Endozoicomonas sp. Mp262. The sequence goes on along the minus strand of NZ_CP092489.1, from coordinate 1,179,929 downwards.
CTGGTACTATTCCAGAATAGAATCCTAGGCTGTTTGGATTAGTGGTTGTTGTATGGAATTTATATAAAACGACATAAGTTCTATAAACTCAAAAGGCCTTTCCAGCATGGGGCTATGTCCACAGAAAGCTACTTCGTTATAGGTTATTCCGCTATTTTTTTCTGCAAATTCGGACCATTCCTTCCCTGGGGTAATCAGATCATGATCCCCCCAAATAAGTTGAACAGGGCATTCCAGTTGTGCAGCAGCTGATTCAATATCATACTTTCTGCTGATATTGAGCCATTTGATCATCGCTTTCATATTTTCAGGCTGAGAGCAGATTTTCTGGATATCTTCAATGCCTCTTGGGGGAACTTTCTCTATATCATAAAAGACCCTGTTGCCAAGACTTTGAGCGGTTTCCATTGATCCCTTTCTTAAACTATTGAGTGAAACACCGGCGTTTAATTCAACAAGTCCTGGTGAACCACTCATAATCAAACCATCAACGGCTTCTGGGAAGTTACTGGCAAAATCAAGAGCAATCAGGCCGCTCATGGAGTTACCGACTAACACCACAGGTCTGATACCGGATTTTCGATAGAGGCAGTCCTGTAGTAAGTAGGTCATAGTTTGGTTTCAAATAAACTGGATGTTCGGCCAGTACGAGAAATCTACTTCTTGATCTAACGATCAGATAGCTATTGAATGATACATTTACTCTATTATAAAGAGAGTACTGGTCTTTAAATCCCTCTCCCTATGAAGTACGTCACTACAATCACTGATGAAGCTGTTTTATTAACTTTGAAATTCGCCAAACACTACGGACCTCTGAGATGTATAAGGGAAAGAGCCCATAGCCTTTTATTGAGCAATCGTGGCTTTACCCTTGAGCAAATTGCCGAAATACTTGAAATTAGATATCAAACTGCTTCTCAGTGGATTGATGATTGGGAAGAATATGGTATTCGTGCCTTGTACAAGGGGCATGGTGGCGGTAGGCCGTGCATATATGACGAATCCGAAGTGCAACGCATAAAAGAATTAGTGGCTGAAGAGCCTCGTCGCTTATCGTATGTCAAATCCAAGATCGAGGATGAAACCGGTAAATCTTCATCAAAAATTACTCTGGCAAACATTGTAAAAAAGCAGGGCTGGTTTACAAAAGACTCCGTAAATCATGCAAACATAAACGGGACGAAGAGCAATTCCATGACTGTAAAACTGCTCTGAAAGATGCCCAGGAAGCCGAGAGCAAAGGGTTAATCAATTTATTTTATTTTGATGAGTCCGGCTTTACCCAGGAACCTTGTGTGCCATACGGTTGGCAGGAAAAAGGAAAGCAGCTCAGAATACCATCAGTCAAAAGTAAACGCATCAACGTACTGGGGTTTATGAACCGAAGCTGTGAGCTATTTCATTATCCTGTTGTGGGTTCAGTGAATAGCGATACGGTGATTGCGGCCTTTGATGACTTTGCAGAGAAAATGGCAGATGAAAAATACAGCTCAAATGATCGTTACACGGTAGTTATGGTGGATAATGCCAGCATTCACACCAGCAAAAAGTTTTGTGCCAGAATTGATGACTGGATGATTGAAAAGAAATTGCTGGTCTGCTTTCTGCCAACATATTCACCTGAGCTCAACCTGATTGAAATCCTGTGGAGGAAAATAAAGTATGAATGGCTCAACCTCTTGTCAATCAAGAGCTTTGCGGAATTTGAAAAAGAAGTTGAACGGGTGCTTTTTTCATTTGGAGAGGAGTATATGATCTCATTTTCTAATACTGTCCGACTGGATGGTTAAATTATTCGAAAGCAATCTATACACTACTTATAACTTGGGCGCTAGAGAGTCCTCCGCCAAATATCTCGGGAATTGATGGTTCAAGCACTGTAACAGTGTGCCCCTGTTTTCTAAATTCCTGGGCAACAGTATTCCAGATCCAACCCCGGGCAAATAATCCAGGTAAAAATACAATATGACAAGATGTCAGCTATTCCCGTGACATCAATTAAATCACTGCAACAGCAAGGCTTACAGTAAATTCCAAATGGAGTGATTTCGCACAAAATAACGTCTACTTTTGATAGGGATACTTTATCAATGGCTGTCTCTCATGGCTTATCCATTCCAAAAAAGTCGTAAGCATCTTTGTGCAAACAGTTTAATTACTACGATTTCTGAAAGTTATGAGCAAATTCCAGATGTCCGACCAAACAAGGATTCCAGAAAAATAACAATACATGATGCCTCCATGTCCGCTTTTGCCATGATGCATCTCAAGTACCCATCGCTCCTCTCGTTTGAGCGTGATAAAACAGAGCAAGAAGTAAGGCATAACCTTGAGCACCTGTATCAGATAAAAAAACGTGCTCCCTGTGATACCAGTATGCGGGAAATCCTGGATCCAATAGATCCCGTAGAGTTCAAAAAGCCTTTTAAGACATTGCTGTCTAACGTCCAAAGGGGCGGATTACTGAAGGCATTCGAATTTCACTGCGGGAACTTGAAAAATCACTACTTGCTCCCGATCGATGGAACTGGGCTATTTTACTCCTGCAATAATAAAAAACCTTGTCAGGAGTGCTGTACTAAAAATAAGGGAAAGGCCAACGAAGCTCACTACCACCAGTTAATGGCAGCATGCATTGCTCACCCGGATCAAAAAACAGTCTTGCCATTGGCACCGGAAGCCATAGTTTGCCAGGACGGTTCGACCAAAAATGACTGTGAAAAAAATGCCATTAAACGGTTGTTTGCCACCATACGAGAGCATCACCCACGTCTAAAGTTCGTTATTCTTCTGGACAGTCTTTATGCTGACAACCCCACTGTCCAACTGATTAAGAGTTATGGCTGGCATTACATCATTGTCGCGAAAGATGGCAACCATGCCTCGCTGGTTGAAGCGATGGATGAGCTGGATAAAGAAGGAAAAGTTCACCGTGCTGAAAAAGTTAATGAAGAGACTGGAATTAAGTGGTGGTTTCGCTATGCCAATGACGTCAGGCTGAACAAGGCAAAATATGCAGAACAGGTTAATGTGCTTGATTTTGTCGAAACCGATAAAAAAGGTAAACAGCATATCTGGTGCTGGGTGACTGATATTCCGCTTAACGAAGAAACCATAGAACCCGTCATGAAAGGAGGGCGCTGCCGATGGCATATTGAGAACCAGACGTTTAACACCCTGAAAAATCAAGGCTACGATCTCGAACATAACTACGGTCACGGTGAGAAGCACTTAGCCACAAATCTGGCCTATCTGACGATGCTTGCTTTTCTCGTAGATCAAATACAGGAACTGTGCTGTCCCCAGTTTCAGGAAGCTTTAAGAACCCGCTCAAAAGGAGTCCGTATAGCATTATGGAAATGGATACAGGGCTATTTTTTGCATTGGCTGATAAAAACGTGGGAGGGGCTTTTTTACACAGTAACTCATGGTATTGAAGAGAAAAGGGTGATTCCATTCGATACATCATAACCGGCCATATCGTAGCTACGTTCAGGGGTGACATTTTTTCTTTAAAGCTCCGCTTTGTTAATTGGCGGCTCAGTTTTGATCGGCTTCATTATTTTTGCTGCCTTATTGTCAATACCAACGATCATCGACGTTCATCATGCGGGAATAGCTGACAAGATGTCATTAGGTGCTCCATTTCTTTTTTATTTATTATTAGTGAGTAAAGTTGAACTTTTTATGACAGCTTTGTTTCAGTATCGATTTTCCTTAAAAAATCTGCCATTTTCTGATCCTAACCATTAACCCATAGGATGACAGCTATGTGATAGTGGCCAAAAAAAACTAACTTGAGTAATGCAATTAAGATGCCAGTCTAAATAGATGGATCAGCTTACTATTTTGTTGAGTGGTTATCGGGCTTAAGACGTCAACGAATCATTGAGACTGAGAGAGGGGGTGCCCCAAAATAGTGCTTTAGTGCACCATACATAGCTAGTGCAGAGTGGCTTGTTTGTGGTCAGGTTCACGATATTCTTCTTTTCAGATGTTTTTATAGCCAGCTTGAATGCTGTGAGCGCGTTTTTTATTCGTTGGTCAGAGATTTATCATGGGTAACTGTCAGCTCTATTATAAACTATAGTTTTACTTATAGATTTATTTAAAACCTTCTAAGGCTGTCGAAAAAATGACGGTTGTCTGCTATCAATTGGCTTATTTTGTTACATGGAATGTTATATGAATTATTCACTGCAATTGACGGGAAAAACACTAGCAGGTTTTTCTCTCGACCAAGCTAAATTACATTTTTCCAAATTTTTTAAGATTAATGATAAAAACAGGGTTAATAAAATTTTTCATGCGGGAAAAAATGTCACGATAAAAAAGAGTGTCAGTAAATCGGATGCCATTCGCTATAAAAAGAATCTTAAAAAAATGGGTCTTGAATGCATTATATTAAGTGTTGATGGAGAGGAGGTAGATTTAGAAGAAAGCAAAAAGTCTGGTTCTGAAAAAGAATCCCTGTTTGTTCAAGCTAATCATTCATTTAAACATAACGATCTTAATGAAATATATTTTGAAGATGATAGTGATGATGCTGTTAGTGAGGTGAAATCAGGAAAGGCAGGAAATGGTTTAAAATGGATTAAAGAAGGGATTTATTTTTTCAAGCAAAATCCGGTTAGCTGGATTTTGGCTCTGCTAGCCTGGATTATTGTGTCAGTTGTTGTCAATATTATTCCTATTATTGGTCAGGTAGCAGGAATGATTCTGGGGTTGGCAATGTATCCAGGGCTGATGTACGGTGCTTATCAGCAAGATAATGGTAATGATTTAAAAGTCGGTGATACATTTAAGGCATTAAAAAAATCATTGCCCTTAATTGGTTTATGTATAGTCATGTCTGTAGTCATGGTTGGCGGGTTCTTTATCACATTCATGGGAGCCGCTTCAGGGGCAGGTGCTCTGATACCTGGTATTTTATTATCCGTAGTTTTTCTCCTGCTTATGATGGGGTATTTCTTTGCAGGGCCGCTTATCGTAATTAATGAGGTGCCTGTTATTGAAGCAATAAAAATGAGCTTTAGTGGTAGCCTTAAAAATATCATTCCATTAACAGTGTTTAATATCCTGGCAATTTTTATTGCTATTATTGGTACTTTACTCTTAGGTGTTGGTTTATTAGTGGCCGTACCAGTTATTATTGCTGGAAGCTATGTGGCTTATCGAGATATATTCCTGAAAAGTGAGTGAGGTGAGTTTATACACCTCACCTGTTTTATTTTATATGTTCTAAAACACCATCCAGTTCATCAAGACTGTTGTAGGAGATAACCAGCTTGCCTTTGCCTTTGGCATTGCATTGTATCGCTACCTTGGCTCCTATACGTTCGGCCAAATCTTCCTCAAGCCGTTTAATATCAGGATCAATCCGTTTTTTATTTTTATTGCTTTTCTGGCTCTGCTGTTGAAGGCGTCTAACCAATGCTTCTGCCTGCCTGACAGATAGTCCCTTGGCAACAATAGTTCGCGCGATGTCCAGTTGATCTTTTTCTGAAAGAGTAAGCAGTGCTCTGGCATGTCCCATTTCCAGGTCACCGTACTCCAGCATTTTCTTCACTTCAGATCCGAGGGACATAAGCCTCAGGAGATTGGTAACGGCGGTTCTGGATTTTCCAACAGCCTGGGCGACTTCCTGCTGGGTTAGTTCAAATTCCTTTTGTAATCGCGAGAGGGCAATAGCTTCCTCTATCGGATTCAGGTCTTCCCGCTGAATATTTTCAATCAAGGCCATTGCCACGGCAGCTTCGTCGGGAACTTCGCGAATCAATGCCGGGATATCTGCCAATCCGGCAATCTGGGCTGCTCGCCAGCGTCGTTCACCTGCAATAATTTCATAGCGATTCTCTGTAACGGGGCGAACAACAATGGGTTGCATTACACCTTGCGCCTTAATGCTTTCTGCAAGCTCCTCAAGAGCATCAGGGTGCATATCTCTTCGTGGCTGGTATTTGCCCCTGGTAATGAACTCTACAGGCAAGTCCAAAAGCTCGACAGAGCGTTCAGGAAGAGCTGATGAGTCTGTTGAAAGATGCTCCGGGGTTGAGGCATCCAGATTAGCACTGCCCAACAATGCATTCAGATTGGTGCCTAAACGTTGTTTCGCCATGGGTTACCGGGTTCCTGTTTTCTTAACTGTTTTGCTGGAATCCTGCTTACGAAGAAGTTCTCCAGCCAAGGCTAAATAGGCAATGGCCCCACGGGAGTTTTTGTCGTAGGTGATAACGGGCTTGCCGTGGCTGGGAGCCTCTGCCAACCGGATATTTCTGGGAATCACTGTTTTATATACCTGGTCACCAAAGTGGCTGATTAATTGCCTTGAAACCTCTGTTGTCAAACTCGTTCTGGGGTCATACATGGTTCGCAGCAGGCCTTCAATATGCAGGTCAGGATTAATGGTTTTCCTTATTCCCGAGATGGTATCCATGAGTGATGTTAGCCCTTCCAAGGCATAGTATTCGCATTGCATGGGGATAATTACCCCTCGTGCGGCCACCATGGCATTGACTGTTAACATATTAAGGGAGGGAGGGCAGTCAATGAGAATGAAGTCATACTGATCCAGTATTTTTTCCAAAGCCATTTTTAGCCTGGACTCTTTATTCTTTTTTTTCACCAGTTCTACTTCAGCTGCCGTTAAATCTGCATTGGCTGGCAGCACGTCAAAGCCTGAGTCAGTGGGCTGGCATAGGGCGCTTTCTACTTCGCAGCGCCCGGTTAGAACATGGTAAACCGAAAATTTCAGGTCATGTTTATTGACGCCACTGCCCATGGTGGCATTACCTTGTGGATCCAGGTCTACCAGCAGAACCCGGCTGCCGGAGGCAGCCAGGGAGGCTGCCAGGTTAACGCAGGAAGTAGTCTTGCCCACTCCCCCTTTTTGATTGGTTATCGCAAGAATTTTTCCCACAATCTTCTGCCACCGTTTAATACTTGTTTCGCAGAATCACGAGATGACGTTCTCCATCACTGCCTGGAACGTTAAGAGATATAGACTCTACCAGTTCACAGCTGAATTGTTGCGTCAGCTCGCTAAGCTCTTCTTCAGGATATAGCCCTTTCATCGCCAGATAAACACCTGAGTCAGCTAATAGGTGTTTTGTTCCTTCTACCATATCAGATAGTGAGCTAAAAGCCCGGGATGTTATACCATCGAAGAGATGGTCTGGTTGATAGGATTCAACCCGGGTATTCACCACAGTGAGGTTTTTTAAGCCCATTTCTATCTTTGCCTGGGTCATAAAGCGGGTTTTTTTGCCATTACTGTCAAGGGTCGTAATACGCTTTTCAGGATACATGATAGCTAGAGGTATACCGGGTAATCCAGGGCCAGAACCCACATCCAGGATATTATCTCCCTTGATGTAAGGGACAATGCTAAGGCTATCAAGAATATGGCGGGATACCATCTGATCAGGTTCACGAACTGCTGTTAAGTTATAGGCTTTATTCCACTTGGCCAGAAGTTCGACGTATTGGCCCAGAGACCTTGCTTGGATTTCAGTGAGTGGCAGAGACAGTTCATTGGCACCGTTGTAAATCTGCTCCACAAGAAGGTCGTTTGACATGTACAGCTATTCCAAGTGTTAAAAGATAAGCAGTGTATTGCAATCGTTTTAGTGAGTCGAGTTATGAGTCATCTTGTCTAGTCTATCTGCAACCAGCTCTTGTAACTATTTTAATATCTGAATACTTGAGTGGCGGTTATGTGTAAAAAAACTATGATTGCCCTGATTGATAGTCACTTTTTAAAAGTAAATATAATGCTACTATTTAGATTATTTATTGTTGTCGTATTTATATATCAGTCATCATTGGTTATGGGAGGTGCTGTTCAAAATCAACCTGCGACCTCCAAACTGGCTGCTGATGACCTAAATCCAAAAAATATTGCCCCTGAGGTGGTATCTGAGCAGATCAGGGAAAATTTAAATAATTTATCCTACAGATTTTCTTTCAGGAAAGATGGTGAATATGCTGTAAAAATGTACCGAACAACCGGTGATAAAAGTTATCTTAATGCGATTTTGCATGAGTTGTATATATCTGCTGACCGGTTAAGTGAACTGAGTAGAGGAGTCTATTGCGCAACCTATAGAACCCAGAGAATAAAAAGAGAGATTGATGATGGATCTTGTTTTTTGGGTGTCAATAAAGTCTGTCGTGCACTTAGAAGTGAAACGGCAAGATGGTTTAATGACCATATATTTTATGCAAATTTATTATTACCGGAGTTACACAGGGTTAGTGAGTTTGGCATGCAATTAAAAAATGATAATGAAAAAATAATACAAAAAATATCAGCTTTTGACTTTGAACCAGGTTTTACTAACCCTGATATGATAAGAGCCTGGGCTTCTCGTCAAGCCTATCAGGTGTATTGGCTAAAAGATATTGACCTCGGTGACTATAGAGAGATATTTACCAACTCCTTTAAGAAAGTTTTTCCTGATAATAAGGATGTGCTTTTAAGTGACCAGCAATATATGACAAAAATCACCAGCATGGCTCATTTAGTTATTGCAGCAAGTGGTAATTTCCAAGAGCCTGTGAGTGATCAAAGTCTTGAGTGGATTACTGATTATTTTGAAAAGAATATTGATGAAATTATTACCCGTGTAGAATCGGTAATTATTGCTGAAGTTGGAATTAGCTTTCTTTTGATGGGAAAGCAGTCTGTGCCTGCCGTTGAAAAAACAAAGAAAGCTATATTATCAGCCTATAGCCCCTCGCAGAAAATGGTTCAAGCATTAGACGGCAATATCGATTTTGATATGGCTCAGATTAGAAATACATTATCTATTATTTTGCTGGGTTGGAATAATATTTATCATTCCGGGCCTTACTTTAATAAAATAAAAGCTTTTTCAGAAAAGCTCCCTTCTGTGGTTGAGCCGGAATAAAAAAAGGGGCGAATGTATGTTTATACAGTGACTTTGCTTTATTTAATTTATAAAATACTACGTTTTGCTGCTAAATAATGAACCCACTTCCAGAACAACTGCCTATCATTTACCAGGATGAATATCTTGTTGCTATTAATAAACCTTCAGGGCTATTGGTTCACCGCTCAATGATTGATCGTCATGAAACTCGCTTTGCTATGCAGATGGTTCGTGATCAGATTGGCCAGCGCGTCTACCCACTACACAGATTAGATAAACCCACCTCAGGGGTACTATTATTTGCTTTGTCTCCAGAGGTGGCAAAACTGGCCGGAGAGCAGTTTCAGCAGCATAGCGTATCAAAAAGCTACCTGGCTATAGTTCGAGGGGTTACAGATGAAAAAGGTTTGATTGATCATGCTTTAAGAGAGCAACTTGATAAAATAACGGATAGAAAAGCGCAAAAAGATAAGCCTGCCCAGGATGCGATTACCCACTATAGGCGCCTGGCTGATATTGAATTGCCTGTGTGTATAGATCGCTATCCAACAAGTCGCTATTCATTGCTTCAGTTAACACCGGAAACAGGTCGAAAGCACCAAATTCGCAGGCATCTGAAACATATATCTCATCCAATTATTGGTGATGCCAAGCATGGCAAGGGGAAGCATAATCGCTATTTTGCCAGGCACCTGGCAGCTGGCCGTTTATTACTGTCTTGTGTGGAAATGTCATTGACTCATCCGGTTACTGGTTCAGGACTCAGTTTTGTAGCACCTTTGGACCAAACAATGTCAAATATAATCAGAAAATTTTGTTGGGAAGAAAGCATTCCACAAAAGTGGTTGCCAGTTACTTGAGTACACTAAAAAAGTGCCGATAGTGCATTCATGGCGTTTAATCGCAATGAAACCTGTGCTTGGGGTAAATGGTGCTAAAAAAACTTTCTAGATGGCCTGTTTTTTTTATCATAGGCTGCTTTATGCCCGGCAGTTTGGCTTATGAGATGGGGGCTATACGTGTTTTGTCCTCTCTCAATGAGCCTCTTGAAGCCAGGATTGACATAGCTGAATCTGAAGAAATGATGAAAGGTCCGGTGATTGTTGATCTGGCATCGAAAATCGATTTTATGCGTCATAGAGTAGATAGAAAGTACTATATTTCTGACCTCCAAGCCTCTATAGAAAAGGATCTTCGAGGTAAATCCAGTATTCGAGTCAAAAGTAATGAGCCTATGATGGATCAGAATATTGACTTATTGGTGATGATGCTTTCAGCTGAAGGAAAGTCTTTTGGTAAATACCACTTTTTGTTGCCGCAGATACGTTTAACCAGTCAACCACCGGTTGTGGCCGCTAACAGGTTGTCTATACCCTGGAAAAAAGACAGGCTATTAGCTTCAAAATCAAGAGTGGAAAAAAAATTTGGACCGTCAACCGTTGAACTGATTTCAAAACAAAAAATGTCAGCTAAAGAAGTAAGTCAACAAAAACTCAAAAAAATAGCGGGTAAGGTTGACCCCACTCCTCCAAAAAGCCCCATAGAAAATTATGCTGGTGATGATAGCCATAAGGTAAAACCAGCCAGTAAGAAGCATGGTTTTTTTCAAAGAAAAGACTTGCGGAATTTGCCTTCCAGAAAGTTATTTGCCCGGCTACATGGTATCAAAAAGCCTAAACTAGCAGTTGCGAGTAAGAAGCAGCATAGAATAAATGCTGTGCCTGTTGACAAGAAAAGTCTAAATAAAAAAATACAGGTGGTACAAAGTTTAGGGGGGTATAAGAGCCATAAAGATATTTTTAATCTGGACTTTTATACTGTAAAATCAGGTGACTCTCTTAGTTCAATCGCAATGAAATTAAAAAAATATTATCCTGATATAAAGTCCTGGAAACATTTGATGAAAGAAATTGCCAGGGTGAATCCAGATGCATTTATTGGGAAAAATATCAATAAAATTAAGGTTTCTGCAGTTTTGAAAATTCCTGAAAGGGAAAAAGAGCCTGTCATAGTTGCCAGGGTTCTTGATTTAGATGTGGAAGAAACTGAAAATTACTGGGCAGGTTATAATAGCGAAGTTGAAAAACAAGTTGAAATACCTGTAATTAAAAAGCAAATAAATGTGTTAAATGATTTTGCTGATAGGGAAAAAATAAAATTAATAAAAGAAGATAGGTTAGTTAAAGCTTCTGTTATAAAAACCTATAGTTATAATACAATTTCCACTGTTAAACTAAAAAAGCAGAATGATAAAGCCTTTCATTTGCAAGAGCTGGTTGCAGGTTCGATTCTTTAATATCTGTATCTCACTCCCAGAATCAATTAACACAGTTCTGTAGGAGATGAGTGTTTGATTTGGTTGTATGGAGTACGTTTTTTGATCTATTTTCTGCTAATTGAAGAGGATAAGGTAAGATTACCGCTAAATCGTATAAAAAACGTACGAATTACACATTTTTTATCTTATTTTTTAAGGCTAAATATAGCTTCTAACTTTATGGTTATTAAATGATTTTTATAGGTTAGTTTGATAAATTAGTACCCGATAATTATCTGATAATGGGGGTATCATGAAGACATTGATCAAATTGTCAGAATACCGTTTTAAAGCACAGCATTTACGAACCTTCAGGCAGCTGGGTGAGTTCAAAGGGCGACAGCATCAGATTATCAGGCAACAACCTGAAATACTTGACACCTTGAGGCAGGTTGCCTGGCTGGAGTCTGTTGAGAGGAGTAATCATCTTGATAGCGTCTTTATTTCTCCGAATGTGGTGAGGAAGCTGGTTCTCAAAGAGGCAAAGCCCACGACACCATTGGAAAGACAAGTTGCAGGTTATTCAGATGGATTGGACTTAGTGGTAGATCCAGCAGAGCATATGGAGGTTTCTGTAGGCTTGGTCGGACAGCTGCATGCCATGTTGTATGGGCATTTACTTCATGAAGGAGGACGTTGGCGAGCAACTAACAAGGATATTATCGAGCGGAATGCTAAAGGAATAATTACCGGTACTCTCTATCGTACCATTCCAGCGGCAGATATTGACCAGGCCATGTGTGAGACTATCAGGCAATATCACAAAGGGCTTAGAGCTGGAGTCGATCCGCTACTGCTAATCAGTGCCGCGATTCTTGATTTTTTATGCATACACCCGTTCAGTGATGGTAATGGCCGTATTAGCCGATTGTTAATGCTATTAATGCTATCGCTGAATGGCTACCGGGTGGGACAGTTTATAAGCATTGAACGTATTTTTGCACAGCATGAAGATGCCTATAATGAAGCACTGAAAGAAAGTGTCAGGAATTGGCACCAGGGTATTCATAATCCCATGCCCTGGATTGAGTTTTTTCTGGATGTTTTAATTGGGGCGTACTCGGAATGGGAACACCGGGTTAGTGCGCTGAGACGGCAGGGAATCAGGGCTCCGAAAACACAGTTAATCAGAACGGCTATTGAACAATCTGAAGGTCTGTTTTCAGTGGCAGATATTTGTATTCAACTACCAACCGTCAGTCGGGAGCTGGTGAAAAAAGTGATCCAACAATTCAGGGATGAGGGATTATTGATAGCAGAAGGACGGGGAAGGGGGGCACAGTGGCAGAAAACCCGTGAGCCAACCTGCTAAGCTTTAATATCCATATTATCTCATTACTAAATGGGGAATCGTGGTTTACACTATTCCCCATTAATATTAGAGTATACGACGGAATACATCATTTTCAGGCTTGTCAAAGTACCGGTGTTTCAGTGCCCCTATCACATGTAGAGTAATGATTCCAAGAAAAATATAGGGAATCCAAATATGCACACTGTGCAGAATATCAGCGAGTTCTCGATTTTTATCAACAATATCAGGCATAGTCAGCCCGAAAAATGGGACCTTTCTGTTAGGGGCTGCTCCGGACATCAGGTACCCACTGGCAGGAACCAGAAACATAAAGAGATAAAGTACCCAGTGTGTAATTTTGGCTAATTTTTTTTCGTGATGGGGAAGACTATGAGGTATAGGAGGCACTTTATAAACCCATCTAAAAAATATTCTGGCTACTAATAAAAAGAGTACAAGGACACCAAAAGATTTATGCCAGTGGTAAATATCATATTTATAGTTGACACTGTCTTCCAGGTGGGTCATATACCAACCACTAGTGATAAGGCTTAATAGCATAAGCGCCATTAGCCAGTGAATTAACCGCATGGTTATATGGTATTTTTGGTTGTCCATAAGTTTTATCCTGATTTATTTGTTAATGGGTTTTGCATTAAAGTACTATTTACTTTAAATACAGGCTGACCTTTCAATCAATATAAAACTGTAGGATAGCTTGAAAATTTATTTTTTCATTAGGTTAGATTTTTTATATTTATAATAAACTCTATTTTGTCAGCCAAGGTTTATAAAACCTTAGCTGACAGGTAATGAATCAGGATAGATTAACGAAATTTATTGATAGTATCTTTTAGTTCAATGGTTGCCTGTCTTGCAGAGGTGGCAAAGTCGTTACCAGAACCGGCATAAATAATTCCCCTGGATGAATTAACAATCATTCCTTTACCCTGACTATTCAGGCCATTCCTTACGGTAGCTTCTACACTGCCGCCTTGGGCACCAAGACCGGGTACCAGGAAGGTCATTTCATTGGTTAATTGACGGATATGGCCAAGTTCATCCGGATTGGTTGCTCCTACAACTAATAGAATATTATTGTTGCCATTCCATTCCTGCACCGCTTTTTCTGCTAGGAGTTGATAGAGAGGACGTCCTTCTATTTTCAGATTTTGTATGGCTCCAGCACCCGGATTCGATGTTCGGCAAAGTACAATAACGCCTTTATCCTGATAGCGGCTGAAAGGTTCAATGGTATCGATGCCCATATAAGGGTTAACAGTCACTGCATCTGCCTTGTAGCGTTCAAAGGCTTCTTTGGCGTACTGATCTGCAGTGCTACCGATATCACCTCGTTTAGAATCCAGTATTACCGGGATATTAGGGTAATTAGTATGAAGATACTCAATAGTGAGAGCCAGTTGATCCTCTGCGCCCTGAGCATGATAATGGGCAGCCTGGGGCTTATAGGCACATACCAGGTCGGCAGTTGCATCAATGATGGCTTTGTTGAATTCAAAGATGGCCTGGTGATGGTTTTTTAGTACCATGGGAAAACGTTCTGGAAGGGGGTCTAATCCCACGCATACCAGAGAGTTGTTTGTTTCCATTGCTCTATCTATTTGCTCAAGAAAACCCATGATGACTCCTCAGCTTATGGTTTTGCTGGCGCGGTAGTGTAGCAGTGATTATCTCTTTGCCAAAGCAGAATGGTTGGAAGTGTTGTTGTGTCTTCCAGGCTTTGGCATAAGCTTGCTTTCTGAACTCAGATGTAAGATTACCGTTACAATAATGTAGTGATTGAGTAAGGGTATATGTGAGACTCATGGTGTTTTACTGTTATAGCAAAGGAGAATTTATCAAATGTGTCTACAACCATGGTGGAGACTTCACCAGTGACTTTATCTATAGTGAATTGTAACGAAGGGCTTATAGAGTCTTCCAAAATTTTAGATTCTTGTATAAATGTCTGTTTTCTTGATTGGACTGCTGATAATGCGTCTTCTCTTAGCTTTATTATCGTATTTATGACCTCTCTATGCCTAATAAAATAATGTGCAGGAGTGAAGTGGGTTCTGATGCTATCCCAGAATGAAATAGACTCTTCATAGAATGAGGTCTGGAAGTCAAATGGATAGAATCTGTTTGCATGTCTATTGATATTGGTGAAAAATTGGGCTTCCGTTATTTCATGCTCATCCATAGCGAGGATAACATCCAGCAAGTCAGGGGATAAAGGGTTGAGCATTATGCTTTGGCATAATGGAGTATATTTTACCAATTGACCATTTGCTACGAGTGCTTCTGCTTCATATAGCGCTAAATCCAGGGTAGAAGGAGCTGATTTATTCTGGCCCCTGGCCTGTTTATCCGCTTTCCTATATTTTGGTTGAGTGAGTTGGGGGAAAAAATTTCTGGATAAATACCTAGGGCTATATACCATTAGCAAGACCGTTTGATCTATTCTTTTGTTTTTTCTGATATCAAAAGTTACTTGTCTTTTAGTTTGATTATGTAAAGTGAATATTAATTTTTGTAATGATAAGAAATTATAGGTTTTAGAGATTCCTGTTTTTTCTTTTGATGTACCTGCCAGAGTCTGTGTTGTGCTGATTGCTGTGACTGTTTCTATAGAAGGATGTCCTTTGAGTGTATATATTGTTGCAAGAGAACTGTTATGAGTTACTTCTGAAATTGAGATGGAGTACCAGTGGCTGCAATGCTGGTCATGTACACGGATGCTTTTTATGAGGTCTGAGTGTAAAAAAGCTTCACATTTTTTTGTTAGTTGTTGATATTTTTCTTTATCCCTATTCAAGAAGGCCTCTGAACATTGTCCACTGGAATTAGCAGAATCCAGTTCTGGTAATATTGCTTTATAGGGGCTAATAAGGGGTACTTGTTTTGGTACCGTTGCGTGGGAATTAAACTCTTCAGGTAAAGCTACACTGCTCTTATCAGGAGCTTCTGGTAAATGATTTTCTGTTCTTTTTTCTTCCTCTGTTGTTCTGATAATACTTTTTCTGACATATTGTGCTGTTCCTCTAATGTGATCTTTGTGAATACTACTCTGTAAAACATGGGTTGGCTGCCTGCTTAGGTGGCTGGTTTTATTGTTATCAATATGGGCTATAGCTCCACATATATGGATTAAAAATGATAAGGTTAATAAAGTGCGAAAAAACGAAGTCATTTTGAGATCCAAAATACTTTTAATAAGGATGTAAGTAAAGAAAATAAGTCAGATAAGATAAAGAGTGTTGAAGCACTCTTAAGAATGGCGGTGAAAAATAAGAACTATAAACACTAGTTTATAAACAGCTTGTTGTCTATTTTTATATAATGTGTATTTGTCGTTTAATACCTTGATGGCAAGTATATCATTGATATTTTAAGTATAAGTTTATTTTTTTCTTGCTTCTATTAACTTTATCTATTGGAATTATAAGGTTACATGTATAGAGTATAAGTATAGCCAGTGTTGTAATCAGGGTTAGTGGTATAGATAACGGAGTTTCTACCGTTTTTTGTGGTAAAACCTCTGAATGAAGGACTTGGAGTCTACCTAATAATAATAAGAAGTTTCCGCTTGTTGGGCGGAAAATCAGGGGATGTAAGGGAATGATGCAGCGAGCACGAACTCTGTTTCTTCTTGTGGGGCTGATGCTGTCAGCCAATGCCAGGGCAGCCTGGGAAGTCAATATGCCGGAAGGGGTGACGGCCATCAGTCGCTCCATCTATGACTTGCATATGACCATATTTCTGATTTGCGTTGCAATCGGGGTTATTGTCTTTGGAGTCATGTTTTACTCTATTTTTGCCCATAGAAAATCCCGGGGAGCCAAGCCTGCCCAATTTCATGATAGTACGTTAGCGGAAGTGGCCTGGACCGCGATTCCCTTCATAATTCTTGTGTTAATGGCTATTCCCGCCACAAAAACCCTGATTGAAATTTATGATACGGATGAAGCGGATATCGATATCAAAATTACCGGCTATCAGTGGAAATGGCAGTATGAATATCTGGGAGAGGACGTCTCATTCTTCAGTAATCTCAATACATCGAAAGAACAAATTTATAACCTGAGAGCTAAAAGCCCTGAGTATCTTTTGGAAGTTGATGAGCCACTGGTTATACCGGTAGGTAAAAAAGTTCGTTTTCTGGTGACGGCGGCAGATGTTATTCACTCATGGTGGGTCCCAGACCTTGCTGTTAAACGAGATGCCATTCCCGGATTTATAAATGAGGCATGGACCCGCATCGAGGAGCCGGGAATTTACAGGGGGCAGTGTGCAGAGCTTTGCGGTAAAGACCATGGCTATATGCCTGTGGTGGTAGATGCCCGAACAGAAGAAGACTATCAGGCCTGGTTGGCGGAGAAGAAAGCTGAAGCTGCGAAAATCAGGGAGTTGACCAGCAAGGACTGGACACTTGAGGAATTGGTGGCCAAAGGTGAGCCGGTTTATAACAAAGTTTGTGCCGCTTGCCATATGCCGGGTGGACAAGGCATGCCACCGGTATTCCCATCTCTGAAAGGCACTCCCATGGTCACGTCAAAAGACATGATTGGAGCGCATGTAGCCATTGTAATGAACGGCAAAAAGGGTAGTGCCATGCAGGCATTTGCCGGTCAGTTAAGTGAAGTGGACCTGGCGGCAGTGATTACCTATGAAAGAAATGCCTGGGGCAATAACACCGGGGAGATGGTGACACCTAAACAGATCCTTGAGTTTAAGGAAACAGGTGAATTTAAGGCTGGTCTGTAAGGAGCGCAATTATGACAGCTGTGACAGGTGATCAGAATAACGATAATCACGATGAGCATCATCATGGCCCTGCCAAGGGACTGATGCGCTGGGTATATACCACCAATCATAAAGATATTGGCTCAATGTACCTGTGGTTCAGCTTTGTCATGTTCCTGGTGGGAGGCGCCATGGCCATGGTGATTCGGGCTGAACTGTTTCAGCCCGGGTTGCATATTGTGGATCCGGGGTTTTTTAACCAGATGACCACCATGCATGGCCTTATTATGGTGTTCGGAGCCGTAATGCCGGCGTTTGTTGGATTGGCCAACTGGATGATTCCTCTGATGGTGGGTGCTCCTGACATGGCACTGCCCAGAATGAATAACTGGAGTTTCTGGATTTTGCCCTTTGCGGCATTGATGCTGGTGAGCACGCTCTTTATGGAAGGAGGTGGACCTAACTTTGGCTGGACCTTTTATGCGCCGCTATCCACCGATTATGCACCCCCTTCAACCACCTATTTTATTTTTGCCATCCATATGCTGGGTATCTCTTCCATTATGGGAGCGATTAATATTATTGCCACCATCCTGAATATGCGTGCCCCCGGCATGACCCTGATGAAGATGCCGCTGTTTTGCTGGACCTGGCTTATTACCGCTTATTTGTTGATTGCCGTCATGCCTGTATTGGCGGGGGCTGTCACCATGATGCTGATGGATATTCACTTTGGTACCAGCTTCTTTAATGCCGGAGGTGGTGGTGACCCGGTTCTGTTCCAGCATATATTCTGGTTCTTCGGGCATCCTGAAGTTTATATAATGATCCTGCCTTCCTTCGGCATTGTTTCCTGCATTATTCCGGCGTTTGCCCGTAAGCCACTCTTTGGTTATACCTCCATGGTTTATGCCACGGCCAGTATTGCATTTTTGTCGTTTATTGTCTGGGTTCACCATATGTTTACGGTGGGTATTCCTTTGGTAGGCGAGCTGTTCTTTATGTATGCCACCATGCTGATTGCAGTGCCCACTGGCGTAAAAATCTTCAACTGGGTAACAACCATGTTCAGGGGGTCAATGACCTTTGAAACCCCCATGTTATTCTCAATTGCCTTTGTTGTGCTATTTACTCTGGGTGGTTTTTCGGGGCTGATGCTGTCCATTGCCCCGGCTGATTTCCAGTACCACGATACCTATTTCGTAGTTGCCCACTTCCATTATGTTCTGGTGCCCGGGGCGATCTTTGCCATTTTTGCCGGTACTTACTACTGGCTGCCCAAATGGACCGGGCATATGTATGACGAAACCCTGGCTAAAGTGCATTTCTGGATGTCATTTATCGGGATGAACTTAACTTTCTTCCCGATGCACTTTGTGGGTCTAGCGGGTATGCCGCGCCGGATACCGGATTATGCCCTGCAGTTTGCTGACTTTAACCAGATTTCCAGTGTTGGCGGATTTATGTTTGGACTGACCCAGTTACTGTTCCTGTTTATTGTGGTCAAGTGCATTTTAGGGGGCAAAAAGAGTGAGGCTAAATCCTGGGAAGGTGCAGAAGGACTCGAATGGAGTGTGCCCTCTCCTGCACCCTATCATACATTTTCTACACCACCGGAAGTGAAGTAACCGGGCGGGTTACCGGATAACAAAAAATGCTGTAGGTGGAAAAAAATGGATGAACCGCTGGAGAAACAAACCAGACGCACTCTGATTCGTTTGATACTTATAGCCCTGGGCATGTTTGGCTTTGGCTTTGCCATGGTGCCCTTGTATGACGTGTTTTGTCAGGTAACAGGCTTGAATGGAAAGACTGACCCGGTTCCCTATCAGGCAAAAGAATCCAGCATTGATACCAGTAGAACCATCAAGGTGCAGTTTGTGGCCACAAAAAATGGAGATATGAGCTGGGATTTTGCTCCCAGCATCTCAGAAATCAATCTCCATCCTGGTGAAGTGGGAAAGCTGGTTTTTTTTGCCAGAAACCCGGGGGACAGGCGCATTGTCGGGCAGGCGATTCCCAGTGTTTCACCGTTTCAGGCCACAAATTTTTTGCATAAGGTTGAGTGCTTTTGCTTTACAACCCAGACCCTGGAAGCCGGTGAAGAAAAAGAAATGCCGTTAAGGGTTATTGTGGACCAGGAACTGCCGAAGCATATCAATAAGTTAACGCTGTCTTACACACTGTTTGATGTAACAGAATAAATAGGTTGAGCATTTACAGGGGTTTCAGGAGATTATAATGGCTAATGAAGGATCTTATTACGTACCCGCCCAGAGTAAATGGCCAATAATTGCATCCATTGGTCTGTTTTTGACCCTGACGGGTACGGCCATGATGATGAATGATATGAGTGCTGGGGAAAAAAGCTCCACTCCGCACTGGATACTGTTTGCCGGCGGCCTATTGATGGCGTGGATGCTGTTTGGCTGGTTTGGCAACGTTATTCAGGAGTCCAGGTCTGGTCTGTATAGCCCACAGATGGATCGTAGCTTCCGCTGGGGGATGGGCTGGTTTATTTTCTCTGAAGTGATGTTTTTTGGCGCTTTTTTTGGTGTCCTGTTTTATGTCCGCTTTTTTTCTATTCCCTGGCTGGGGGGCGAGGGGGTGGGAGCCATGACCAATGAGCTGCTCTGGCCCGGATTTACCGCAGACTGGCCATTGATGCAGAACCCTGATAACGAGCGGTATCCCGGAGCTTCCGGGCTAATTGATCCTTTCCATTTGCCCCTGTTAAATACCCTGCTTTTGATAACCTCCAGTGTCACTGTTACCTTTGCTCATCATGCCCTTAGAAGGAATGACCGCTATAAGCTTAAGCTGTGGCTAATTGCAACGTTGGTTTTTGGCTTTGCATTTCTATTCTTCCAGGTGGAAGAATATATTGAAGCCTACACAGAACTTGGGTTAACCCTGCAAGCAGGAATCTACGGATCAACATTTTTTATTTTGACCGGGTTCCACGGGGCTCATGTTACCCTGGGTGCGATAATTCTAACGGTCATGCTGTTCAGGGTGTATAAAGGCCACTTTGAGCCAGAAAAACATTTTGCCTTTGAAGCGGCCAGCTGGTACTGGCACTTTGTTGACGTGGTCTGGGTGGGGTTATTTATTTTTGTTTATCTTGTATAACCTCAACAGTCTCTAGCGATAAAGCCAGGGGGCATGGCTGCTGATATCACCCTGTAGCCATGCAATAATAACCACCAGCATTAACAGTAAGGTAAGAACAATACGGATAGTGAGAGAAGTCACCAGTCTGGCAGAACTGTTTCTGTCCATTAATAAAAAATAGAGACCGGAACCCAGGCTGATAAGAATGGCAAGGAAAAGAATAACAATCATTATTGTGTGCCACATAACCATTTCCTGAAGCAGTTGTTTTTATTTTTACTGTTGGAAGCATAACAGTCTTCGGAGTTATAAGCAGGCACGCCTCAAACGATATTAACCAGATGTCAGTATTTAAGTTAAGGTTGTCACTGTTGGTATTACTGCTTCTCCCGCTGCTTGTGGGGCTCGGGCTTTGGCAACTGTCCCGCTATCAGCAGAAACTGGAGCTTGAGCAGACCTGGGAAGCTCGCAAGCAACTGGCACCAATGCCTATCAGTCGATTAAACGACTATCAGGATCCTCTTTACCTCCCCATAAAAGTCCAGGGCCGTTTTGTAAGCGACACTTATTTTCTACTGGATAATCAGGTTTTCAATGGCCAGGCAGGGTATGAGTTACTTATGCCCTTTGTCACCAACGAAGGTCAGTGGATTTTAGTTAATCGCGGCTGGTTGCCATCCACCGGATCAAGAGAAGAGTTACCGGCTGCTGGTATTGATAACCGCCAGTACGAGCTTTCCGGTACCATTTACCGGGCTATGGGTAAGCCTTTTTTATTGGCAGAGGATCAGTGGCAAGAGGGCTGGCCCAAAGTTATTCAGGCGGTGGATTATTCCAGAATATCCAGTGTTTTAAGCCAGGCTATTCCACCACTTTTGCTGGTTTTAAATGCCAATGAACCCGGATCATTACAGGTCAGACCGATAAAGGCTGTTATGTCATCGGCTAAACATCTGGGTTATGCCCTGCAATGGTTCACCATGGCTCTGGTATTGTCAGGGTTATACGGAATTCAAATAAGAAAAAGGGAGCAGTAGCAATGCAGGGGACATTACCTGGAAAAAAGAGAGGGCTTGTCAGGGGACGATTTCAGGCGGCCATTGTTTTTATATTACCTTTCTTAATGTTTGGTCTGGCCTGGTTTATGTATTTCTCGGGGCAATGGCTACCGGAAGGTAGAACCAATAAAGGAGCGTTGTTACTGCCCCCCGGTGATTTTGGCCAGTTACAGCTGATTGATAAGAACCACTCCTTTCCAATAAAGCAGCTTGAAGGAAAGTGGGTGATTGTTATTTTTGGTTCTTCCCATTGCACTGGGGAACAATGCCAGGATGTCCTTTATAAGACACGTCAGGTTCATATAGGTCTTGGGCGTGAGGCTGATCGAGTGGCACGGGTTTATATTGCAGAGGAAACACCAACGCTTGATAAGGCTTTGGTTGAGGAACATCCTGCCGTTTTCTGGCTAAGCACTCAAATGGATTCAGTGCAGAAGGCTCTGTCTCTGGATCATTGGCCTGAAGACCAGTACTTTATTGTTGATCCATTGGGCAACATGATGATGAGTTATCAGCCAGGTCAGGAAGGGGGAGATCTTCTGAAAGATATGCAACGGCTGTTAAAAGCCTCGAAAATAGGATAAGGCACGTTGTTTTAGATGGAATTTCACTGAAATGGAATAATGAGTATGCCAGCGAATAAGAAAAACAAGAAAGGCTACTATCTGGCTTTAGCCGCTACCTTTCTCGCTTTCATTGTGGTTGGGGTGGGTGCTTATACCCGACTGGTTCATGCGGGGCTGGGTTGTCCTGACTGGCCCGGATGCTATGGCTTTTTAACCGTACCGGAATCCAAAGAGGCTATTGAAACCGCCGAAAACCGTTTTCCTGATGCTCCCGTGGATATTGCCAAAGGCTGGGCTGAAATGGGGCATCGGTATATTGCGGGATTGTTAATGATTCTGGTGCTGGTGTTAACGGTTCAAACATTCCGCCATCGTCGTAACATCAATCAGCCCTGGTTATTGCCTCTCTTTATTCTTGGTCTGATCTCATTACAGGCTGTCTTCGGTATGTGGACTGTGACTCTCAAGCTTTGGCCTCAGGTAGTGACAGCTCATTTGCTGGGAGGTTTTGCCACCTTGAGCCTGCTTTTTTTACTGACGCTCCGATTATCAGATACAGGCTGGATCCGGTTACCTTCTACCTGGCGGTTGGGGCGCTTGAAAGGACTTGCCCTGATCAGTTTACTGGCAGTCATTGTCCAGATTACCTTGGGAGGCTGGACCAGTTCTAATTATGCGGCACTGGCCTGCCCTGATTTACCCACCTGTCAGGGTGTCTATTGGCCTGATATGAATTTTCAGAAAGGCTTTGATATTGGACAATCCATAGGGCCTAACTATCTGGGTGGCCAGCTGGATTCTGACGCCAGAACAGCAATTCATATGGGGCATCGAATAGGCGCGATCATAGTCTTCGGGATACTGCTTTTTATGCTCTTTGCTGCAAAAGAGTATGCCAAGGGGCTTGCCAGTGATGAAAGGCAAAGTGTGCAACAGTTGTCTTTCTTAATTCTGTTGGCATTGGTTCTGCAGCTGACTCTGGGTATCAGTAATATTATCTGGCATTTACCCCTGTTTATTGCGGTTGCCCATAATCTGGGAGGGGCGCTGCTGCTGCTATCACTGGTTGCTTTTAATTATCGGCTCAGTGCTCTGGTTGAAAGGGATGGATAAACAGGAGTAAAGGAAATGGCTCAAAGTAAAATAATGGGTTCGACGCTTTCAGGCAGGGCTGGTCCAGAAAATGTTCGGGCAGGCTGGAAGGATTATCTGGAGCTCACCAAGCCTAAAGTGGTTGCCCTGATGATTCTTACCTCTCTGATCGGTATGTGCCTGGCCACCCCCGGTTGGGTTCCATGGAATGCCCTGATATTTGGCAACCTTGGTATTGCCCTTTGCGCAGGTTCAGCAGCGGTGATTAATCATGTTGTGGATCGTCGCATTGATACCCTTATGGCCCGTACCCAAAAGCGGCCGGTTGCCCAGGGGAGGGTGGGGCCGGTTCAGGCGCTTTGTTTTGCCCTGGTGATTGGCTCCATAGGGATGGCAACGCTGGTCTTTCTGGTAAACCCGCTGACGGCTTGGCTAACCCTGGCGTCACTATTGGGATATGCAGTTATTTATACCACGGTATTAAAGAGGGCAACCCCCCAGAATATTGTGATTGGTGGCCTTGCGGGTGCCGCTCCGCCCTTGTTGGGTTGGACATCTGTAACCGGTTATTTTGAAGGCCATGCGCTGCTGCTGGTTTTGATTATTTTTGCCTGGACACCACCCCATTTCTGGGCTCTTGCCATTCACCGAAAAGATGAATATGCCAAGGCGGATATTCCCATGTTGCCTGTCACCCATGGTGAGTCCTATACCCGGCTTCATATTCTGCTCTATACCGTCATTATGTTATTGGTGAGTGTCCTGCCATTTTTAACGGGCATGAGTGGCTTGATCTACCTGTTAGGGGCGCTGGTATTGGGAGGACGGTTTTTGTACTGGTCCGTGGTATTGATGAAAAACAGCCGCCCCCATGCTGCCATCAAGACGTTTAAGTATTCCATTACCTATTTAATGGTACTTTTCATATTCCTGCTGGTGGATCACTATGTATTTTATTTGTGGGTATAGTTTTTAAATAAATATAACAATAACCGGAGTTAATAAGGATGGGGAGTCAACCTGCCGTCACCAAAACCGTATTTTTTCTATTGGCCATTATTGCTGCAGTGTCAGGGCTGACATTTTATCAATATATGAATAAACCAGCCCTGACCAAAGACCAGTTGCAGTCAATGGGCGCTGTGGTTTTTGAAAACCCGAGATCCTTTGAGGTTAAGGAGTTGGTCAATCATAAAGGGCAGCCTTTTACTGAAGCAAACCTTAGTGGTGGGTGGGGACTGATTTACTTTGGTTACACCTTCTGTCCGGATATTTGTCCGGCATCCCTGGGGCAATTAAATAAGCTGGATAAAGCGCTGAAAGAAAACGACCCTCTGCTGGCACAGCAAATGCGTTATATGATGGTGTCGGTGGATCCGCGCAGGGATACGGTGGAAAAACTGGGGAGTTATATACCTTATTTTAACCGTGACTTTGTAGGTGTTACCGGCAGTATCACAGGAATTTATCACTTAACCCAACAGTTGAACATTGCCTTTACGCCAGTGGTTGAACAGGAGGATGAGTTTTATCTGGTGGATCATAGCGCAAATCTGGTGATAATTAATCCGCGGGGGGATTATCATGGCTTTATCCGACCCCCTCTGGAGCCGGAAAAACTCAGCATTATTTTGAGCGCTATCGAAAAGGACTATCGTGGCTGATGCAAAAGGCTGACGAGGAATAGAGCAAAGCAGCTAACAACCACTGAAGGCCCTGCGGGAGTGTCAATATACCAGGATGCCGCAAGACCACCGGTGACGCCAGCCATACCAAATAAACTGGCTTTAACGGCCATCTGTTCGGGAGTATTGGAAAAACGCTGGGCGGCAGCAGCAGGGATAATCAACAGGGCGGTAATCAGTAGTACTCCCACAATCTTCATGGCAACGGCAATCACTAGAGCCATCAGCAGGGTTAATACCAGCCTGACTTTTTTTACCGGAATCCCTTCAACCTGAGCCAGCTCAGCATGCACCGACATAGCCAGCAAAGGCCGCCATAGCCAGGTCAGCAGAGCCAGTACAATACTGCCACCGCCATATATCCAGAAAAGATCCTGAAGATTAACAGCCAACAGATCTCCAAACAGATAAGACATCATGTCAACCCGCACGTTATCCGCGAAGCTGACGGCCACCAGGCCCAGGGAGAGACTGCTGTGGGCAAGGATACCCAACAATGTGTCCGATGCGATATCCCGTTTGTTTTGAAGACCGGCAAGCACCACTGCCAGAAACAGTGAACAGACAATCACTGCAAGGTTGAGGTTAACCTCAAGCAGTAATCCCAGTGAGACACCAAGAAGTGCTGAATGGGACAGTGTGTCTCCAAAGTACGCCATTCTCCGCCAGATAACAAAGCAGCCCAAAGGGCCGGTTATAACGGCTACACCATAGCCAGCCAATAAAGCATAGAGCAATAGCTCAGACATTATTTCCCTTCTCCACTACTAGGAATGACCTTGCCATTAACATCGTGCTGGTGGTCATGGTGATGGGTATAAATAGCCAGCTCGTTGGATTCTCCCCCAAAGAGTTTCAGGTAGGCGGGGTGACGTCTGACCTGATGGGGATGGCCAGAGCAGCAAACATGTTGGTTCAGGCAGACCACCTTGTCTGTGGATGCCATCACCAGGTGCAAGTCATGAGATACCATCAGTACTGAGCAATTTTGTTCGTTTCTCAGTTCGGTGATTAAGTGGTAAAGCTCCCGCTGTCCATTAACATCCACCCCTTGCACCGGCTCATCAAGAACCAGCAGATGGGGTTTCTTGAGTAATGCCCTGGCCAGAAGAACACGCTGTAGTTCACCGCCGGAAAGAGACTGAACGGGGGAATTGATTACATTGAGAACGCCGGTTCGCTCAAGGGCAGACTCTATGGCTGGCAATTTTCCACCTGTCAGCGACAGAAACCGTCTGACCACCAGCGGCATACTGTTATCTACATGGAGCTTTTGGGGCATATAGCCAATTTTCAGGCCGGACTGAATCCATCGCACACCGGAATCCGGTTTCTGTAACCCAAGAACAACACGAACCAGGGTGGTTTTACCCGCTCCATTAGGCCCAATCAGGGTGACTATTTCCCCGGGTTTTACCTCCAGGTCAACGCCAGAGAGTATTTTTTGCTCCTGAAAGCGGATATGAACATCACGCAGATTGATTAAAGAGTCAGTCATGGGAGTGCTTTGATTTAGAACAGTTGGTACAGAGTCCTGTTAGCTCTATGGTGGAACTGGAAACGGAGAAACGATGTTCTTTGGCACAGTCATTGAGAGCCTGAGTGATCACCGGATTCTCCATTTCAATGGTAATCCGGCAATTTTCACAGATCAGGAAACAGCTTTGATCCACCTTGCTGGAATGTGAGTCAGGGTTAGGACAGCCAATATAGGCATTGATTGATGACAGGCGATGCACCAGTCCCTGTTCCAGCAGGAATTCCAGAGCTCTGTATACGGTGGGGGGCTGGGCAGGACGGGACTCCTGCCTTGCCAGCTCTGCCAGAATATCATAGGCGCCTACTGGTTGATGGTTCTGCCAGACCAGTTCTAAAACCTTTTCCCTGAGAGGGGTTAATCTTGCACCACGGTTCTGGCAAAGGGTTCTGGCCTCTTGCAGTGCGCTTTTGATGCAAAGGTTATGGTTGTGGGGTTTATAGGCATTATCCTGTGGAGTGGCCATTGTTTACCTGATCTGTACTAGCTGGGTATGTTATATCATAATATTTTTTAGACCAGAAAACGTGCTTTTGCATGAAAATAGTTAATGACGCTTGCTTCCATCAATCACTCAAAAAACAAGGCAAAGAGGTATCCCTTATATTTCTCAGCTCCAGCATTGCCTTGAATTTCTCGGGATCAAGAAAGCAGCGTTCCAGCATTTGCTGGTGGGCGGAGTCCATGGCTTGCTCGGGGTGTACGAAGGTAATAATTCTTGATATCCAGAAACGGAAGGCTGCCAGCCTTAGCATTAAGGGCCAGGCATCTTGTTCGGTTGGGGTGAAGGGGCGAATAGACCCATAGGCTTTTAGCAGAGCGGATGTTTTTAAATGATCCAGCTCCAGGTCTGAATTGATGCACCAGTCATTAACCGTCACTGCGAGGTCATACAATAAATAGTCATGGCAGGACTGATAGAAATCAATCACACCGGTTAACTTATCCCCGGTGAACAGGGCGTTGTCATGAAAGAGGTCACCGTGAATCAGGCCCTTTGGTAATTCTGAGGTGGAAGGAAGTTCGTTTTTTATGCCTTGCCATTGCCCCTGCATATAGTGTACTTCTTCCTTTGGCAGCAAGTTGGATAGCCGCTTCTGTTGTGTATCCAGCCAGTCAATCCCCCTTATATTGCTCTGCTTTAAGCGGGATTGAAGGCCTGCCTGATGAATTTTACCCAGCAACTCACCTACCTGCTGGCAGTGATTGCCATTAAGTTTTTTTAAATGTTCACCGGGAAGGCAGGGGACTATAACTGCCGGCTTTCCTTTTATCCGTTGCACGGCCTTTTCTTGTTTGTCCCTGATGGCAGCGGGTACAGGTAAGCCAGCGCTGTTGAGCTCATCGGTATAATCGATAAAAAATGGCAGGCTGCTTTCAGGCAAGTATTCAAAAATGGTGAGTACATAGCGTTGGGTGTGAAGAGGCGTGGCAATATCGAGGAAGTAGTTGGTGTTTTCCACCCCACCGGCAATGCCCTGGAATGTCACCAGTTCTCCAAGGTGATACCGGGACAACAAAGAGCAGATACCTTTTTTATCCAGCCGGGTGTAAACAGCCATATTTCCCCCCCCATATTGCGATAGAAGCCAGCCTGTTTTTTTTATGCTGGCTACATAAATAACATTATTTCCATTTAAATACCTGCCAGGAGGGTATCAGTATGTCAGGCTTGTCCTGTCGTATAAAGAAGTTGGGGTCTTTGGCGGGAATCAGGAAGTAAGGGGACCCTACTTTGGGAATAACCTGAATACCATACAGAACACCGGCAACACGGTACTCTTTGATTTTGTGTTCTTTGCTTTCCCTGATGACTACGGTGGTGTCATCCCGTCGTTCCAGGTCTTCTGGCCGGAGATCTTTGGGTAACCTCTTTAATTCTTTGGTCAGGGTTTCTGTAGGAGAGGCTTCCTTTCCGTGACTCTTGCCCTGAACATCAGGGCTGGTTGGGGAAGGACTTGTGCAGCCTGCCAGTACTAAGGGAATCACTATCCCCAGCAAGCGGTATTTCATGGCGGACCTCAAAGTTTATTAGAATAGCCTCATTATTTTACTCTAATGTCTGTAAACAGCCATATCATAATGGAAGCAGCCAATGTCTGAACAAGCCAGCGCCCCCCTGATTCTGGTGGATGGGTCTTCATATCTCTACAGGGCATTCCATGCTTCTGAACGAGCCAATTTGCGCACGTCCGATGGGCGACCCACCGGTGCGATCCGGGTGATGACCAATATGCTTAAAAGCCTGGTGCGTCAATATCCGGAAAGCCATGTTGTGGTGATCTTTGATGCCAGGGGCAAGAACTTTCGCCATGAACTCTTTGATGAGTATAAGGCCACCAGAAAACCTATGCCTGATGATCTGCGTTCCCAGGTTAAACCAATCCATGACATTGTCAGGGCCTTGGGGTTGCCTCTTTTGATGGTTGATGGCGTGGAGGCGGATGATGTTATCGGAACCCTGGCCCGGGAGGCTACGGAAAAGAAGATCGATACGGTTATTTCCACCGGGGATAAGGATATCGCCCAACTGGTTACCGAGCATGTCACCCTGATTGACACCATGAATGACGTGAAGACAGATAGGGATGGGGTGGTGGATAAGTTTGGTATTCCGGCGGAGCTGATAATAGATTATCTGGCACTGATGGGCGATTCCAGTGATAACATTCCGGGTATGCCTGGCGTAGGCCAAAAAACGGCACTGGCTTTGTTGCAGGGTATCGGCAGCATTGACACCCTATCGGAGAATCTTGATAAGGTGGCTGCCCTGGGATTTAGGGGAAGTAAAACATTCGCCAAAAAATTTGAAGAACATAAAGACATGGTTCTGCTTTCCCGGGAACTGGCCACCATTAAAACCGATGTTGAGTTACCCCACTCTATCGAGGATCTCAAATCAACACCGGCAGATACTGAAGCATTGCTGACGCTTTATCGTGAGTTTGAATTCCGGTCCATGATCAGTGAGCTGGAAAAGGGTGAAGCCGGGGAAGATGAACAGCCTGCGGTTGTGGCTGACTATACAGTTATTACAGAGCAAAAAGAGTTCCTTCAGTGGCTTGACCAACTGAACCGGTCTGATCTTTTTGCCTTTGATACGGAAACCACCAGTCTGGACTACATGACCGCAGAACTGGTAGGGGTATCCTTTGCCTGTGAACCGGGAAAGGCGGCTTATGTTCCTGTTGCCCATGACTATATTGGTGCTCCGCAACAGCTGGACCGACAGTGGGTATTGGAACAGCTGAAACCATTACTGGAAAATCCGCAACGGAGAAAAGTGGGTCAGAACCTCAAGTATGACCAAAGTGTTCTGGCTCGCCATGGCATAGAACTGAGAGGGATGGCATTTGATACCATGCTGGAGTCTTATGTCCTCAACTCCACCGCTTCCCGACATGATATGGATAGCCTTGCCAAACGGTATCTTGGCGTTTCAACCGTCTCTTTTGAGGCTATTGCCGGTAAAGGGGTAAAGCAGCTGACCTTTAACCAGATAGAGCTGGATAAGGCCGGACCCTACGCGGCAGAAGATGCAGATATTACCCTCAGGCTTCATCAGGCACTCTGGCCTCAGCTGGAACAGGAAGAATCCCTGAAAAAGGTATTTGATGATATTGAAATGCCGCTGGTGGATGTTATTTCCAGAATCGAAAGAAATGGGGCATTGGTTGATGGTACATTGTTGGGGCAGCAGAGTATCGAAATCGGCAAACGGTTGTCTGAGCTGGAAAAGCAGGCTCATGAAGATGCGGGAGAAGTGTTTAACCTGAGTTCTCCAAAACAGCTCCAAGAGCTGCTAT
The DNA here is from genome assembly GCF_025643335.1 of Endozoicomonas sp. Mp262. Lineage (NCBI taxonomy): Bacteria > Pseudomonadati > Pseudomonadota > Gammaproteobacteria > Oceanospirillales > Endozoicomonadaceae > Endozoicomonas > Endozoicomonas sp. Mp262. The sequence continues at coordinate 1,149,817 of NZ_CP092489.1, read as the reverse complement.
TCAACAAGCTGGGACTTCCAGTTATTAAAAAAACACCAAAAGGCCAGCCTTCAACAGCGGAGGAAGTGTTACAGGAGTTGGCCCTGGATTACCCTTTGCCCCGCCTAATCCTTGAGCACAGAAGCCTGAGTAAGTTGAAATCCACCTATACGGATAAACTTCCCCAGATGATTAATCCGGCTACTAGCCGTATACACACCTCCTATCATCAGGCGGGAACCGCAACCGGAAGACTCTCTTCATCAGACCCTAACTTACAAAATATTCCGATTCGTACTGAGGAAGGACGCAGGGTTCGCCAGGCATTTGTTGCGCCTGAAGGCTATACCCTGGTTGCAGCGGACTATTCACAGATTGAGCTAAGGATTATGGCTCACTTATCCGGGGATAAAGGATTACTGGATGCCTTTGCCAATGGCCTGGATATCCATAAGGCCACTGCTGCGGAAGTTTTTGGTGTTGCACTGGATCAGGTGTCCACGGAACAGCGTCGCAGCGCCAAGGCCATTAACTTTGGTTTGATCTATGGTATGTCTGCTTTTGGGTTAGCCCGTCAGTTAGGGGTTTCCAGACAGTCTGCCCAGGAGTATATCGATCTCTACTTTGATCGTTATCCCGGTGTACTTCGATATATGGAAGAAACCAAGGCCTCAGCAAAGGAAAAAGGCTATGTAGAAACACTCTTTGGCAGACGGCTGTACTTATCCGAGATTAACGCCCGCAACGGTATGCGCCGACAAGCAGCAGAAAGGACAGCCATCAATGCCCCTATGCAGGGAACAGCGGCAGATATTATTAAAAAAGCCATGTTATCTGTGGATCAATGGCTGGTAAACAGCGCTATGGATGCCAAGGTCATTATGCAGGTTCATGATGAACTGGTATTGGAGGTTGCAGATAAGGATCTTGAGGTGGTTGTTGTAGGTATAAAAGATAAAATGGAGAAGGCCGCCAGTCTGGATGTTCCATTACTTGTTGAGGTGGGCGCAGGTGATAATTGGGATCAGGCGCACTAAATAACTTTTTTATATTTTTTTCAAAGACCCGGAACTTTTCCGGAAAAGGGGAGTCTGATGTTATATGAGCAGCCAAGAGTGGCACTCATAAACTCCTTGTGTGTTTAGTGTTGGCAAAATGCAGCCTCTATTCCCGATAGATGTTGCGAACTATATAACCAGTTACCGTCTCCCCCGAAGGTAACTGGTTTTTTTTGCTTTTTTTTTCGAATACCGGGAACTTTTCCGGAAAAGGGGAGTCTGATGTTATATGAGCAGCCAAGAGTGGCACTCATAAACTCCTTGTGTGTTTAGTGTTGACAAAATGCAGCCTCTATTCCCCTATAGACGTTGCAGTTTATATAACCAGTTACCACCTCCCCCCCCAAAGGTAACTGGTTTTTTTTATGGTAACCAAACCCTCTGTGCCTTGCTTTCAGTGCGATCCAGGTATATCCCGAAGTCTACTCCAATACCTGTCATGGTTTTCTATATCAGGATTACTTCTTTGAGGTAAACAAAGCAGTAAACGAGCTGGTCAGCACAACAGTATAGTTAAAGGAGAGAGGGAATTATTTTGAGGGAGTAGATAAAGCAAAGCTTTCTGTATAAAAAAATAATGATGGCCAGGGAAGGAGGGCCACCATATAAATCAATACAACGATAATAAAACAGGGAGCAACAGGCTTTTACACTTTGAGGAAGGAAGTAAGAAAGGCAACAACTATAAGCGGCATTCCTGTCTTGCTTATTCGATTGATGGCAAATCAACCAAGCCCATCACCACCTGCGAGTCACTCTACAAAAGCTTCCCGTGAATCTCAAGAAAAAGTAAATGAAGTGTCAAAATGGATGAAGAAGATAAATAAAATGCCTGATAACCGGAGGAATATTCTGTCTCTATTGTAAAAACAGTGACTTAGTCTTCACCTCGGGTAGGGGCACAAGGCTGCACATTGGTGCTGAGCCTTGTGCTAGCAAACCCGCTATTATTCTTCAGATAGGTTAGATGCTTCTTCCAATAGCCAGTCATCAAGGGTTGCAGACAATTGTTCAACGCCTGCCTTCTTCAGGGAAGAAAAAAGCTGGATACTGACAAGAGGATAGTCCCGAAGCTGATTTTTAAGTTTGTTCAGAACTTGTTTGGCAGCCCCCTGTTTTAGTTTATCTGCTTTTGTTAGCAATATATGCAGTGGCAGCTGTGATTCAATGCTCCACTGAAGCATCATCTGGTCGAACTCCTTCATAGGATGTCGGATATCAACCAGCAGCACCAAGCCGCACAGGGATTCCCTGCGGGACAGGTAATCATTAAGGTGATACTGCCACTCTTTTTTCATGGCTTCCGGGACCTTGGCATAGCCATATCCTGGCAGGTCTACCAGGTAAAGCCCTTCTTCAACGGTAAAAAAGTTAATCAGCTGGGTTCGACCCGGGGTTTTACTGGTTCTTGCCAGTTTGCTGGAGCCTGTGAGTGCATTAAGGGCGCTGGACTTACCGGCATTGGAACGGCCTGCAAAGGCAACTTCACGGCCAGTGTCAGGAGGACACTGATTTAGCTTGGCGGCACTTTTCAGAAAGTGGGTTTTTTGATAATTCAAAGTAGTTTGTTCAGTCATAGAGAAAGTCGGCTTTGCATGGGGAGCCAAAAGTAGTGACAATAGTACTAGCCCCTTATTATATACTTTCAGCTTTTCAGGGGCATATGCAGTAAGATTGAGTCTCCTGCTATGGCTTTTAAAGCGTAGTAGGGTCAGACGAATAATAACAGCCATTCGTGGCAAATGCCGTAGCTGGGTCAGGTATGAATAAAGTCATTCTCAGTCTGGTAGTATCTTTGGGAGTAACAGGTTTGGCGCTTGCCAAAGGAGATGCTGCCATAGGTAAGTCAAAAGTTTCCAATTGCACAGCATGTCATGGTGCTACAGGGGTTAGCCTGGTACCGAATTATCCCAACCTTGCTGGTCAGGGGGAACGCTATCTGGTTAAACAAATAATGGATATCAAGTCTGGAGTCCGTAGTGTTCCTGAAATGATGCCCTTTGTCAGCAATATCACTCTTGAGGACGCTGAAGATATGGCGGCATTTTATGCCAGCCAGTCAGCACCAACAGGTGTTACGGATAAAAAATATATTTCTCTTGGTGAAGAACTCTATCGCGCAGGGAATGCCAAAAAAGGGATTCCTGCCTGTGGGGCATGTCATTCTCCTTCAGGCCAGGGAAATTCATTGGCGGGATTCCCGTATATCAGCGGTCAACATGCCCAGTATACTGCCAAACAGCTGCGTGACTTCAGGGAAGGAGAGCGGATGAATGATGGAGATACCAAAATTATGAGAATGATTGCAGAAAAACTCAGTAATAAGGAAGTTGAGGCTGTATCTCACTATATCCAGGGACTGGGTATGTAGCTTCTGCATAACATAGATGGTGGCAGGATAATCTACTTATCCGTATGCCTATTCTGCCTGGTAAGACTCCAGTGGGTAGAGTTCCTTGTTGGACTCTATCGCATCATTCGTTAGTGTTTAATGACCTATTTATTTGTTCAGGAGTTCTCTATGGCAAAACTGGTGCGGTACCTGTGGTTGCTTGTTCTTATACCTCTTGCTGTTCAGGCTGAGGTGGCCAAGCCTGTTGATAGCCTTAAGCCGGCAGCTGTTGCCGGGGATAAAAAGCCTTCTGTTGCCAAAACTATTTATAAGGAAGGCAAGGACTATCGAGTGCTGAAAATGCCAGCCCAGACCGATACAAAGGCTGACCAGGTGGAAGTTGCTGAAGTATTTTGGTACGGCTGCCCTCATTGCTACTCTCTGGAAGGCATTGTGGATGCGTGGAAGCCGAAGTTGCCAAAGGATGCTCATTTTGTTCGGGTGCCTGCTTTCTACGGCCCCAATATTTGGAAAACCCATGCCCAGCTTTACTATACTCTTGACAGCATGGGGATCCTGGAGAAGGTGCATGATGCAGTCTTTAACGAAATTCAAAACAAGAAGAACTATCTGAAAAATAGCGATGCCATGGCAGCGTTTTTAAATAAAAATTATGGGGTAGAAAAAGCAAAATTTGAAAGCAGCTTTAATTCCATAGGAATTGTCCATCAGTTGCTGAAAGCATCTTCCATGATCAGAAGCTATGGTTTAACAGGCGTTCCTGCCATTGTAGTTGATGGGCGCTATGTTGTTGAGCCACGCCTTGCCGGTTCACTTGAAAATATGACAGCCATTAGCGACTACCTGATTACCAAGGTTAAAGCTGATCGAGAGAAAGAAAAGGCCGATAAGAAACTAAAAGGTGATAAGACACCAGGTAAGCTTCCAGAAGTAGCTCCGGCTGCTTGACCCTGAAGCCTGGTTTTCTCTTAGTCATAGATAAGCCCTGAGTGTTTATAGACATCAGGGCTGAGGCAATTGATAAAATGCCTATCCGATCATTAAAAGGTGCTATTTCCCGCCGTATAAACAGACAAATGTCTCGCCAGGTTCATTGTAGAGAGCTGGAATTCAACAACTCTTATCCTTTTTTGAACCGCCCTATTCGATTGCTTAGTTACAATATACAGGTTGGAATTAATACGCAGTTTTACCGGCACTATATAACCAAGGGTTGGCAGCACGTACTTCCTCATTCTGACAGGGTTGGCAATCTTGACAGGATTGCTTCAGTATTGCCTGACTTTGATATTGTAGCCCTGCAGGAAGTGGATGGTGGCAGCCTGAGAACAGGATTTGTCAATCAAACCGAATACCTTGCCCTTAAAGGACATTTTCCCTACTGGTATCAACAATTAAACCGGAATCTTGGAAAACTTGCCCAGCACAGTAATGGCCTGCTAAGCCGGTTTCGGCCTTTGGCCCTGGAAGACCACAAGTTGCCGGGACTGATTCCCGGGCGAGGCGCTATTATGGCGCGTTTCGGAGAAGAGCAAAATCCTCTGATAGTTGTAATGATGCATCTGTCTTTGAGCCAGAGGACGCGAAACATTCAGTTGTCTTACATCAGGGAGCTTATTGAGGGGTATGACCATGTAGTATTGATGGGGGATATGAACACCCATGCGGATCAGTTGTTACATGACTCTCCTTTGAAAGATATCGACCTTCATGCTGTTAATTGGGGGGAAAACACCTTTCCAAGCTGGCGACCCAAACGTTCTCTGGATCATGTTCTGGTGAGTCCATCCTTACAGGTTAACCAGGTCAATGTTCTTAATATGCCTGTTTCTGATCACCTACCCGTTGCTGTCGAAGTTGAGATACCGGGAACATTTCCGCAAAAATAAGAGGCTTTTTAATTAATTTATGAAGGGATAATTAGAAAAATAGTGACAGTTAATATGTCAGGTCAAACAGAAGTCGTTTGAAGTGAGAATAAAAAAAGACTTGGCATCGGAGGGGGAAGGAGGAGGGGTGATGCCAAGTCTTAACAAAATTCCAACCAGAGTCAGGGAGTAATTAACGCCATTAATAATACGTCAGCAACGTTTTATTGCCATCAGTAGATGGTCGTTGGTTGATACGTAATCGGACTGACAGGTTTGGTGGTCGATATCGGCAGGGTGTCGGGTATAATATTTTTTGTCTGATGAGATTAGTTAGCTTTAGCTGTGGTGATGTGATCATGCGAATGTTTTTGTTGTAAAGTCAGAGTGTAATACTTATTTTTTAGGTGGAAATTCTGTTTTTTGTACTGCTGTTGTAGTCATAGTTTATTCATCTGGTCTTATTGGTATTCCTTCCTTTTTTATATGCAGTTTGACATAACCTGAAATTATATGAGTAAAGTAAAAATTGGTGTTTTTGGTTCCGCATTTGATCCTCCAACCCGGGGGCATCTTGATGTGATCAGCCAGGCAGCTCCTTATTTTGATAAGATTCTTCTGGTTCCCAGCGCATCTCATGCATTTGCCAAGACCATGCAATTATTTTCCCACAGACTTGCAATGCTTGACTGTTTTGTAACAGAGGCAGCCATTGACTCATGTGATATGGAAGTATGTGACCTGGAATATCAGTTGTTGGCAGAGACTCCGGACTCGGCAGTCTATACCTACGATTTGATGGATGCTCTTGAAACATATTATGGTAAGACGGTGGAGCTCAGTTTTATTCGAGGCCCGGATAATGCCGTGCCTGAAGTTTGGAACAGGTTTTACAGGGCCGGTGATATCGAAAAGCGCTGGAAACTGTTTACGGCAAAAGAAAGAGTCCAGGCAAGAAGCAGTCAGGTTCGTCAAGCCATTGCTGGCGGCCTGCTGGAGTCTCGATGTGAAAATGGATGTGTTTTGAATTCATTGCTTTTACCGACAGTCCAGGACTACATTCAAGGTAAAGGTTTATATCAATCCTGAAGGAATGACTATGAAGCTCTCGGGCTTGGGTTGCCAAGACGTAGATATTGAAGAGAAGACGGCCCTTTCTTCAGGGTTTTTGAAAGTCTGGTTGTTTAAACTTCGCCATCGTTTATTTGATGGCAGGGAAAGCAGGCTGCTTGATCGGGAAACCATTATCCGGCCTCCCTCTGTGGGCGTTCTGTTATATGACCCTGTACTTCACTGCGTTGTATTAGTTGAACAGTTTCGGCTTGGTCCTTTTGCATCAGGTGAGGATCCCTGGTTGCTGGAGATCGTTGCGGGTATTTCCGAACCCGGGGAAAGCCTGGAGAGTGTGGCTTATCGGGAAGTACAGGAAGAATCTGACTGTTCCATACAGAAGTTAATGTCAATTGCTGATTTTTATATGAGTCCCGGGGCTTCCAATGAAAAAATGAAGCTTTTCTGCGGTATTGTTGATGCCAGTGAAGCGGGAGGCACTTTTGGCCTGGCTGAGGAAGGAGAAGATATCAAGGTGCATGTCATTCCTTTTGATGAAGCCTATTCAATGGTGACTGATGGACGCATTGCCAATGCTCCGGCAGTGATTGCCCTGCAGTGGTTAAAATTGCATCATAAAGAATTAGGGGCTGTTGACGTTTGATCGTGAGCACACGAGCAAACGTCAACAGCCCCTAGCAGCCTGTCGGACTTAGCTCTGACCTACTGCGAAAAAGCCGGATTTGGCCATTTTTTATGCTGATTCTCGTTAAATAGAACCACTATTCGCCTCGAATCAGCATAAAAAATGGCTCAAACCGGTCTTTTTCTCGCTACGATCGGCTAAGTCCGACAGGCTGCTAGGGATATAGGTCTACCGGGATCTACTTTTGGCATCAGGACGCCGGAGGAGGAATATGGTTAAAGCCACTGCTGCTCATACTTTATTGGCTTTTTTAATTCTTCTTACAGGATGTCAGGGAAGTGTCTCGGGCTTGTACCGGGATGGGTTTCCTGGCACGGCCTCTTGGAGTATTTTGCCATTTATCAATTATTCACAGGCTGAGGGGGTGGGAGCCCAGGTGGAGCGAATGCTTTTTGTCCTACTGCCCTCAGTGGGTGTGGACAATCCTGTACTGTATCCAGACTCTGTAGCTTCCGGTTCTACTGAAAAGCTTGCGAAGCCTGGAAGTTTAAAGCGGGCTAAAAACTGGGCGGATGTTCAGGGTGTCGGGTTTGCCATTGGAGGGGAAATTCAAGACTGGTTTATTGACCGGGATGGGCGCCCCCAGGTTGCCTTGACGCTGTATGTTACTGATGCCAGGACAGGACAGGGGCTTTGGAGTGTCAGCGGGGCAAGTGAGGGAATGGCGGGTGAAAATATCCATAAAGTATGCCAGAACCTGATTGTTGATCTTCTGGAGTCCATGCCTGTCAATCGGCGGCAATAGGACTATAGGTTCTGTTGACATAAGATTACGTGCTCAGCTCAACCGGGAGCGATTGTGGCAAGGCGCGATTACGCAGGAATACTGATGTCTTTCAAGTGATCGTAACGCAGTCCACAATCGCTCCCGATTGAGCCCTTTGGGTATTGCGGAATGCGGCCTTACAAACCACTGAGCTCGCAATCTTATGTCAACAGAACCTAATTAAGGAGGCATTTTTAATGCTTTATGCTCTCAGGGATGAGAAGGGTGCAATTATGGCTGTTTCTGAAAAGGCCATTACGTCTGACTGGAAGCCTGTTAGTCTGGAAGATGAGGCGCTTCACGCTTTTTTAAATAACAACCCTGCTATTGGCAATAAAGTGATGCAGGCGGCGGATGCCGACTTTATTCGGGTGTTGGAAGATGTCATTGATCTTTTGATCCACAAGGAGCTGATTCAGTTTACTGAGCTGCCCGGGCCGGTTCAAACTAAACTATTGAACAGGCGGCGCTACAGGGAAGAGCTAAAAAATAACAAAGATACCACTCAGCTTCTCGATAATGATGACAGTTTAATTTAGCGTATCCTGAAATGCGTTGTCGGTGATGCTATCTCTGCTCACCGGAGGCTGTTTTTCAAATAAAACAGGATAATCCATCATCGGGACATCTGGTTTGTCAGGTCGTTTCATAAAGAACAGTTCTCTATTATTTGTGACTGTTCGGCATATACTAGTACATCACGTCCAACATATTGAAATGATGTACTGGCCCGGGTATTTCATAAACATGCTCCCGGCCTTGCTTGTCCTTTGCGGCTCTAAGAAAATTTTGTTCAGTCGACCGTACTCCCCGGTACGGCGCTCCTTCACAAAATTCCTTAGAGCCCACAAAGTCCAGCGCAATGCTCGGGGCAGTTTATGAAATACCCGGGCTAGATGTCACCCAAGCTGTCATAGGTCAAAGTCAGTATGCCAAGAACCTACCGCCTTTTGATTTCATGCCCTGATGCCAAGGGGATTGTAGCGGCCGTTAGCAGTTTTATTGCGTCACAGGGAGGCTGGATTGCTGAAGCCAATCATCATTCAGACCCCATCAATCACCGCTTTTATATGCGGTATGAAATTCTGGCAAATAGTATTCCGCTTACTATTTACCCGTTTTATGACTTGTTTTGTGACCTCGCGCAAAAATGGAATTTTTCCTGGAGCATTACGGATTCTGATATTCCACGCCGTGTCGCCCTGCTAGCCAGTAAGCAAGCCCACTGCCTGTCTGATTTATTGTACCGTTGGCGAAGTGGCGACCTGGTGATGGATATTCCCTGTGTTATTTCCAATCATGAAGACTTGAGGGACTATGTAGAATGGCATGATATTCCTTATCACTGTGTCCCCGTTGATAAGAGCAATAAAGAAGCCGCTTTCAATAAAATGACTGAGCTGTTGGCCGGGCATAATATTGATACTGTTGTCCTGGCCAGATACATGCAAATACTGCCACCTGATTTATGCCAGGACTATGTTAATCAGGTGATTAATATCCATCACAGTTTTTTGCCTTCCTTTGTTGGTGCAAAACCCTATCACCAGGCCTATGAAAGGGGAGTTAAGCTGGTGGGGGCTACCTGTCATTATGTGACCTCCGAGCTGGATGCTGGCCCGATCATTGAGCAGGATGTGGTTCGGGTTGGGCATCATCACCTGCCTGAAGACATGGTACGTTTAGGAAAGGATGTGGAAAAAACAGTGTTAGCTCGAGGTCTTCGATATCATCTGGAAGACCGGGTGATTGTTGATGGGGCAAAAACTATTATCCTGGACTGAGTTTCTTGTGGATAACTTTTTTTATATTTTTATTTCCGAGCTTTTTAGCTGTGAATAACTTTTAGGGAAATAGTCTTTCAGGGCTGCCTCTTATAGTTGAAAGCAATGCCAGGGAGGTGAAAATGAAGCTGGAAAGCTGTCCGTGTTGTGGTGGAAAGGCTTATTTTGCAGACATAACCGCAAACGAGCTGCGAATGTGGCAGGTGACTTGTGAGCAGTGTGGTCTGTCTACAGAGTACGATGAAGACAGAGCATATTGCCGGGATCGCTGGAATCTACGTCAGGAAAAAGCACGATTAAAAACGTGGTTAACAGCCCTGGCAGCCCTGGTTCCTTTTTTTGCCGTAGCCTCTTTTTTTGCGGGAGGTCTGGCTGGCATGACATTTTGGAAATGAGGATTGGGTTGATGGAGGATAAGGCTTCAGACTATTCACCATCAACCATCAACCATCAACCATCAACCATCAACCATCAACCATCAACCAGCATTGGCTATATCACGATTCAAGCAATTATAGATACCGTTAACCAGTGAGTTGATAAAGTGAATATAGCCTTGTTCATCAACTGCAATGTTTTCACCCAGAGGGTCCAGCTCGGCGATCTGTACCGGGAGTCCTTTTGTCAGGCTATCTATATAAGTGGGTTTGAATTGGGGTTCTCTGAATACACAGGTAGCGCCAGCGTGCTTCAGTTTATTTCTTAATTCCTCTAGATGTTTTGCTCCAGGCGGCTGTTGAGGGTTTAAGGTAAAGTGGCCTGCAATATTCAGATTATAACTATCCTGAAGATGACCATAGGCATCATGAAATACAAAAAAGGGTTTATGTCTGACGGCTTCAAGTTGCTGATTGTTTTTCTCGTCAGCCTGTTTTAGCCTCGCTTCGAAAGCCTTTAGATTGGCACTGTATATTTTTCGATGCTCCGGGTTTTGGTCAATGGCCTGTAGCTTTGTATTAATTGCCCGAGCCATTAACAGGGCATTATTGGTACTTAGCCAGATATGGGGATCGACACCACCATGGTGATGATGGCCGTGATCATGGTGGTGATGATGGTCATGATCATGTTTTTTGGTGTCTTTTTCTGCCTGGTGGCTATGATCCTTATGCTGGTGAATCCCCTGGATTGCCATCATTTTCATGGCTTTATCGCCATTGGCATTCTCAAGTATTTTATTGAGGGACACTTCCATATTTGGACCCACCCATAGAATCAGGTCAGCTGAATCCAGTTTTCTTCGGTCAGAGAACCTCAGGCTGTAGTCATGAGGGGATGCTCCCGGTGGAAGAAGTACTTCAGTGTTGGATACATTGCTGGTAATAGCCTGGGCAATAAGCTGAAGAGGCTTGATGGAGGCCAATACTTTTGGAGGTTCACCGGCATATAAATGGGTAGCTGCCGCCAACAGAAGACCTGATATCCAGGCTTTATAGGATTTAGTTAGCAAGTGCATCATGGATGGAAAGTACTTCTTAAAAATGAGATGTTATAATATAACATTTATTAAGTGTCAATTTTCATTATAGAATCGTTACTGGCTACAATTCCCCGTCAACAGCCCCTAAACACCAGCATACTGCTCCCCTGCACCAAGCCAGCGGTTAATTAAAGATTTGGAGTGGTCCGGGGCTTCATTAATTAAATGTTCTGCGGCGGTACGAACATCATCAAGAAGATCGTTGTCCCGCTCAAGGTCAGCAACCTTAAACTGGGCTAATCCCGTTTGACGGGTTCCGAGTACTTCACCGGGGCCACGGAGTTCCAGGTCTTTTTCGGCAATAACAAAGCCATCGGATGAATTTCGCATGACCAGCAGCCGCTCTTTGCTTGGTTGGGAAAGTGGTGCGTGATACATCAGCAGGCAGTGGCTGGCAATACTGCCCCGCCCAACCCGTCCTCTGAGCTGGTGTAGCTGAGAGAGGCCGAGGCGTTCAGGGTTTTCGATAATCATCAGGCTGGCGTTGGGTACATCCACGCCTACTTCTATCACGGTGGTTGCCACCAGAAGATGGAGATGCCCCTCTTTGAAAGCTGTCATCACTTCGGCTTTTTCGGCAGGCTTCATTCGGCCGTGAACCAACCCTATGGATAACTCTGGCAATGCCTCTTTCAATTGGTCTGCTGTGACTTCGGCTGCCTGACATTGCAGGGCCTCGGATTCTTCAATCAAGGTGCATACCCAGTAGGCCTGACGCCCTTCCAGACAGGCGTTTCTGAGGCGTTCCATGACCAACTGTCGCCGGTCATCGCCAATGACTGCAGTGTTAATGGGGGTTCTTCCCGGCGGCAGTTCATCAATGATTGAACAGTCCAGGTCCGCATAAGCGGTCATTGCCAGTGTTCGGGGGATAGGGGTAGCGGTCATGATCAATTGATCGGGCTGACCACCGCCGCCATTTTCACCTTTCTGACGAAGGGCAAGGCGCTGGTGGACACCAAAACGGTGCTGTTCGTCAATAATGGCCAATCCCAGTTTTTTAAAGACTACGTCGGCCTGGAATAAGGCATGGGTCCCAACAACCATCATGGCTTCACCACTGGCAATATGCTCCAGCGCCTCCTGCCGCTTCTTGCCCTTGGTTTTTCCGGAAAGATAGGCAACGCTAATACCCAACGCTTTAAACCAGTCGCTAAAGTTACGGGCATGTTGTTCTGCAAGAATTTCCGTTGGTGCCATAATGGCGGCCTGATAGCCATTTTCCAGCGCCTGTAGAGCGGCCATGGCGGCCACTACAGTCTTGCCTGATCCCACATCCCCCTGAACCAGCCTTAGCATGGGGGCTGAACTTGTCATATCCGTGCTGATTTCATCCAGTACTTTATTTTGTGCCCGGGTTAGAGTGAAAGGCAGTTGTGTTTTCAGAGCCTGAATCAATTGACCTGTTGGTGGCAAACTAAAGCCACCCACATTTCGAATCTGTAACCGGCGTTTTTGAAAACTCAGGTTATGGGCTAGCAGTTCTTCAAAGGCCAGTCGCCTTTGCGCAGGATGCCGTTCATTCCCCTGAAGTGATGAGGCCAGGCTTGTGGGAGGCTGGTGAAGTAGCTGGACGGCCTCTGTGAGGGAGGGCAACCGGAACCGGTTCAGCAGGTTATCGGGTAGCCATTCCTGAAGGGCTTCATTACGGGTTACCCAATCCAGTGCCTGCTCACAAAGAGAACGTATACGCTGCTGGGTTAATCCATCGGTTGTAGGATAGACAGGTGTCAGGTTCTCTTCGGTCTCAACAGGAGCATCAGGCTGGATGACCCGATATTCCGGATGGTAAAGCTCCCAGCCACTGGCACCACGGCGTGGCTCTCCAAAGCAGCGGATAGTGGCACCAGGGCTTAAATTATTTTTTTGTGCTCCTGAAAAGTGGTAAAACCGCAAACCAACAGTTCCGGTACCATCATTAATTTTGCACAGCAGGCTGCGTCGTTTTCCCATGAGGATCTCAGAAGAAGCAACGGTTCCCTGAATGACCGTTTCACCCTCTAGCTGTAATTCCCTGATTGGCGTCACACGGGTTCTATCCTGATACCGCAGGGGCAGGTGAAACAGTAAATCCTGCAATGAGAAAATATTCAGCTTTGCCAGCTTGCTGGCCAGGGCATCGCCCACGCCCTTGAGTGTCGTTACAGGGATTTCGTGGAGCGACTGGGACACGGCGTGGTTATCTCCTAAGGTTTTGTCACAGAACACTGTCGCAGTGCCAGTGAAAGTATCTCAATAGCCTTCGGTCTCGGGAAACTGGCACGCCAGGCCAGGGCTACGGTACGGCACGGCGCAGGAGACTTAAAGGGTCTGGTAATTAGCACATTGGGGGCATAGTGGCTGTCAACCAGTGCTGATTGTGGCAGTACACTGATCCCCATACCTGAAGCCACCATATGCCTGATGGTTTCCAGGGAGGTGGCTTCAATGCCGCCATTGTCTCTACCGGTATCTTTCTTCTGAACCAGCGTCGGACAAGCCTCCAGCACCTGATCCCTGAAACAGTGACCTTCTCCCAGCAACAAAAGTTCCACTTCATTTAATTCCAGGGGACAGATTTCTTTTTTTGCCTCCCAGGGGTGCCCTCCAGGTAACAGCACCCGGAAGGGTTCATCATAAAGAGGCTGGGTCAGTACATCGGCCTCGGTAAAGGGGAGAGCAATGATAACAGCATCCAGTTCACCCATTCTGAGCTTATGGCGTAATACAGAAGTAAAGTTTTCTTCTATATAAAGTGGCATATTGGGTGCAGCCTGGGCTAACTGGGGAACCAGGTGGGGAAATAAATAAGGGCCAATGGTATATATTGCACCTACCCTTAAGGGGGTTGAGAGTTGGTCACGCCCGGTATTGGCTAGCTGTTTGACGGCAGCGGCCTCTTCCAGGACTTTCTGCGCCTGCCGAACCACTTTCTCGCCCATGGGGGTTACCCGAACAGAGCTGCGGGTACGTTCAAACAGTGCGATACCCAGTTCATCCTCCAGCTTTTTAACCCCAACACTGAGTGTTGGCTGGCTAACAAAGCATTTGGCAGCCGCCTGACCAAAGTGCTGCTCTCTGGCAAGAGTAACTATGTACCGAAGTTCTGTCAGAGTCATTGTGTTCTAAGTGCTTGGATAGATTGGTAGGGGTTGAATCTATTATGATTTTATTGATTTATATATCAAGTGATAGACGCTTTCTATGAAAAAAAATAATGTATTGATTGCTGGATGTGGCGATGTGGGCTCGGCCCTGGGGTTGGCCCTATTGAAGCAGGGTCGGTTTAATGTCTGGGGACTCAGACGTAACCCAGACCGTTTGCCGGCGGGGATTTATCCTGTGCGGGGAGATCTGGAGTCAGCCAGTGACCTGGGAGACTGGCCCGCATCCATTGATTATGTGGTTTATTGTGCGGCAGCCAATGAACGCAGTGAAGAGGGCTATCACAGGGCTTATACCCAGGGACTGAGTCATGTACTCCAGCGGATCAGTGGTGATAATTACCATCCTGCCAGAATTTTTTTTACTTCAAGCACCAGTGTTTACCATCAATCCAGTGGCGAATGGGTGGATGAAACCTCCGAAACAAAGCCACACTCTTTTGCCGGACAAACCATGTTGAAAGCAGAAGCGGTGTTACAGGCAGCTTCCTTCCCAACCACCACCGTTCGCTTTGGTGGTATTTACGGCCCGGGCAGATCCCGTTTGATTAACCGTGTTAAAGAGGGGAATGGCTGTTTTTCCAGTCCGGCAGTCTATGGCAACCGGATTCATCGGGATGACTGTGCTGGCATACTCGCTCATCTGATAGCACTGGATTTACAAGGGCAGCCAGTGAAGCCTCTTTATCTTGGTGTTGATCATGACCCTGCGCCTGTTTATGACGTTTTACAGTGGTTGGCAAGCCAGTTAAAGGTGACATTACATAATGAGGGTTCACCGCCTGCCAGAGGTAACAGGCGCTGTTCCAATAAGAAAATTCTGGTTTCCGGGTATCGCTTTATTTATCCGGACTATCGTCAAGGCTACCGATCCCTGTTATGTGACAGCTAAGGGGAGTGCTGGTTAATATGGTGTTAGGTGTCATTGGCCAATACTATCACTGGTAAAGCTAGCTTCTTGATTAGTTACAGTACTTGTTGGCTTCATTGTTTTTTGCTGTTTTTTGATTTTATCTCTTTTGTTTTGAAACCATACCGTAATAACTTTTGGATCTACTATACCTGTTTCAGTACAAATAGCATTTCGCACATCCGGGGTTAAAAATTTATTTTCTTTAAATTTATTATTTAATATAATCAACTGTTGTGCTGTAAAGCGTGTTCTTGATTTCCTCGTTCGAGAAACGCTTTCAGCATCAACTGTCATGACGTTAGGGTCTGTATACTGTCTTCCTATAGAGACAATATTTGTTCTATATGATATTTGAAATACTGTGTTTTCTGTATAATCAGTATTTATTTGTTTCGTTTTGGCCATAAACTGGACTATCGTGTCGCCATCTATTGTAACGAATGTGCTTTCATGAGTGATGCTCATTATCTTAAAAACATTCAAATCTTCAGGCATTACTACATAAGAGCGACTGTCATCAATATAAATGACATAATCTTGTTCATAACTAGATATATCTACAGCTATTGCGTTTGAGCAGGATATTATTACTGTCAATAGTACTAACTCTTTCACTTTTCACTCATCCTAAGAAATGATAGTGCTAAGTTTAGACACCTAACAACAGCAGGCAAGGGACAGCGAAGCTGCCCCTGCTGCCGGGGATAGCCCGGATATTTCATAAACGTGCTCCCGGCCTTGCTTGTCCTTTGTGGCCCTAAGGAGTTTTGTTCAGTTGACCGTACTCCCCGGTACGGCACTCCTTCACAAAACTTCTTAGAGCCACAAAGTCCAGCGCAATGCTCGGGGCAGTTTATGAAATATCCGGGATAGATTAACCATTCATCCAGTGTATTAATAATGATAAAAAAATCCTGTGCTCCCGTGTTGATCCTATTTTTTGGCATGGTTTCTGGCTGTTCTACGCCAGAATCATTATCCGTAAAAAATAAAACAGGTGGGCAACAGGTATCCGAAAAAAATGAACCCGGGTTGGCGCTTTACGAGGGAGCCTGGGATGAAAGTGTCCAGTATGCAACAGGAGCCAGAACATCCACAGAGGCAGAACAATTGGCCGATAAGGCTTTGCAGCGTAACAACATGAATAAGGCTGCGGCATTCTATGCCAGGGCTATTGAACTGGATAAAAAAAATGCCAGTGCCGGTTATAAGTTGGCGAACCTTCATCAACAGGCAGGTAATAGTGGGCAGGCCGAACAAATCTATCGTTTTGTTTTAAAAAGCACCCCAAGGCATATTGCCAGCCTGGAAGGAGCTGGCCTGATTTTGTTAAAGCAAAACAATATCAAAGAGGCAAGGCGTCTTCTGGTTAAGGCGGTTGCGGTTTACCATAACCAAACAGCCAAAGAGAGAGCTTCACAAAGCTATATCCCTGTGGGGGCTTACAATGGACTGGGGCAGCTGGCAGATATTGAAGGGGATTACCAGAAAGCACAGGCGTATTACCAGCAAGGCCTGGAGCAAGAGCCGGAGTCACCGGAATTAATCAATAATATGGCTTACTCCCTATATCTCTCAGGCGACTGGCGAAGGGCTGAAGGTTTACTTCATGAAGCGTTGAGTATTCGTCCCCGGTTTACACGAGCTATTTATAATCTGGCGTTGGTGAATATTCGGGCAAGGCGTTATGACAGGGCACTTGAGCTACTGGAACGGTATATGGAACCTCACGAAGCCAGTAATGATGTGGGTTATCTGGCTATGATGGCGGGCGATGAGGCAAAGGCGGCAGAGCTGTTTCAAAATGCTATCGACAGTGCGCCGTCCTATCATGAAGCGGCCTGGCGAAACATGGATAAGCTGAAACAGCTCGGGTGGGGTACTCGGGAACCGGAAAATCAATAGCTCCTTACTTCAGTTCAAGAATGGCTTCAATTTCCACAGGAACCCCTTTTGGCAGTTCTTTTACACCTACGGCTGCCCGTGCAGGATAGGGTTGCTGGAAATACTCCGCCATAATTTCATTAACATCCGCAAAGTTGCTTAAATCCGTCAGGAAAATGGTGACTTTGGCAGCATCTGCCAGAGTGCCACCTGAAGCTTCAGCCACCGCCTTCAGGTTTTCAAAGCAGCGACGGGTCAGGTTTTTAAAGTCACCGGCCTCCAACTCCATGGTTTCCGGAATCAGTGGAATCTGGCCAGAGATATAGACGGTAGTGCCCGCCTTTACGGCTTGGGAATAAGTGCCAATGGCGCTGGGCGCTTTATCAGTATGGATGGTTTGCCTGTTGCTCATGGTTGTTCACATTAATTATTTGTTAAAAAGCTTTGAAATAGTAGGAGGATGACTTACTGGGGTCAACAGTCGAAGCTTTTGATTAATAAGTCAGTTTTTGTACAGCCTGCTAGAGTTATAGCCGTTGTTGTTTACTATCCAGAGGTACATAGTGGTGTTTTGGGATAAAAAACTACTATTGGCTGTCTTATTTAGTATGAATATATTACCGGCGACAGCTCAGCCCTATGGGGTAACAGGCACAGATAATAATCCTCAGCAAACAGTTGAAGGTTCTCGTGTTCAATCTATAAAGGGTGTAAAAAGAAAAATTCCACCGGGTTCGGACAGTCCAGGAGTCGAGCCAAAGAGTATGAGGCTTAGTAGTGAAACAACTTTGTGTAAGCCTCTGTCTGGTGACAACAGGTACATACCGTCAACGAGTACTGATACAATGACTGGTAACAGTTCATGTTCTATTGGTAAGAATGTGATCTCAACCGTTTTTTCAGCTATTTCAATGAGCTGTAGATGGGGTTTAGAAAATATTGTCAATACAATACGAAAAGTACGAGTAGTTACAACAGCTATTCCACCCCCCTCTCAAAAAAGAGTCGTTATGCTTGAGGATATTGGTGGTTATTCTGCTGAAACCACGGGAGCTTCGGAATTAGAATTATCACGATTTAAAATGCCATCAACAGAAACATTTCTTAAAGAAAGTGATATTGATAAGCATATGTTTGCAGCTATTCCCGTGACATCAATTAAATCACTGCAACAGCAAGGCTTACAGTAAATTCCAAATGGAGTGATTTCGCACAAAATAACGTCTACTTTTGATAGGGATACTTTATCAATGGCTGTCTCTCATGGCTTATCCATTCCAAAAAAGTCGTAAGCATCTTTGTGCAAACAGTTTAATTACTACGATTTCTGAAAGTTATGAGCAAATTCCAGATGTCCGACCAAACAAGGATTCCAGAAAAATAACAATACATGATGCCTCCATGTCCGCTTTTGCCATGATGCATCTCAAGTACCCATCGCTCCTCTCGTTTGAGCGTGATAAAACAGAGCAAGAAGTAAGGCATAACCTTGAGCACCTGTATCAGATAAAAAAACGTGCTCCCTGTGATACCAGTATGCGGGAAATCCTGGATCCAATAGATCCCGTAGAGTTCAAAAAGCCTTTTAAGACATTGCTGTCTAACGTCCAAAGGGGCGGATTACTGAAGGCATTCGAATTTCACTGCGGGAACTTGAAAAATCACTACTTGCTCCCGATCGATGGAACTGGGCTATTTTACTCCTGCAATAATAAAAAACCTTGTCAGGAGTGCTGTACTAAAAATAAGGGAAAGGCCAACGAAGCTCACTACCACCAGTTAATGGCAGCATGCATTGCTCACCCGGATCAAAAAACAGTCTTGCCATTGGCACCGGAAGCCATAGTTTGCCAGGACGGTTCGACCAAAAATGACTGTGAAAAAAATGCCATTAAACGGTTGTTTGCCACCATACGAGAGCATCACCCACGTCTAAAGTTCGTTATTCTTCTGGACAGTCTTTATGCTGACAACCCCACTGTCCAACTGATTAAGAGTTATGGCTGGCATTACATCATTGTCGCGAAAGATGGCAACCATGCCTCGCTGGTTGAAGCGATGGATGAGCTGGATAAAGAAGGAAAAGTTCACCGTGCTGAAAAAGTTAATGAAGAGACTGGAATTAAGTGGTGGTTTCGCTATGCCAATGACGTCAGGCTGAACAAGGCAAAATATGCAGAACAGGTTAATGTGCTTGATTTTGTCGAAACCGATAAAAAAGGTAAACAGCATATCTGGTGCTGGGTGACTGATATTCCGCTTAACGAAGAAACCATAGAACCCGTCATGAAAGGAGGGCGCTGCCGATGGCATATTGAGAACCAGACGTTTAACACCCTGAAAAATCAAGGCTACGATCTCGAACATAACTACGGTCACGGTGAGAAGCACTTAGCCACAAATCTGGCCTATCTGACGATGCTTGCTTTTCTCGTAGATCAAATACAGGAACTGTGCTGTCCCCAGTTTCAGGAAGCTTTAAGAACCCGCTCAAAAGGAGTCCGTATAGCATTATGGAAATGGATACAGGGCTATTTTTTGCATTGGCTGATAAAAACGTGGGAGGGGCTTTTTTACACAGTAACTCATGGTATTGAAGAGAAAAGGGTGATTCCATTCGATACATCATAACCGGCCATATCGTAGCTACGTTCAGGGGTGACATTTTTTCTTTAAAGCTCCGCTTTGTTAATTGGCGGCTCAGTTTTGATCGGCTTCATTATTTTTGCTGCCTTATTGTCAATACCAACGATCATCGACGTTCATCATGCGGGAATAGCTGATATGTTTGTTGAAGTGAAAAATGGTGAAAGCCAAACTATTAGAAATATTGAATCAATTCCGGTTGAGCCTTACGAAGAAAATAGTGGTCATTTGGCTTGTGATTTTGCGAATCGAAGGCATGAATTTTATTTTAACTGTGATAAAAAGCTAACTGCTATGGTTTTAGATAATCCTAGAGAAAATAATGGCGTTATAGTTGAGAGCTATAAACCAATATATCAATGGCCCTCAAATCCTTCAGTTATTCAAATAGACCAGATTCCAACCTTAGATGAAAATGAGGAAAGTACTTTTTCTGATCACTTACATACTGAAGCTGAAGAACCAGAAATTAAGCACTGTAGGCTGAAATCACATATTATTAAAGAGTTGATGAACTCGGAAACCTATAAACAAGCTTTTGCAAGGCTAGCTACATTTGTAAAAGAAAATAATTTGAGTACACTGCCCCATAAAAATCACCTGAAAATGACTGTTATTGGTCCTATAAAATATGGGGTATATGATAAAAGCACAGCAGGCTTTGTTCATACAGATGGTGAGGACAGGAGTACACTGTTATCACAGTCTTTTATCAGTCAATCGCCAACCACCGCTACAGCACCAGGTTTTTTTTGCAAAGATAAGGTAAGACTTCCACCCCATATTGAATTATTACTCCTAATGGGTAAATGTGAAAAACAATTTAATGAATTGAAAGCTGATAATGAAAAACTAATTACACAATTATCCGAAAATAATTTGTTAACTAGAGGCTTTGCTAATCATCTAACTGTTTTCAGTGGGGCACCTGTGCATATAGCTGAAGACCCAAGTTGTCTTAATAATTCAAGGAATTTAACAACTATACTCCTTGAACTAGATCCAGAATTTGTGAAGTTATTAAAGGAAAAAGATTTATTAAGTTCTTGTCTCAATGTCTTATGGGATGGTTATATGGGAGCGGAGTGAAAATAATTACTTTTAAAACTATATCTCCCGAAGCCGGTTAATAGAATGAACGCCTTTAATCACCCGCAGGCGTTTAATTACCCGGGCTAAATGCAATCGGTCGGTGACATTCACCAGCAACTGAACTACACAGAAACGGGCATCCTTTTCTTCCATGCTGATCTTTTCGATATTGCCTTCCACAGCGGTGATGCTGGTGGCAATAGAGGCAATCATCCCTCTCTGGTGTTCAAGCTCGACCTGTAGTTCAACGGTAAATTCACCCTTAACATCTTTATCCCACTCAACTTCCAGAACCTTGTTCGGATTGTGGCGTATTTCAGCAATGTTATGGCAGCTGTCGCTGTGTATGACGATGCCTCGTCCAGAACTCACATGACCAACAATAGGGTCTCCGGGAATGGGGTAACAACAGCGGGCAAAACTGATGACCATACCTTCTGTTCCCCTGATGGAGAGAGGGGACTCGGACTTCGAGCTTTCCAGCTGGCTTTTCTTTTCGCTGCTATCTTCGGGCTCTATCAACATCCTGGCGGCTATATAGGCCATGCGGTTGCCAAGACCAATGTCTTCCAGAAAATCATCCAGGGAATTTATGCCAAGTTGTTCCAGTTGTTGGACTATAGACTTTTCGCCTATCAACTCCAGAGAGGTTTCAAAACCAATTAATGCTTTATTGAGCAGGCGTTTGCCGAGAGAAATGGATTCGTTTCTGCGTTGGCTCTTTAACAGATGACGGATATTGGAGCGTGCTTTTCCTGTCAGCACAAAATTTAGCCAGGCTGCGTTGGGTTTTGCCTCCGATGCAGTGACTATTTCAACGGTCTGGCCACTTTGCAGGGGCTGGCTAAGAGATGCCAGTTTTTTATCAATACGGCAGGCAACACAGGCATTACCTACATCGGTATGGACAGCATAGGCAAAGTCAACGGGGGTAGCCCCTTTCGGCAGTTCAAGAATATGCCCCTTGGGGGTGAAGACATAGACTTCGTCGGGGAACAGGTCGATTTTAACGTTTTCTATAAACTCCAGGGAATCTCCGGCATTGCGCTGTAACTCCAGAACGCCCTTCAGCCATTGCCGTGTTCTGGCATGACTGCCGGAAAGGGCCTCTTCACCACTCTTATAAAGCCAGTGGGCGGCAATGCCGTTATTGGCCATGTCTTCCATTTCCTGGGTTCGGATCTGGATTTCGACGGGGACTCCATGCATGCCAAATAACGTGGTATGGAGCGATTGATAACCATTGGCCTTGGGTATGGCGATGTAGTCTTTAAAACGGCCGGGGATGGGTTTATAGAGATTATGGGAAATACCCAGGGCTCGATAACTACTGTCGACACTGTCCACGATAATCCGAAAGGCGAACATATCCATGATTTCGGAAAAGGACTTCCGCTGGTTACGCATTTTCCGGTAGATGCTGTAGAGATGTTTTTCCCGGCCAACCACACGGCCTTTCAGACCTTCTTCCTCAAGCCGGGTTGCGATGGCTTTCTGAACCTGGCTGACCAGATCCTTTCTGTTTTTTCTGGCGCGCTGAACGGCTTGGCGTATTAATCGGGAGCGCATGGGATACATGGCTGTAAAGCCAAGGTCTTCCAGCTCGACCCTGAGGGTGTGCATACCCAGTCGGTTGGCTATGGGGACATAAATATCCAGGGTTTCCCGGGCAATTCGAAAGCGTTTTTCGGGGCGAAGTACACCCAGGGTTCGCATGTTGTGAAGGCGGTCAGCAAGCTTGACCAGAATAACCCGGATATCCCGGGCCATGGCCAGGGCCATTTTCTGGAAGTTTTCAGCCTGGGCCAGGGTTTTGTTTTCGAAGTGCATATGGGTCAGTTTGCTGACCCCGTCCACCAGGTTGGCGACAACTTCACCAAACTGCTTCTGAATAGCTTGCTTTTCGATACCGGTATCTTCGATCACATCATGGAGCATCGCCGCCATCAGGCTGGGGTGGTCCATATGCATATCTGCCAGGATGGCAGCAACTTCCAGCGGATGGGTGATATAAGGTTCACCACTGCGGCGAATCTGGCCGTCATGGGCTTGTTCGGCAAAATAGTACGCCCTGCGAACAAGATTAACCTGCTCGGTACTCAGGTAGGACTTCAAGCGGCTGGCAAACTCGTTGATGGTCAGCAAAGCCCGCTCCTCCCGTGCAGATTAGGCTGGCCTCAAAGGAATCATTGCGGCCAGGGTTATACTTCTTATCCTTCAACTCCGGTCAGAAACATAGCTGCTTCATCATCTTCGAGGTTGCTTTCTTCAATGGTCTTGGCTGTGACCAGGCCGTCGGCAATTTCACGGAGCGCCATAACGGTGGGCTTGTCATTTTCCCAGGCCAGCTTTGGGTCCTTGCCGCCAATGGTGAGCTGGCGCGCACGCTTGGAAGCGACCATTACCAGTTCAAAACGGTTATCTACGTGATCGAGGCAATCTTCAACAGTTACGCGAGCCATGTTTACTCCATCGTCAATGGTTATAAGAGAGTTCGCCGGACCTTACAGTGTACTTTACGACCCAAAAGCAGACAAGCTTTAGCCGAATGTTAACTAGGCGTATAGTTATCGGGTTTTATACATAAGTAGTTGATGGAAAATAACCAGAATGGTCAGGATATCTGAAAGACTGGCGGCTCTGCGTGCCGCTATGAAAGAGCATCAAATAGACGCCTGGATTGTCCCCAGCTCCGATCCCCATCAGAGTGAGTATGTTGCTGAACACTGGACAGGCCGGGCATGGGCCTCTGGCTTTAGCGGTTCTGCAGGAACTCTGGTGGTTCTGGGCGAGCAGGCCGGTCTCTGGACCGACGGTCGCTATTTTATTCAGGCCGAGCAAGAGTTGCAGGGTACAGGTGTCCAGTTGATGCGTGAAGGTAACGCTGGTGTACCCACCATGGGTGAATGGCTGCAGGCACAACTGGAGTCTGGCAGCACTATAGGCTTCGATGGTAAAACCATGAGCCTGGCAGCGGTACGCCGACTTGAGAAAAGCTTTGGTAATCGGTCTTTTGTCATTAACAGTGACCGGGACCTTTTGGAGGGTATCTGGACTGATCGCCCATCCCTGCCTGCCGAGAAAGTATTCCTTCATGAGGATCACTATGCCGGCAGAACCCGGGAGCAGAAGTTTGAGCAGGTTCGTAAGGCAATGGCGGCCAAGGGGGCTGATCACCTCCTGATCAGTAGCCTGGACGATATTGCCTGGCTGTTTAACCTGCGGGGTTCTGATATCGAGTGTAATCCGGTATTCCTTGCCTATACCATTTTCTCAAAGGATCAGGTTCAGCTGTATATCAATGATGCCAGAATTGAACCTGTGGCATTACAGGCACTGAAAGCATCCAATGTTGTAATGCGTAGCTATGATGCTATTGCCGCAGACCTAGGTAAACTGGCTGGTGGCAGTACTATCCAGCTGGATCCGGCAACCACCAGTCGCTGGTTAATTGAATCTTTGCCTGAATCTGTTCAGATTATTGAAGGCGCTTCCCCTTCCAACCTCATGAAGGCGGTAAAGAACGAAGTGGAAATTGCGTCCATGAAGCACTGCCATCGCAGGGACGGAGTTGCCATTGTCCGCTTTATGCGTTGGCTTGAGGGTGCGATTCCGACTCGTGCTGAGGATGAGGTGAGTCTGGACGAAAAACTGGAAGGTTTTCGTGCGGAGTCTCCAGAGTTTAAGGGACCCAGTTTCCCAACCATTGCAGGTTATGGTCCGAACGGGGCTATTTGCCACTACCGGGCTGAAAAAGCCACCTGCCTGACTGTTGAGCCACGAGGATTGTTATTGGTTGACTCCGGCGGACAGTATCCTGATGGTACCACTGATATCACCCGTACCTTTGCCTGTGGTGATATGACGGATGAAGAAAAACGGGATTACACTCTGGTATTGAAAAGCCATATCAATCTTGCCAAGGCTCGCTTCAAAAAAGGTGCCCGGGGGATACAGCTGGATATGATGACCCGCATGCCACTGTGGGAACTGGGTATGGACTTTAACCACGGCACGGGTCACGGTGTGGGCTATTTCCTGAATGTGCATGAAGGGCCCCAGAGTGTCAGCCCTCGCTGTCTGGACGTTCCTTTGAAGCCGGGTATGCTGATTACCAATGAGCCAGGCATGTATCGAGCCGGTAAGCACGGGATCCGTATCGAGAATATCATGCTGGTGACCGAGGATATGGAAAATGAATTTGGCCAGTTCTACAAGCTGGAACCATTGACTCTGGCACCCATTGATACCAAGCCTCTGGTGATGGATCTGCTAACCGGTGAAGAGGTTGAGTGGCTTAATCAATATCATGCCAAAGTACTGAAGGAGCTTTCCGGCGTGCTGGATGGTGATGATTTAGTCTGGTTGAAAGAAGCGACTCAGGCGATTTAATCACCCGGGTATTTCATCAATGGCCCCGTGATTATTAAAGCGGGGCTTCTCCAATGGGGTCAAACCATGCAGATCGACACACCTTTTTTAGCGTCATTATATTTGTAGGTGTTTCTATAAAACGCTGAGCTTCGTCAGTAAACCCTGTTAGTTTTATAGAAAGCTCTCCCGGATTTTTTTCATCGAGCTTAATTTCCAGGGAATCATCTAATTTGACGGTTAAGGTTTTGGTCAACGGGTGTGTTTTTACCTTGTTCGAAATAAGCTCTTTATAGTGCAACATTTTTTCAACATAACTAAATTTTTCTTCTGTTTTCTTTAAATCACTTATTCCGGGGGCGACGTTTTCCACGCCGTTATTAATTCTGTCGCATATACGGTCAGCTAATGGCTCCATGGGGGTTTTATCTTGATGATCCTGCACCTCCTTAAGCAAGGCCTGTCCCTCTGCTGCTTTCTGTTTTAAGTCTGACAGATGCCGTTGTTGTTCCTGTTGAAACTGGCTGAGAGATTTTGTTTCGATGGCTTGATCCAGTGTGGTTTGTGCTTCTTTAAAAACCGCCTGTGTAGAGGCCTGCCAGCGGGCAAATTGATTGATTTGAGTACTCTCTTCATTGCTACAATCAGGGCCTGGATGCGCTACTTTACTGAGAAAATCAAGGTATGAGTCAGATAGATAAGCTCCTAATTTAGCCTTATGCTCTTCAGAGGTTCTATCATAGGTTTCTTTATTTGGGCTAATCAGCTGTTCAAATATTTGCCTGTCCAGTTCCGGGCCCATTGCGGATTCCCGCATAAAACTTTTTACATGCTGAACAATATTTAATGCATCTATTTTAAACTTTTCATCGTTGGTTGTTTTTTCATGTTCAGGCTGGAGCATTCCATTTTTGCTAAGGGGTGTTATTCTTACATCATTGAAAACAGCCGTTGGGTCATTGTGTGGATTTAGTAATGCGACCCAGAATTTTTCAAGGTAATTGTTAAGTGCTTCTTTTGGTTTTTTTGATTTTCTGATGGCTTTTATACTTTTTTTCGCCTCATGTTTTTTCTTTAAGGCTTTTTTTTGCTGTTTTTTTCTTGCCTTTGTGAGTTTTATTTTTTTATCAAAAACAAGTTTAGCCGTACTGTCATGAGGCTTGTTATCAACGGTCAGGCTTACTTCCGCTTTGACATGGGGTAAGTCATCGGAGTTATCAGTACTACTATCTGTTGTACAACCGGCTATTTGGATTTTTGGGGCGGTCATATCAGTAGAGTGGTGAGGGAGATGTGGTGATGACCCCTTCATATTACCTTTTAGTTTTTTGGCCTCCGACCGTGTCATATTTTTTCTTAAGGGATCATTTCTATCAAATGGACTCTCTTTTTTTTCAAAGTCAGTATCGGAGTCACAAGAAGAAGATGAAGAAGCAGAGGAGGGGGCTACCATATACCGGGTTGGTTGCTCTCTTTCTTCTGTATCCTTTATTAAGGAGATATTTCGATCAGTTAGTGGTTTCTTTTCGTGCCCGTTGGGTTTTCTTATGGCTTCCCGGGTTTCAGGAGCTAGGGTTGATTGATGTTTTTTAGTAGGGATATCCAGTTCACTGTGCAAGGAAAGAGTTATTGAATCTAACCCCCCTGGTTTTATTTCCCCATTTCTACTCATAAGGCACTCCCTGGCTCAGGTCGTTGAATATTCTAATACTTCATATTTAATTTTTAGCACTGTTTAGCTATAACAGCTGTGAAAAAGCTGGCATTTAGCCAGCTTTTTCAATTAATAAGAGATTGTATCAAGTCTTCCTTATAGTGCTGAATCCAGCCGAGGGACAACCGGCGGCTTCTGATAATAGTCTGAAGATCTCT
Organism: Endozoicomonas sp. Mp262; assembly: GCF_025643335.1. NCBI lineage: Bacteria > Pseudomonadati > Pseudomonadota > Gammaproteobacteria > Oceanospirillales > Endozoicomonadaceae > Endozoicomonas > Endozoicomonas sp. Mp262. The sequence goes on along the minus strand of NZ_CP092489.1, from coordinate 1,122,852 downwards.
CAGAGCCAGATCAAATTCATCATTAATCACAATATATTCGAATTCATTATAATGTGACATTTCATTGACGGCCTGGGCCATACGCCCCTCTATCACTTCCTCGGGATCCTGGCCACGACCAACCAGCCGTTCGTGCAGTGCTTCTCTGGAAGGAGGAAGAATAAAGATGCTCACTGCTTCTGGCATCAAGCGTCTGACCTGCTGGGCACCCTGCCAGTCGATTTCCAGAATAACGTCTTCACCCCGTTCAAGCTGTTCCCGAACCCAGGTCTTGGAGGTGCCATAGAAATTGCCAAAAACCTCAGCATGCTCGAGAAACAGGCCTTGTCCCAGCAGCTCCTTGAAGTTCTCTACAGTGGTGAAGTGATAGTTAACCCCGTCTTGCTCGCCCGGGCGGATGGGGCGGGTGGTATGGGAAACGGACACTTTTACATGGGGAGTCGACTCCACCATCGCCTTAACCAGGCTGGTTTTTCCGGCACCGGAAGGTGCTGCGATAATATAAAGCTTGCCTTTGTGCATAACTGCTCCGTTATTCAATATTTTGAACCTGTTCTCTCATCTGCTCTATCAATACTTTAATATTGACAGCCGCCTGAGTGAGTCCGGCATCTATAGATTTGGATGAAAGGGTATTGGCCTCACGGTTCAGTTCCTGCATCAGGAAATCCAGACGCCGCCCTATTGCACCTTTTTTGGTTAAGGTTCTCTGCACCTCGGAAATGTGGGCACCCAGCCGGTCAAGCTCCTCTTCAACGTCGAGCTTTTGCGCCAGTATCACCATCTCCTGTTCCAGACGGTCTGAATCCAGCTCCTGTTTTACCTCTTCAAGGCGATTAAGCAGGCGCTGCCTTTGGCCATTGAGGATTTCTGGCAGAGCCGCCCTGAGGGTGGCAACCTCTTCTGTAATGTTTTCCAGACGCGTGAGGATAAACTGTGAGAGTTCAGCCCCTTCACTTTTCCGCATATCAGAAAGCTGGTTGATGGCTTCTTGAAAGCCTTTTTGCGCTGCCGTGCGAACGGGTATGAGGTTATTTTCTTCAGTGACCTGCATGCCGGGCCACTGAAGAATATCCATCGGATTAACACCCTGGCAGTTTGATATTTCTGCTTCGATTTCAGTCAGTGCCTTTTTGACCTTTTCGAGCACAGGGCGATTGATGCTTAAGGACTGTTCTGATTCAGAAAGCTGTAGCTTCAGACTGCACTCAACCTTTCCACGTTTCAGCTTGTTTCTCAGGGTTTCCCTTATCGATGGCTCTATATCGCGGATTAGTTCTGGCAGTCTGAAATAAGGCTCAAGATAACGGTGGTTGACTGAGCGAATTTCCCATACCAGGCCACCCCAATCCTCCTGGATATGGACTCGGGCGAATGCGGTCATGCTGGAAGTCATGAATAACTCAATAGTGGGTTAGTGAAAGGAGAAGATTTTACCTTTTATCCTCAATAAAGCCATCAGGGGCTGTAGAGGTTTTATCGTGAGTTCAGTGGTTCGTAAAGCGGTTTTACGCAAGGCGAACTGGCGCAGCGCGTAGTTATTCTACGTCAAGCCAGTTCAACGCAGTCGGAGGGCCGCTTTACGAACCACCTGGAAGGGCCAAAGCCCGTGTTTCCGTGCCGTCGTTGCAGTAGCTTGAAATACACGGGTACGTGTGACCTTTAGGTTATTCCTGCACTACTGCGCCTAGCCACGAAACCAAGGGCTTTGGCTGAACACATGATAAAATCTCAACAGCCCCTGGGAGCTATTGTCGTTTTAGCAGAGGGTCATAGTGGTTATAATCGGGGTCTTTAGCAGTTATCTAAGGTAGCACCCATGCGTCCTAGTCGTAGAACAGCAGACCAGCTGCGTGAAGTCACTATTACCCGGAATTACACCAAACACGCCGAAGGTTCGGTGCTGGTGGAGTTCGGCGATACCAAAGTGATTTGTACCGCGTCTGTTGAAAAAAATGTTCCCCGGTTTCTTAAAGGTTCTGGCCAGGGTTGGGTTACCGCAGAGTATGGTATGCTTCCTCGTTCCACCACAGACCGCATGGGACGTGAAGCAGCCCGAGGCAAGCAGGGAGGGCGCACGTTGGAAATTCAGCGGCTGATAGGCCGGTCCCTGCGTGCGGCATTAGATTTAAAGATGCTGGGCGAAAACACGATTACCATCGATTGTGATGTGATCCAGGCTGATGGTGGCACCCGAACTGCATCGATAACCGGCGCCTGTGTAGCACTGGTTGATGCTATCCGTTATATGCAGCGCAGAAAAATTATTAAAACCGACCCCTTATTGCAGATGATTGCTTCTGTTTCTGTGGGCATCTACAAGGGAAGTCCGGTTCTTGACCTGGACTATCCTGAAGACTCCTCCGCTGAAACGGATATGAATGTTGTGATGACAGAAGAGGGGGGCTTTATTGAGATTCAGGGCACTGCGGAAGGTGCTCCGTTTAGCCAGAATGAAATGACAGCTATGCTGGCCCTGGCGCGTCAGGGTATTGGGGAGCTTGTGGAGCTTCAGAAGAAGGTGCTGGCGGAATAATACCTGTTTTGGCAGTTGATCGCTTTTTACGATCAGTTTGAATCTCTTCCTATCCAGCCACCGACGCTCATCAGAGTCTGCCGGTAGCTGGTTCATTGGCTTCAGGTTAAATGCTCAGTTCCCAGTCGTAGTCAATGATCACCGGAGCATGGGATGAGAAAATCTGTGACTTGTATATGCCACCATTCAGCACCCTGTGACGCATACCGGAGGTGATGATTTGGTAATCAATACGCATACCCAGGTTATCGTGTCTCAGGTGTTCGTCTTGCCACCAGGTGTACTTCCCGGATTCACGGTCTACTTCACGATAAGCATCAAAATAGCCCATATCCCCAAGCAAGCCTTCCATCCAGTTTCTTTCAGCCAGCTGGAAGCCGGAGATTTCTTCTGCTTCTCTCCAGTTAGCCACATCAATTTTCCGGTGGGCAATATTCCAGGTACCGCTCATGATGAACTCACGTCTTTTACGACGCTGCTTGTTGAGGGTATGAGAGTAGCCATCTAAAAAACGATACTTGAAGTTTTGACTGTCTTCATCATGACCCTCTGGTACATAGATGTTGGCGATACTTATTTTATCGAAATCAGCTTGTAAAAAGCGTCCTGTTTCATCGGCTTCCGGATACCCTAAGCCGCTAATTATTGCTTTTGGCGCTTGTCGTGTATAAATGGCAACGCCACCTTTATCTTTTCTGTTATACCCTTCAAAGGCATAGCAGAAATAACCATCCAGAAGGTATTTATCCTCCTGCATGGCATATTCATCTTCACGTATATCCTGAAGGCATACGACATCGGCATCTTGTTCCATAAGCCAGTCGAACAAGCCTTTTTCTCTTGCGTTATTAATGCCTTCGCAATTGAAACTTATTACTCTCATTGATTACACCTTGCCAGAGTCAGTGAGCACTCGGACATAAAGCAACTACCACAATATTGTTGGCGACAGGCGCTTAGTGGCTATGGGGATTACCGGCTACCTCCTAGCTATAGGGGTAAAACCCAGCTATCTTCATATACCGTCGCCGGTGCTTGAGCTTACTCCTGCTAAATCACGTTGCGAATACATTACTCTTTATCAGTGAAATGATTGGAATAATGCAGTAGGCGCGTCCGTGTATAACGCACAGCAACTGTTATTTGTTTATGAATAAACAGTGCAGCACAACGGTACAGGAAATAAAAAACTATAAAAAATCAATAATAGCGGGTCATAACCACATTGTTTATCCGCATAAATGCGGCATCTTCTGTCGGTCGCAATCCGCAGTTACACTATATGCTTCAAATTACGAACAGGCATCATTTATGTTGAGTTATCAGAAAGAGTTCCTGGACTTTGCCCTTCAACAGGAAGTGATTCGATTTGGTGATTTCACGCTAAAATCGGGACGACAGTCTCCTTATTTTTTTAATGCCGGGTTGTTTAATACGGGCGAAGCCATGAACAAGCTGGGGCAGTTCTATGCCAGTGCCCTTATGGCTTCAGGGGTCGACTTTGATATTTTGTTCGGGCCTGCCTATAAGGGAATTCCCCTGGCAACAGCCACCGCCATTGCTTTATCAGAGCATCATGGTTGCAATATTCCCTGGTGTTTTAACCGAAAAGAAGTCAAGGATCATGGGGAAGGGGGCAATATTGTCGGCGCTTCTCTCAAAGGAAAAGCCATTATTGTGGATGATGTTATTACCGCAGGGACTGCCGTTCGGGAGGTGATGGAGATCATCAAGGGTTCAGAAGCAACACCGGCAGCCGTTATGATTGCCCTTGACAGGCAAGAAAGGGGAAAGGGAGAACTCTCTGCCATTCAAGAGGTTGAGCGTGACTTTGGTATTCCGGTAATAAGCATTGTTACTCTGGAACACCTGTTGGAGTACGCCGAAAGCAATGACTCAATTAAGAGTCATGCGGCGTCTATTAAAGCGTACAGGGAACGGTATGGGATCTAGCGAAAGATAACCGTTGATAACGACTGCCACTGCTCAGACCAGTGGGCAGTGGGGAGTCGTTTAAATTCACTGCGTACATACTGGCCTATACGTCCTTCCCCGCAGGCGAGTATCAGGTTTGTGGTTGTACTGATGGTCATTTGAGTACGCAGGCCCTCCTTGTACTCAGCCTCTCTCAATATTTGTTTGATTTGAGTTTCCAGGCGCTCAAAGAGTTGGGTAATACGTTGTCTTAAGCGAACGGTTTCTCCTGCCAGCGCATCACCGGTCAGAAGCCGGGTTAATCCGGGATTCATTTCACAAAAGCCAAGCAACAATAACAGTATTTTTTCGCACCGGATGAGTGCTTGGTCATCATCGGTCAAGATGAGGCTAATACGTGAAAAAAGGGTTTCTTCAATAAACTCAATCAACCCTTCGAACATCTTTGCCTTGCTGGGAAAGTGACGATACAGGGCAGCTTCTGAAACACCTACTTCCTTTGCCAGCGCGGAGGTAGTGATTCGCTCGCCTGGAGAGGTTTCCAGCATGTGAGCCAAAGCCTGGAGTATGTGTACCTTTCTGGAAAGTTTCTGCGCTTTATCCATTACTGCCTGTATTGTGGTCGTTAAAATAATGCTGCTTCATCACATGAAGAGGAGAAATATAACCGGAAAATATGAGCTATCAGGTCATCATGCACTCCTGATCAAGGTGCCAACCTTCTGGTCAGTGAGTAACTCCAGAAGTAATACGTGGGGAATTCGCCCATCCATGATATGGACGGTGTTAACACCCTGGTCAATGGCTTGTGTAGCGCAATTTACCTTGGGGATCATGCCACCTTGTATTGTACCATCTGCAATCAATGACTCAATTTGTGTCAGATTCAGGTGGTTGAACAGCTCTTTGTCCCGGTTCAGGATACCCGGTGTATTGGTTAATAACAGCAGTTTTTCAGCCTGAAGGGTTTCTGCCAGCTTGCCAGCCACAAGGTCAGCATTGATGTTATAGGATGTTCCTTTATCATCAGTGCCAATAGGGGCAACCACAGGTATAAAACCTGAATTTTGTAACAGGTCAATAATTTCCCTGTTGATGTGACGAACTTGCCCCACATGGCCAAGGTCAATCATTTCCGGCGTTTGCATGGTCGGTGCTTGGTGGGGTACCAGAAGCGGTTCAGCCACAATAAAGGATGCATCTTTTCCTGTGATCCCCACAGCGTTGCCACCATGACTATTTATCAATGTGACCACCTCTTTGTTGACCAGTCCACCAAGAACCATTTCAACAACACTCATGGCCTTTTGATCCGTCACTCGCATGCCTTGTATAAACCGGCTGCTAATATCCAGACGTTTGAGCATTGCACCGATTTGCGGGCCTCCTCCATGTACAACAACAGGGTTTATGCCCACGGCTTTTAGCATCACTATATCCCGGGCAAAACTGCTTTTGAGTCCATCATTCTCCATGGCATTGCCGCCATATTTGATGACAACAGTCTTACCGGCAAAGTGCTGAAGATAAGGCAGTGCTTGCGTAAGAACAGTGGCGATACCTTCAGCAGGCAGGGAATCATTGTCCATTGATCCTCCAATTATTGTTATAGTAGACACCGGTCAGATAGCTTGAAAGGTAGATTATCAGATAGAGTTTCAGGGGTGAATCGGCACTTTTAACCGGTTTATAGGGTGGCGTCGCAATGCATAAGAGTAGGGAATGGTTAATGGGAAATAGGGAGTAGAAATCCATACTTCCCCATCAACCATCAACCATCAACCATCAACGATTAATGCCTGCCTGAGTGCCCAAAGCCACCCGCTCCCCGCTGGCTTTCATCAAAGGTATCAACAATATCCAGTTCTGCCTGCACCACAGGAACCAGAACCAGCTGGGCAATTCGCTCTCCCGGGTTAATGGTGAAGGTGCTATGCCCCCGGTTCCAGCAGGAAACCATCAGCTGACCCTGATAGTCAGAATCTATCAGGCCAACCAGGTTGCCCAGCACAATCCCGTGTTTATGGCCAAGACCCGAACGGGGCAGAATCATGGCAGCCAGGGAGGGGTCTTCAATATGAATCGCCATGCCGGTGGGAAGCAGTTCGGTCTGGCCTGGCTCCAGTGACAGGGGAGCGTCTATGCAGGCTCGAAGATCAATGCCGGCAGAGCCTGATGTAGCATGAGTAGGCAGTGGAAACTCAGTACCCAGTCGACTATCCAGAATACGGGTTTTTAACTTTTTCATGCACTTTCCTGTTCTGTTTTCCATGTGTGATAGCTGCGCCCGATAATTTTTAACAGCTTTCGTGCCAGCACTTTTTTGGAGGCCCTTGGCAAGGTTTCTTCGAGGTCTTTGCCCAGGATAGCCACTTCGTTATTATCACTGCTAAAGCCAATCTCCCGGTCAGAGACATCATTGGCAACGATCAGGTCGAGCTGTTTGCGGTTTAGCTTGTCTGCAGCATAGTTCAGCACATTTTGGGTTTCAGCGGCAAAGCCTACCACAAAAGGCGGCTGTTCCAAGGCGCTAACGGAGGCAATAATATCCGGATTTCTCACCAGTCTTATATCCAGGGTTTCACTGGCATTATCGGGATCTTTTTTGATTTTCTCCCTGAGTATCTCTTCCGGACGGTAGTCGGAAACGGCCGCACAGCCAATAAAAATATCCTGCCCATTCATATTGCCATGAACCGCTTGATGCATTTCCCGTGCGCTGGTAACGTCTATAACGCTGACCCGGTCAGGAGCAGGAATAGTGACCGGGCCGCTAACCAGTGTCACTGTTGCTCCTGCCTCAACGGCAGCCTCTGCCAGGGCATAGCCCATTTTTCCGGAGCTGTAGTTTGAGATATAGCGTACCGGGTCAATTTCTTCCCGGGTGGGGCCGGCGGTAATCATGAGATTGATACCGGTGAGGATATCGCTTTCAAAGACATCTGCCGCCTGTTCTACGATGAGTTCCGGCTCCAGCATCCGTCCAGGGCCTATATCACCACAGGCCTGACTGCCATCTGAAGGGCCAAATAGCCGGATATTTCGTTCCAGCAGCTCCTGGCAGTTTTGCTGGGTTTTGCTGTCCCGCCACATTCCCTGGTTCATGGCAGGTGCCAGACACAGAGGCGCACTGGTAGCCAGGCACAGTGTGGTTAATAGATCATTGGCGAGCCCCCCTGCCAACCGGGCCATAAAGTCAGCGGTTGCCGGTGCCACCAGCACCAGGTCTGCCCAGCGTGCCAGCTCAATATGACCCATGGCTGCTTCTGCTTTGGTATCCAGAAGATCCAGGTGAACAGGGTTATGGGAAAGTGCCTGCAAGGTCAAAGGAGTGATAAATTCGCAGGCCGCTGAGGTCATTACGACCTGTACTTCAGCACCCAGTTTAGTCAGATGTCGAATCAACTCGGCACTTTTGTAGGCAGCAATGCCTCCGGTTACACCCAGTACGACTCGTTTGTTTCGTAAACGTTGCATGGATCGGAAAGTTCTCAGGAATTATCTGGACTGTATTTTGTCTGATTTACTTCCAACTTAACAGTCAATGTCATATGCAAAAAAATAACACGCCTGCCCCGTGGGATGGACAGGAATTACCCCGGGAACGATTGCTGAAGTATGGTCCCGGGGCATTATCAGACATAGAGCTTATTGCCATATTGTTAAGAACAGGCTATCAGGGAATGCCTGTTCTGGAGCTGTCATCCTCTCTGTTGGAACAGTTTGGCGGTTTGGATGCCCTGCTCAATGCCGATCACCGGCAGCTTCGTTCTGTAAAGGGATTGGGGCAGGCAAAAATTGCGCAACTGGCCGCTATTCTGGAAATGTGTCGTCGGGTTCTGAAACGACGGGTTGACCGTTCCAATGCCATAACCAGTCCTGACAGGGTACGCCACTATCTTCAGCTTCATTTTCAGGGGCTGGAGCGAGAGGTATTTGCCTGCCTGTTTCTGGATACCCGGCACCGGGTATTGTCTTTGGAAACCCTGTTTCAGGGAACCATTGACAGTGCGGCGGTCTATCCCCGGGAAATTGTAAAAAGGGCTCTGGAGCTCAATGCCAGTGCGGTTATTCTGGCCCATAACCATCCTTCCGGTGATCCGGAACCCAGCCAGGCAGATATCCGCATCACCCAAACCATTATTGATGCCCTTGGCCTGGTGGATATCCGGGTGCTGGATCATATGATTATTGGAGCCGGAGATACCGTTTCCCTGGTTGAAAGGGGGATTATTTAGACCTTCTTTTTTATCGATTTTATAGGGGCTGTTGACGTTTGATCGTGAGCTCAGTGGCTCGTAAAGCGGTTTTCCGCAATACCCAATGGGGCACACCGGGAGGACTGGTGCAGACATAGTTGTTCTACGTTAAGCCAGTCCAACGCAGTCGGAAAGCCGCTTTACGAGCCACCCGAAGGGCCAAAACCAGCGATTCCGTGTCGTCGTTGCAGTAGCTTGAAAGACGTGAGTACGTGTGACCTTTAGGTTATTCCTGCGCTACTGCGTCTAGCCACGAAACCGCTGGTTTTGGCTGAGCACACGAGCAAACGTCAACAGCCCCCAAAAAAACAGCGCTTCTTGAAGTGTAATCTACTGGCGGTGGAGGCCGTAGACTGCGTGATCCAGAATACGTTCACCCACTTTTTCATTGTTGGTGGTGGCTTTAAACATCTTTCCCCCAAAGAAAAGCTGGGCTCCAGGAACCCAGCCAATAATTAACTTACGCTGAAGCCATTAGCGACAGCTCCTGAACAGCCACAGAGAGCATGGCCAGGTTTTGTTCCGGTGAAGACTGGATTTCCCGGATGGTGGCCTGCCAGCGTTGTAGCTGCTGATTATTATCCTCCAGCCAGGAGGCGAGAGAGGCATCCACACCTTTATCAGAGGAGTGCAGTGCCCGTGCACAGTTTTCACCCAGGCTTCGATCCAGCTGATCCCGAAGGGATAGCTGTGCCTTGCGTTGCCAGAGGTCACTGTCAGGCAGTTCCCTGACCTGGCTGCGAAGCCAGGGTAAGGCCAGGTGGTCTTCCAGGGTAAAGTAGATACGGGCGGCATCTTCAACGGACTGACCATTCCGGTCGGCAATGGCAACGATGCTCAGGGCATAGTAGTGATATCTCAAAGTGGCACAGCGATGTGCCAGCTCCGGTGTCATACCTTCATGAACCAGCTGGTCAGTGACCGCTTGCAGGCACTCCCTGTCGCTGGCACCCAAAAGTCCATCAAGATGTTGGGCAACGGTTTTTACGCCCTCTTTGTAAGTATCGATCAGTTGCTGAATATCCAGATTGCTGCCGTGGGTGCGAAGTAGCCAGATACAGGCTTTTTCGATTTGGCGCTGAATCCTCACCAGCTCATTCCGCTGGACAGCATCTCTGACCTCAAACCCTATGGCCTCGAATTGACCCCACAGGGGTTGAATGGATTCTATCTCGATCAGGGCTACAAAAGCCCGTACTGCGTCAATGGTACTGCAACGGGTTTCCTGCTGGATGTATTCAACAAAGGTGGCTCCCATCCGGTTACCCACATAATTGGTCAGATGGGTAGCCAGAATTTCAGTTTTAAGGGGATGCTCATTGATCTGTGCTTCAAAGCGCTCACGAAGGGGCGTTGGGAAATACTGATACAAGGCACTGGACAGGTACTTGTCTTCATCCACTTTAGCTGTCACCAGTTCCTCTGATTGCTTCAGTTTGGTATGGGCAAGCAGTACTGATATTTCGGGGCGGGAAAGTCCCTCTCCAGCCTTACCCCTTGCCTTGAGTTCCGAGTCACTAGGCAGGCATTCCAGTCGACGCTTTAGTCTGCCTTCTTTCTCATACTGGCGAATCAGGAACCGGTGGTCATTGAACAGGACACTGCTCTGGTGGTTGCTGAGACTGAGTCGCAGGCTTTGCAGGAAGTTATGACGCAGAACCAGGGAGGCGATTTCATCGGTCATTTCAGCCAATATCTGATTACGCTGCTTCAGCGTCATATCTCCAGCCGCAACAATGTGATCCAGTAGTATCTTGATATTGACTTCGTGGTCTGAGCTATCCACGCCCCCGGAGTTATCAACAGCATCCGTATTAATCAGCCCTCCTTTTCGGGAGAATTCAATTCGGGCTTGCTGGGTTAGTCCCAGGTTACCGCCTTCTCCCACTACCTTCACCTGCAACTCATTGGCGCTAATACGTACACTGTCGTTATTACGATCGCCAACATCCCGGTCAGACTCTGTACTGGCTTTAACATAGGTGCCGATGCCGCCATTCCATAGCAGGTCAGCAGGGGCTTTAAGAATGTTCTGAATCAGCTCTGCCGGGGTGATAACCGCCTTTGAAATGTTAAGTGCCTCGCAGGCCTCTGGACTTAAACGAATCTTCTTGGCCTGGCGACTGAAAATTCCGCCTCCAGTGGAAATCAGGCTGCGGTCATAATCATCCCAGCTGGATCTTGGCAGATTAAATAACCGCTCTCTTTCCCGGTAGCTGCTTTCAGCATTGGGCACTGGATCGATAAAAATATGCATATGGTTAAAGGCGGCCACCAGGCGAATATGCCGGGATAGCAACATACCATTACCAAAAACATCCCCTGCCATATCGCCGATACCGATAACGGTGAAGTCCTGACTCTGGGTATCGACACCCTGCTCCTTAAACAGTCGCTTGACGGATTCCCAGGCCCCTCTTGCGGTAATACCCATTTTTTTATGGTCATAGCCCTGACTACCGCCAGAAGCAAAGGCATCACCAAGCCAGAAGCCATAACTGTTTGACAGTTCATTGGCGATATCAGAGAAAGTGGCTGTGCCTTTATCAGCGGCAACTACAAGATAAGGGTCGTCTTCATCGTAGCGAATGACATTGGCAGGAGGAATGATTTCCCCCTGCTGGAGATTGTCTGTGATATCCAGAAGGCCGCAGATAAAGGTTTTGTAGCTTCTGATACCTTCAGCAATGATCTCATCCCTTGAGCCATTAACCGGAAGCTGTTTGGGGATAAAGCCTCCTTTAGCACCGTGGGGGACAATAATCGCATTTTTAACCATCTGTGCCTTGACCAGTCCCAGAATCTCTGTTCTGAAATCAGCCCTGCGATCGGACCAGCGTAGTCCTCCCCTGGCGATTTTACCGCCACGCATATGGATGCCTTCCACCCAGGGGGAATAGACAAAGATTTCAAACAGAGGGCGTGGCTGGGGCGCTGCGGGAATGGTCTCGGGTTTTAGTTTGAAAGAGAGGTAGGGCTTAGGGTTGTTGTCTTTATCCAGTTGGTAGGCATTGGTCCTTTGCATCGCTTCAATAACACTGAGGAAGTGTCTGAGAATCCGGTCTTCATCAAGGTTGGCAACGTCATCCAGCAGCTTACTGATTTTTCCTTTGATGGCTGTTGCCAGCTTTTCACTATTACTCTGCCTTTCAACATTAAAACGGGTTTCAAATAGCTTGATCAGCTGTTTGGTAATATCTGGATTACTATTCAGCACCTCTTCCATATGGGTTTGGCTAAAGGGGATTTGCAGTTGTAGCAGGTATTTAGCCAGCGCCCTCAGCAGCACCACTTGCCGCCATGCCAGTCCGCAGCTTACCACCAGGGCATTGAAGCCATCATTTTCCAGCTCGCCTTTCCAGGTGCGAACAAACACTTGTTGGAACTGCTCTCGTAGCACACTGTCTTCCAGATTCAGGCTGCTACAGGGAGCAATGCTGAAGTCAAGAACCCATCCATCGTCGTTTTTTCGGGGATGGATAACATAGGGGCGGGCACTAAATACCTTAACGCCCATTTGTTCCAGTATGGGGAGTACGTTGGATAAAGCCAGGGGCTCGCCTTTGCCAAGTACCCTGAAATGCCATCGGTCGAAATCGTTTACCGGATGATACAGGAAGGTGCTGATCTGGTTATCACTGTCCAGGCTATGAAATCTTTCGATGTCTGCTACAGCCTGTCTGGGGTGAACATCTTCCCGGTAAGCGGCAGGGAAGGCCTGGGCATAGTATCGATAAAGGCGACTGCCTGTGGCTTCACCGTGTTTCTCAAGGATGGCCTGACGTAATAGATCTTTCCAGTCCAGAATGGCATCAGCCATGGCTTTTTCCAGGGCATCAATATCCAGGCTTAGCTCATGGGAATTATGGCAATGTACGGTAAACTGAAGTTGTACAAGAGGGTGTTCTGATAGATGAACACTGAAGTCTATGCTATTGCCTTCCAGTTCATCCAAAAGAATTTGTTGCAGTTTCTGGCGCAGTTCAGTATTGAAATGATCCCTGGGAACATAAACCATGGCGGTGATGAACCGGTCATAGCTATCGGGGCGCAGGAACACCCGGAGTTGCCGACGCTCCTGGCACTCCAGTATGCCCATAACCGTATTTAACAGCTGATCCGGACTGGCCTGGAGTATTTCATCCCTTGGGTAATTACTGACGATATGACGAAGGGCCTTGCCCCGGTGGCTGTTTTCCGGGGTTTCTGCCGCTTCAAGCAGGGTTGCTACTTTCTTTCTGATCAATGGCACCTGTTCCAGGGGGGTTGAGTATGCCTGGGACGAGAACAGACCGAAAAAACGCCACTCTCCAATGATATTGCCTTCAGGACTAAACTGTTTGATACCCAGATAGTCCAGGTGGGCGGGTCGCTGAATGGTTGACCGGCTTGATGATTTGCTGATAACCAGTAGTTCCGGTTCTTGTAGCCGGGCCTGTAAGTAAGGAGACAGAGGCTGGCTGGAGGGGCTGCTGCGATACTCCTCCCTGAATGTACCCAGTCCAGAGCCTTTGCGAATATTCAGGTAAGTATTTTGATCTTTGTTGCAAAGCTCATAATAGCGATAGCCAATAAAAAGAAAATTGTCGTTTTTTAACCAGTGGAGGAAATCCAGGGTTTCTTTCAGTTCTGCTTTCGGAATGGGTTGAGGCTGGTTCTTACACCAGTCAACAGCTTCGTTCAGATGGGTTTCCATTGCAGACCAGTCTGTTACCACCTGAAGGACATCGCTAATAACATTTTTAATACCGGAAACAATCAGGCTTAGTTCGTGTTGATCAGCCTGACGGTCTATTTCTATGCGAATGAGCGCTTCAGGTGCTAGCGCGGTTTTTTTATCTGTTGGCTCGAGCAGCGAAATAAGCTGGCCCTGATTATCTCGCTGGGTCTGGATAACCGGATGATTCAGGTTATGTACCAGCACTTCCTGGCGATCCAGCTCCATCAGGATGGACGCTACCAGAAAGGGCATGTCATCCACCAGAATCTCAATAACACTGTGGGTTGAATGCCAGTAGTGCTCTTCAGGCTCTGGATTATAGGCCCTTACTTTTATTTCTCCGGACTTTCTATGCTGGATAAACTGCCAAAGGCAGAGTAACGAACCATAGCAATTATCAACGGAGATGTTGAGTAAATCCCGGGACTGGGTGCGCTGAAAGTAATAGTTGGCTAGACGGCCAGCCTGTAGGCTGGCCTGTTCTGGCATCCGTTCAGCAATCCAGGACTGAACCTGGTCAATGGTCAGCTTACGAATGTCTTTAAAAGTATTCATGCTTTTATGTTACTGCTTTGGAGAGACTATTTATTGCTATGTGTTTCTTTATGTGATTATCAGAAAAACTAGAGGTTGGGATGTTTCTGAATGCGACCTGAAATTGCATTGATATGACAACTTTATTCAGAAAAAGAACTATCTTTGATAGCTACCGATGAACTCACAGGAATCATGTCAACATGCTGGTGGCTCTGATAGGTGCTCATGGTACGGGTAAAACAACAACCGCTAATGCGTTATGTGAGCGATTGGGGGATAATTGGACATTATTTCAGGACTAATGATCGGGTCGAAGAAATAATAAATTTCATCGGGGGTGAAGGATTACTAAACGATCAAAAAAAGCCGTCAAGTGAATTTGGAAATAATTCATAAAATCGTGGTATCCCTCATGTATAGCGGGGTGTGGTGGTTTTTACTAGCATCGTAAATTTGCATCAGACGCCTGTCTCTGGTATAAAGCCCGGTCTTTGTGAGAGGGTAGCTGCTAATAAAACCATGGGCAGTTCTGCCCTAAGCAGACTCTGGAATTCAGTGAAGATTTCCGGCCTCATGGCTGGATTATTGGTTTGAGAGGCCATCAAAATGTCCAAGGTTTGTCAGGTTACCGGCAAGCGCCCGGTCACCGGGAACAACGTATCCCACGCACACAACAAAACTCGTCGTCGCTTTGTGCCTAACCTGCACTACAAGCGCTTCTGGGTAGCCAGTGAAAATCGTTTTGTGCGCCTGCGTGTTTCTGCTAAAGGCATGCGTATTATCGACAAGAAAGGCATTGACGCCATTCTGGCTGATCTGCGTTCCGCTGGTCAGAAGGTTTAACACCAGGAGCTTATAAGTCATGGCAAAAGGCATCCGTGAAAAGATCAAGCTGGTTTCCTCTGCAGGTACCGGCCATTACTACACAACCACCAAGAACAAGCGTAACACCCCTGACAAGCTGGTGTTCAAGAAGTACGATCCGGTGGTTCGCAAGCACGTTGAGTACAAGGAATACAAGATCAAGTAAGATCTTTATTGTTTGAACTCAAGCCTTGTCCTAGGGGCTGTTGACGTTTGATCGTGAGCACACGAGCAAACGTCAACAGCCCCTAAGGTTCCGTCGGTCAATTGCTGATAGCATGAAACCGACTGGCCTGGGGTCAGGGCTGCCCCTTTTTTCTTCCTGATTCCTCCTCTTTTTCTCGTCTCAAGGGTTCTGTTGAGTTATTCAATGGCTTGTGAAGCCCTTACTATCAGTTCCCAAATTGCTGATTTCTCATTCAGTTTTCACTGATATAATGCCAGTCCTGAAAATACTGTTTCCCTTTTCAGCCAAACCCGGGGACTGTTGGTATTTGTTATATACAGCCCTTGGTATTTACACGAAATTATCCAGATATGCAGTACCAGGTGCCATGAAACCAGAATTACTTTCTCCTGCGGGAACCCTGAAAAACATGCGTTTTGCTTTTGCCTATGGAGCAGATGCGGTTTATGCCGGGCAGCCCCGGTACAGCCTGAGGGTTCGTAATAACGACTTCAAGCTGGAAAACCTGCAAAAAGGTATTGATGAGGCTCATGCCCAGGGTAAGAAATTTTACCTGGCCAGTAATATTGCGCCTCACAATAGCAAGGTGAAAACGTACCTGAGAGATATGGAGCCGGTCATTGCAATGAAGCCTGATGCCCTGATCATGTCTGATCCGGGACTGATCATGATGGTTCGTGAGCGTTGGCCAGATATGCCAGTACATCTTTCTGTTCAGGCCAATGTAGTTAATTTTGCCACCGTGAAATTTTGGGCGACCCAGGGGGTTGAGCGAATTATTCTTTCCCGGGAGCTATCCCTGGATGAAATCCAGGAAATCAGGGAAGAGTGCCCGAATATGGAACTCGAAGTTTTTGTTCATGGCTCCCTGTGTATCGCTTATTCCGGCCGTTGCCTGTTATCGGGTTATATCAACCATCGAGACCCTAACCAGGGTACATGTACCAATGCCTGCCGCTGGAAGTATCAGGCTCATGAAGCCAAAGAAACTCATGAAGGCGATGTGGTTCCCCTGACTTTTGACCCGGCTGCTCATCAGAACCCGACCCCAACTCTTGGAAAAGGGGAAACCAGTGATGATATGTATCTGCTTCAGGAGCAGGGACGTCCGGATCAATATATGCCAGCTTTTGAAGATGAGCATGGCACGTATATCATGAATTCAAAGGATTTGAGGGCGGTTCAACATGTTCACCGTTTAACGGGCATGGGGGTGCATTCCCTGAAAATTGAAGGTCGTACCAAGTCTTTTTATTACGTAGCCAGAACGGCGCAGGTCTACCGCAAAACCATTGATGATGCCGCGGCAGGCATTCCTTTTGATATGAGCATGATGGATACCTTGGAAAACTTGGCCAGCCGTGGCTATACCGAAGGTTTTTATCGTCGCCATGTTCATGATGAGTACCAGAACTATCTTTCTGGAAACTCCAGGGGAACCCGTCAGCAGTTTGTAGGGGAAGTGGTAGATTGTAATGGTAAGCATATGACCATTGACGTTAAAAACAGGTTTGAGGCGGGCGATACTATGGAGCTGATGACGCCTCAGGGCAACAGGGTTTTCACATTGGATCAAATAGAAAACCGTCAAGGGGAATCTGTTGCCGTAGCTCCCGGTTCCGGACATGTTGTCAAAGTCCCCGTTCCGGAAGGCATGAAGCCCGATGAGCTTTCCCTGCTGGTTAGAAATTTGCCATAACTACTTAAAATGGGGATAGAGGATAGTTTGAGCAACTATTCCCTCTTCCCTCTATTGATGGATATCAAATCAATAAGACAAGCCAGGTTAAAGAGCCTGATGGCTTGTTTAGGCAAAGGTTTTGGTAAAGAAAAAATATGCAGTCAGGAAAACGGCCTGGCCACCTTGAGTGTAGTACCTCGGTATATCACTCAGGATGATATTTTCAAGTTGATAATCTTAATGGCGTCTACGATTGATCAGCTGTAGCCGCATAATTAAAAACTGTTTTCTTCAGACATTGTTTACAATACAGTCCATTCTTTTCTTCCCTGTTCTATCAAGGTAATCCTGGAAGGCTTTAGGCAGGCGCCCTGCGGTTGTTCCATACCAGAATACGGTATCTCCGGAGAGGGAAATATACTGAAAGGTATATTTTTCTTTAGTCGTTTTTCTCAATGAAATCATGGATTTTTCTGAATCGAATCCAGGCAGGTCTGAAAGTGACAAGCCATTGTCTTGTAAAGTCTTTTTAAGACTGGTTATTATTTCCACTTTTGCCAGCCTTTGCTGTTTTTCTATTTCTTTTTGCTCAAGTTTTTCTTGCAGCACGTTATTCATGTTTATGATGATTTTTTTTATGACAGAGGGTTTCACGTCATTAAATAATGATCTTGTACGGGTTTTGCTACTAAGCCTGTTTAGTATTTCAATATAAGTGTCCATTGATCTCTCCGGGTTTAAGGTGATTGTTGCTTATTTAATAAGCAGTTGAATTGCTTTAAATGGTATAGTGTTTTGTGAATAATATTTTAATAAGATTGACTCTTGATTTCATGAAATGCCCCGCTTGGCGAGTCCCATTTGATTTTATAAGCAATGGCCGCGATAAGTCGCTGGCAAGAGATTAGAAACCATAAATGACTGCTGGGAGCGAATTAACAGCAATAAGTTGAAGAAATTAGCAGGTAGGTTGAAACTTATCAAGTAGATAAAACCAAGAATAATCACTTCGAATCATGGGAGAAAAACTTGAGTGAAAAAAAATATATTCTTGCCAATGATTAAAAAAAATACAGGTTTATGGATTTTTAACCGACTAATAATGTGTAAGCCTGGGGGAACGCATAACAATGAATAAAATCCGTTGCCTGTATTATGCCTGGGTGAAGTGATATCAATAGGTTACCTGCGGGTTTATTGCCTGAATATTCAGAAGGTTATCATATACTATGCTGAATCGGCTTTTTTTCCCCTCTATTTTACTTCTCCTGCTTTATGGTTTCTGGGTAAGCTCGGAATTTAAGGTGATTGCTGCGGGGGTGGCAATATTCCTGCTGGGTATGGTTTATCTGGAGAAGGGGTTCAAGCTTTATACTGGAGGGTTACTTGAAAGTATCCTTCAGAAAACCACTGATACTGTTTGGAAAAGTTTCAGTTTTGGCCTGGTGACCACTTCATTATTGCAATCGAGCTCTCTTGTTTCTGTTATTGTCATCTCATTTCTCAGTGCGGGGTTGATTGGCCTTACAACAGGTGTGGGTATTATTTTTGGTTCAAATCTGGGCAGTACAGCCGGTGCCTGGCTTGTGGCCATCTTTGGCCTGAAGATTAACTTGTCTACTTATGCAATGCCTATGCTGGTGTTTGGCCTTATTCTGAATACCCGGGAGGGCAAGCACTTCAAAGGCATTGGTTATATTTTGATGGGAGGCGGCTTTTTATTTTTAGGGATTCACTATATGAAAGAGGGGTTTGATGCCTTTAGTGAATCCATTGATTTGACCAAGTTTCATGTCCAGGGTGGTTACGGTATTTTTATTTATACCCTGGTTGGTATTGTGGCGACGGTGATTATGCAGTCCACGAATGCCCTGATGGTGCTTGTGCTATCGGCGTTGGGAGGAGGCCAGCTGGGTTATGAAAATGCACTGGCCATTGCCATCGGTTCAAATATTGGAACAACGGTTACCGCTGTACTCGGCTCTATTCGCGCCAATGCTCAGGGAAAACGATTGGCGGTTGCTCATTTCGTTTTTAATATTCTCACGGGCTTTCTTGCTATTGTCATGCTAGTGCCGCTGATGGCTGTGGTGGATGAAATGGCGTTGTTTTTTGGAATAAGTGATAACGACTACCCTATTAAACTCACTATTTTCCATACGCTGTTTAATGTGCTGGGCATTATGGTTTTTCTGCCATTTATCCAGTCTCTGGTTCGCTGGCTCAACTCACTGTTTGTCGATTCATCTGACCCAATGCCGTTAAATTTGGCTGAAGCGGATGACCCCGCTATGGAGAAGGCTATTTACCTGAATCCTGCCGTTCTTTCTTATCCTGATGCGGCAATGAGAGCTATGACCAAGGAGTGTGGGCGGTTATACAGAAATACGCTTGAGCTGATTTGTTATGGCATTTACCTCACCGGCGAAAAGTTAAGGGAAGCGGATAATCTTCCTGATCTTGTGGAGACATGGAAGCGAACCGATCAACCGTGGCCCATAAAAGGACTCTATATTCGCCATATTAAAGGGATTTATGCCGATATTATTCACTTTTGCGGGGCGCTGGAAGGAAACCTTCCCAGACAGCAGGCACAGGAGTTATTTGCCCTGAAAGTAGCCTGTAGAAATTTTGTACAGGCCATTAAGCACGTGAAGCATATTTATAAAAATATGGGGCTTTATATTGAGTCAGATAATGAACAAATCCGTCATCAATATAATCAGCTAAGACTTTGTCTGGCCTCAGTGCTAAAACTTATCGATATCCTTGGGGTTAGGCGAAACTATGATCATATCCATGAACATGCCGTCCAGTTAAAGCAGGAGTTATTGGAGCAGGATCGGCAAACCAATGAGACGTTAAACAGGCTCATTCGGTCGGAACAAGTGGACTCTTACATGGCCAGCTCCCTTCTTAATGATAGCGCTCATGTTCACGATGCCTGCACCAGCCTGATCGATGGTGCTGTGATTATGCTCACCCGTGATAAGGAGGAATACCGGGAATAAGGGCTAGCATCAATTGTTGAAAGGGGGGAGTTTATTGAGCCGGCTGTGAAAGAAAATAGCCGTGGAGGCACGAAGAAAAAACACTTTTTCTCTGTGCCTCAGTGGTTAAAAACTATATGCCTGAAGGTGACAGATAGTCGCCACAAGCATGATTAAAATGCCTCAAGCGTGTAATTCGCTTTTTTCAGGTAATACGCCTCCCTTTCCAGTTCTGCACGGGTTAAAGGGTGTTCTTTCAACCAGTTTTCTGCAAAATGGATTTTTATCTCCTGTCTATAGGCTTCAACCTGATAGGCTAGCTGTATATGTTTTCCACAGCTATGGGTAATAACGCCGGCCACTCTTAACAAGATGATCAGTTTCAGCAGGCGATGGGCATCACCTGGCGGAAAGGTGATAAGTTTGCTTTTGGGAATAGAGCGTCGATGTCCTTCCACTAAAAGTGCAAGCTGTTGTTGCTGGAATTTGCTAAACCCCATTAAGTCAGAGTGGCTGATCAGGTAAGCGCCATGGTTGTTAAACTGGGTATGGGAGATATCCAGGCCGATTTTACAAATTCTGGCAGCCCAGATCAGTAACGGTAAATCTTGCTCTATGCAAAGCCCCCAGGCTTTCGAAACATGCATAAAGCATTGTTTTGCATGGGTGCTCAGTTCTTTGGCATCTTTTGGATCCACGTGATAGCGGGTCATAAGGGCCTGGATGGTTCGCTCCCTGACATCCTCATGATGCTGACGTCCCATCAGGTCATACAGTACACCTTCCCTGAGAGCGCCCTCAGAGTAGCGTAGCTGTTTGATATTCAGGGCATCAAAGCTGGCTTGTAAAATTGCCAGGCCACCAGGAAAGATAGTCTGTCGATCCGGCCTTAACCCGGGCATCTGTAGCTGTCTGATATGGCTGTAGCCCAGCATTTTTTGCTTTAATTCCCCAAGGGCCCTGGAAGTAATAATATCACTGCCTGTTTCCTGCTGGAGAATATTGCTCACCGCTTTAATGGAACCGGAAGAGCCAACCGTATCTACCCACCCCAGGTTACAGTATTGTTTTTCAATATTAAGTAATTCCAGTCGTGCCGCATAATAGGCAGACTGGTAACGTTGGGAAGAAATCTGACCGTTTTTGAAAAAGCGTTCAGTGAAAGTGACACAACCCATATGCAGGCTTTCCAGTAGTTTGGGTTCAAACCTTTCACCAATAATAAATTCGGTACTGCCACCACCGATATCTATCACCAGGCGGCGCTCCGAGTCGTCAGACTGGGTTTGTGCAACGCCCAGATAAATCAGGCGCGCCTCTTCACGTCCCGCAATCACTTCAATGGGATACGGAAAAATTTCCTGGGCTTTTTCCACAAAAATAGCACTGTTTTTGGCTTTTCTCAGCGCATTTGTCCCCACAATTCGAACGGTTTGAATTTGCTTGCCTGAGAGGTATTGGGCAAATTCTGCCAAACACTCCAGGCCCCGTTGAATGGCATCATCAGACAACGAATGTTCTTGGCTGAGTCCTGCTGCCAGCTGGACTTTTTTTCCAAGCCTGTCCAGCGGCCGGATTTCACCCTGTTCTACCCGGGCGACAATCATATGGAAACTGTTTGAACCAAGGTCAATGGCTGCCACCAGTGAAGGGCAGTCCTCCCCATTGTGGTCCTTATCTCTCATGGAACGTGTCTCTTTAAATAGGGTTATCTGTTCGATAATGCAGCATAACAGAAGCTGGGTATCACGTTAGGGGCTGTCAACAGAATTTTAGAGTGGAGCCTTGAATTTATGTGGAAATAATTCATTTTCAGGGGATAAACGGGATGAATTTGTTTCATGGGGTCAGCCTTTGATATGATGCTCTTCTTGACATAAAGCAAAGTGGCTAGGAGGTCCATTCCATGAGCGAGATTGTCAATGTGACAGACTCATCTTTTGAAGAGGAAGTTCTGAAGGCTGAAAGCCCTGTTCTGGTGGATTATTGGGCTGAATGGTGTGGCCCTTGCAAGATGATTGCCCCTGTTTTGGATGAAATAGCCCAGGACTATGAAAGCAAACTGAAAGTCTGCAAGCTGAACATCGATGAGAACGAAGCAACGCCTCCAAAGTATGGTGTGCGTGGTATTCCTACCCTGATGCTATTCAAGGGAGGAAGTGTTGAAGCAACTAAAGTGGGAGCCTTATCCAAATCACAGCTGACCGCATTTCTGGACAGCAACATTTAAGTGATTTAGAGTGGAAGGCATCCTTTATTGTCTTCCTGTTATTTTTTTTAAAAAATAAAGATCTTGGTTGACGTGAGATTTAACCTTGATTATTTTCCAATAAAGGATATAGACTGTGAATTCAAGGGCTGTCAGATTTCAATGACGTATTCTAGGTCTGGCCCAACTGGACAGCCGATATAAACAAACTCGCAGGCATCGACGCGCAGCTGTCCAGAACGAATATAAGCCGAACAACATCTGATCTTCCTGCAACGACGACGGCCAATTACCTTTCAATATAATGTTCGCAAACTGTTATGCATCTTACCGAACTGAAGAAAAAGTCTGTTCCTGAACTTCTGGCAATCGCGAATGAAATGGGGCTGGAAAACCTCGCACGATCCCGGAAGCAGGATGTTATTTTCACTATTCTCAAGCGGCATGCCCGTAGTGGTGAGGATATCTATGGTGATGGCGTTTTGGAAATTCTGCAGGACGGTTTTGGTTTTCTCCGCTCTGCTGACAGCTCTTACCTTGCCGGACCTGATGATATTTATGTTTCCCCCAGCCAAATCAGGCGTTTCAACCTGAGAACAGGGGACACTATTTCAGGCAAAATCAGACCACCAAAAGAGGGGGAACGCTATTTTGCCCTTCTCAAGGTGAATGAAATTAATTTTGATCAGCCTGAAAATGCCCGTAATAAAATTTTATTTGAAAACCTGACCCCGCTGTTTCCCCAGAATCGCCTGGTAATGGAAATGGGGAATGGCTCCACAGAAGATTTAACGGCAAGGATTATTGACCTGGTTGCCCCCTTTGGCAAGGGGCAGCGGGGATTGATTGTTTCTCCTCCAAAAGCAGGTAAAACCCTGATGCTGCAAAACATTGCAGCGAATGTGACGAAAAACAGCCCGGAATGCCACCTAATCGTACTGTTGATTGATGAGCGCCCTGAAGAAGTAACCGAGATGTCACGTTCTGTTCGTGGTGAAGTGGTGGCCTCTACCTTTGATGAGCCACCGTCCCGCCATGTCCAGGTTGCCGAGATGGTGCTGGAAAAAGCCAAGCGACTGGTTGAGCACAAGAAGGATGTTGTTATCCTGCTGGACTCCATCACTCGACTGGCACGGGCTTATAACACGGTTATTCCTTCATCTGGCAAGGTGTTAACGGGTGGTGTGGATGCCCACGCCTTGGAACGACCCAAGCGCTTCTTCGGAGCCGCCCGTAACATTGAAGAGGGTGGCAGCTTGACGATCATGGCGACGGCTCTTGTGGATACTGGCTCCAAAATGGATGAAGTCATCTTTGAGGAGTTTAAGGGAACCGGTAACATGGAACTGCACCTGGATCGCAGGTGTTCTGAAAAGCGCGTATTCCCCGCCATCAATATCAACAAGTCCGGTACCCGCCGTGAAGATCTTCTGACATCTGAAGAAGAGCTGCAGCGTATGTGGATCCTTCGCAAGATCCTGCACCCGATGGATGAAATTGCTGCCGTTGAATTCCTGCTGGATCGGATGAAGCACACCAAGACCAATCAAGAGTTCTTCCAGTCCATGAAGAGAAAGTAAAGCTTTCTCTTTTGGAGTTCCAAATATGGCCCGGTTATCGGGCCATATGTCTATTAAGCACCTGAAAAACCACATGAAATACAGGGATCTTCGAGATTTTATTCAACAGCTTGAGCAACAGGGGGAACTGAAGCGCATTCAGGCCGAAGTAGACCCCTGTCTGGAAATGACAGAGGTGAGCGACCGAACCTTAAAACAGGGAGGGCCTGCGTTACTCTTTGAAAACCCTAAGGGCTATGATATTCCGGTATTAACCAACCTGTTTGGAACGGCTCGCCGTGTGGCAATGGGTATGGGACAGGAGAATGTTGAGGCTCTCAGGGAGGTGGGCGAGCTATTGGCTTTTTTAAGGGAGCCAGAGCCTCCCAAAGGTTTTCGGGATGCTTTGTCAAAACTGCCGCTATTTCGAAAAGTAATGAATATGGGGCCAAAAGTAGTTAATTCCGCGCCCTGTCAGGAGGTTGTTCTTCAAGGCCACCAGGTGGATCTCACCCGTTTGCCCATTCAAACATGCTGGCCTGGTGATGTGGCGCCCCTGGTGACCTGGCCGCTGGTTATTACCAGGGGGCCAGAAAAAGAACGGCAAAACCTGGGTATTTACCGGCAACAGTTGCTTGGGCCTAACAAGTTAATTATGCGCTGGCTTTCCCATCGTGGTGGTGCGCTGGATTTCAGGGACTGGCAGAGAAAACACCCAGGGGAATCATTTCCTGTGTCTGTGGCACTGGGAGCGGATCCGGCAACAATTCTTGGGGCGGTAACCCCGATACCCGATACTTTGTCTGAATATGCCTTTGCGGGGTTGCTGAGGGGATCAAAAACAGAGCTGGTTGCCTGTAAAACAAATGATTTGCAGGTACCTGCGAGCGCTGAGTTTGTCCTGGAAGGGCATATTGCTCCGGGAGAAATGGCAGATGAAGGCCCTTATGGTGACCATACCGGTTATTATAATGAGGTTGAGCGCTTCCCTGTCTTTACCGTTGATTGCATAACCCATAGAAAGAACCCCATTTATCACAGTACCTATACCGGGCGCCCACCGGATGAACCGGCTATTTTGGGGCTGGCATTTAATGAAGTCTTTGTCCCCATCCTTAAAAAGCAATTTCCTGAAATCGTCGATTTTTACCTTCCGCCGGAAGGGTGTTCCTACAGGCTGGCCATTGTCACCATGAAGAAAGAATACCCGGGGCATGCTAAACGGGTTATGTTGGGTGTGTGGTCTTTCCTGCGTCAGTTTATGTATACCAAGTTTGTCATTGTTACTGATGACGATATCAATGCCAGGGACTGGAATGATGTTATATGGGCCATGACCACTCGCATGGATCCTAAGCGTGACTCGGTATTTGTAGAGAATACACCCATTGATTACCTGGATTTTGCTTCACCTGTGGCGGGTTTGGGTTCGAAGGTGGGGTTTGATGCCACCAATAAATGGCAGGGTGAGACAGACAGAGAGTGGGGGAAAACCATTGCCATGTCAGCTGAGGTGAAGGAACGTGTTGATGCCATATGGGATGATCTTGGTATAACACCGGGTTCTAGCCCGGATATTTCATAAACATTATAAGTTGATATCAATCAAGCCAAAGGGTATTTCCAAGTTGAATGAAATATACAGGCTTATGTCAACAGACCTTGAATTCTCACAATAGAGGATGTCGGTGCGTGCTGAGTAATAATGTAGTGACAAAACCTTTTTTAGTAACAGACATACAGTTATTGGGTGCTAATACATACAGGGTGAACCTGTGCTGCGAAGAGGGCGAAGTACCCGTTTATTCTGCTGGGCAGTATCTTGAAATCCTCCTTCCAGGAGGAGATGCCTGCGCTTTTTCCATAGCGTCAGCTCCTTTGGCAGGACAGAGAGAACTAGAGCTGCATATTCAGCGGTTAGTGGGCCGTGAAAATTCTGACCGACTTTTTACCATTCTTGAATCAGGGAAGGTTACGGTAAGAATGCCGAAAGGGTTCTGTTATGCAGATCAGCTACCAGATAAGCCAATATTACTTATTGCAGCAGGCACTGGTTTTGCACAGATGAAAAGTATTGCTGAGCACTGCCTTAATCTGGGACATCAACAGGGTATCCATCTCTATTGGGGGGCCAGGGCACCGACTGACTTTTATTTGCCAAGCCTTCCTATACAGTGGGTAGAGAGGGGGATTCATTATCATCCTGTTGTTAGCGATGTGAGTGGTAGTGATGATTGGTGTGGACGCTATGGGCTGCTTTATGAGGCCATACTGGCAGATAAGGATGAATTGAAAAATGCTGAAGTCTATATCAGTGGCTCCCCTGGTATGGTATATGCGACGGTGGATGCAATAACAAAGGTAGGATTTGCTCAGGAAAATATACACTCAGATGTTTTTGAGTATGCACCCAGGGGAAAAAAGTAAATTACTATGACTTAAGTGTTAGATAAATAGAGGCTGCCTCATAATTGAACGTTGACGTGTATTAAAATAATTACTTGGCATGGCATTTACCGCACTGTTGTCTATATTTCTTATCTGAACGACATGCATAGCCTCTTACTCAAACTTAACACGGAAATAGCCATGCAACCATCTGTTACCAAGCCTGCACAGCCAGGCTTAAAGACCAGCCGAGTGAGGCAAAAAAATATACAGATTATTTTGCAAGCCGCTGAAGATGAGTTCGTTACAAGCGGTTTTAAAGGAGCATCAATAAGAGATATTGCTAACCGGGCAGGGCTTCCAAAAGCGAATGTGCACTATTACTTCAATAGTAAGCTGGATTTGTACAGCGCTGTCCTGAAGCACATTATGGAGCTTTGGGAGGCAGTGTTTAGTGGACTTAGTCCTGATGATGAGCCTGCGAAAGCCTTGCGAACCTATATTAGTGCCAAGATGCAATACTGCCAGGCTCATTCAAATGCTTCCAGAATATTCAGTAGCGAAATTATTCATGGAGGACACTACCTTAAAGAACACTTCCATTACTTTACTGACTGGATTAATGAAAAATCCAGTGTGATTAATGCCTGGGTTGAACAGGGGAAAATGGACCCTGTTGATCCCTTGCACCTACTATTTACCATTTGGGCCACAACGCAATATTACATTGATTTTCGCCCACAGGTTGCTTCTGTTTTAGGTAAGACAGAGCTTGAAGATAGCGATATAGAAGCGGCTACAGAAAGCCTGAGTCGGCTGATTATTAAAGGGTGTGGTATTAAAGAGACCTAAATAGAGGCTTGGTTATCATCTTATCCTATGAATAGAGGGTAATTTGACACCTTGAAGTAGCCTGCAAACCTGATGATTATACCAATTGCTCACATGTAGTGAGCACTATGGTTAGAGTGAGCAATTGGTATAAGGCTGAAGTAACTTATGAATGATTCTGACTGGCTTCTATTACCTCAATGCTATCGACTTTTTGACATCCACGGGGCAGTTTATTGCCACGTCGGCCTCGCTCACCTTTGTAATGTTCAAGATCGGTGGGTTTAAGTGTCAAATGTCTTTTTCCTGCACGAAGGATTAAGGAGTCATTTTCACAGATAACTGCCAGTGCACAGACGAACTCCAGGTGCTCAGCAGCGCGACTGGCGGGAATATTTAAAATTTTATTGCCTTTTCCTCGAGCCAGCTTGGGAAGCTCTGTCAAAGGAAAGACCAGCATTCTTCCCTCATTGCTGATGGCAACGATGAGCTGTGGTGTGTTTTTTATTTTGATGGGTGATAAGACGTTAGATCCTTTAGGGAGAGTGAGGAGCGCCTTACCTGCTTTATTTTTGCTAACCAAATCGGAGTGTTGTGCAATAAAGCCATAACCTGCATCACTGCTTAATAAATAGCAGTCATCGCTATCACCCAGGCATAAACCCTCGAAGGTTGCACCGGAAGGTGGACTGATTCGGCCTGTTAAGGGTTCTCCCTGGCCTCGGGCAGAGGGTAAGGTATGAGTCTGAATCGTATAGGATCTTCCTGTGGAATCAATGAAAACTGATTGTTGATTGCTCTTACCCTGGGCTGACATTCGATAACTGTCGCCTGATTTATAATTAAGGTTTTTGGGGTCTACCTCATGACCTTTGGCACAACGAACCCAACCCTTTTCTGACAAAATCACGGTTACCGGTTCTGAGGCCAGTAAGTCTGTTTCTGTCAGTGCCCTGGCTTCTTTACGAATAGTAATGGGTGAACGTCGGGCATCGCCGTATTGTTTGGCATCGGCCTTCAACTCTTTTTTAATCAGTGTTTTCAGTCTTCTTTCGGAACCTAAAGTTAATTCCAGTGTTTGCTGTTCTTTTTCAAGCTCATCCTGTTCTCCACGGATTTTTTGTTCTTCCAGCTTTGCCAGTTGACGAAGCTTTAGGTCCAGAATGGACTCTGCTTGAATTTCGGAGAGGCCAAAGCGTTCGATCAAGGCCGCTTTGGGTTTATCTTCAGTACGAATTATTTCTATAACTTCATCGATATTAAGGAACGCTGTCAGTAAACCTTCCAGGATATGTAATCGATTAAGTACTTTATCAAGACGAAATTGCAGCCGACGTTTGACAGTTTCTGACCGCCAGCACAACCATTCGCCCAGCATCTTATCCAGGGGCTTAACTTGTGGCCGGCCATCAGTACCAATCATATTAAAGTTAACACGATAGGTGCGTTCCAGGTCGGTGGTGGCAAAAAGATGCTGCATCAGGGCAGAACTATCGATCCGGTTTGATTTGGGAACAATAATCAGCCGGGTTGGATTTTCATGGTCGGATTCATCCCTCAGGTCTGCAACCATCGGGAGTTTTTTTGCCTGCATTTGAGAGGCAATTTGTTCCAGTACTTTTGCTCCGGATACCTGGTGAGGCAAGGCTGTTATAACAATATCCCCTCCTTCCATCTGGTATACAGCCCTCATACGTAAAGAGCCGCGCCCCTGTTGATAGAGCTTGAGAATATCTTCCCTGGGCGTGATGATTTCTGCTGATGTGGGGAAATCGGGTCCCTGAATATATTGGCATAACTCAGTTACAGACGCATTCGGGTTGTCCAGTTTATGAATGCATGCCTCAGCCACTTCCTGAAGGTTATGGGGCGGAATGTCTGTGGCCATGCCTACGGCAATACCACTGGTTCCATTAAGGAGCAGATTGGGAAGGCGGGCAGGAAGGGTAGCAGGCTCTTCAAGGGAACCATCAAAATTAGGAGTCCAGTCAACAGTCCCCTGCCCAAGTTCGCTTAGAAGGCTATCGGCATAAGGCGCGAGACGGGATTCCGTGTAACGCATGGCTGCAAAGGATTTGGGGTCATCGGCCGATCCCCAGTTACCCTGTCCGTCAATCAGTGGGTAACGGTATGAAAAGGGCTGGGCCATTAGAACCATGGCTTCGTAGCAAGCACTGTCGCCGTGAGGGTGGAACTTACCCAGTACATCACCCACAGTACGGGCAGATTTCTTGAACTTGGCTGTATTCTTCAAGCCCAGTTCGCTCATGGCATAGACAATACGTCGCTGAACTGGCTTTAAACCGTCACCGATGTGGGGCAAGGCCCGATCCAGAATGACATACATTGAGTAATTCAGGTATGCGCTTTCTGTATAGGACCTAAGGGTTTGACGTTCTACTCCGTCATCTCCTATAAAGGTCTGTTCCGTCATGTGTTAACCTTGTTTCAGGGAAAAGCTGCTTTCATTAACCTGTGAACGCCGACTTTTCAGCCTATGGCTGTTTAACAGAGGGAGCCTATGCGAAATACGATTGCATAGGCTTTTTTAAAAATAATCCAAATCATCATGATAAGGCATAGATACAATGACGTACTAGTACTCTGTCCCACAGCCACTGAACCTATCATTTGCTGTGGGATGGACTAATTTAACCCTTTTCCAGGTTGCTTTGTTGAGAGACATAAGGGTTGCCCCATCCCTGAATTCTGCTGATATACCGGTTTCGTTTTAACTCCCAGGCTGTGACGGGATACATCTTGTTCCAGGCCTCAAACAGTTTTCTCTGTTGAGGGCTTAACTTGAAACCGTAGCGGTCAGACATATAAAGGTAAATTCGGGCTATTTTACCTCTTTTTTCAACAGGTGGTTCGGCAGCCCGCTGTTTGAAATTTACTTTGAAATCACACTGGCCATACATGTCCGGGGTCTGGGGCAGGACAGCAAACCGGTAGTTTGAACGGTCTCCATTCACTTCCCCGACAGCGGGAACCAGGTTATGTAAATCGGCTTCCATATGTCTGAATTGTTCGCTATTTTTGCTACAATTTTTGCGGCCACCCTCTTGCCAGCATTTTAACTGGTGGCCGAAGACCCAGGCTGGAACGATATGCTCCCACTCAATCCGCCGGGCTCTTTTAGGCTGTTTTCTTACCTTGTAGCCACAGGAATTAAGGTCCGGAACTAATTTTTTCCCTTCTGTGTTTATCTTGCAGCCACAATAGAAGCTGCTTGGCTGGTCTTGGTATACCTCAGCGGCTATTTTTTTTGCCTTGCTAAATGATGAAGGCGTATTAGCAAAGCTGGGAGTGATTAAAAAGCAGCACAATGCAGTTGAAAGGATATGTTTAGATATGCAAGTAAGCCTGTTATGCACAGATGGTTCCTGTATCAGCGATTTCCGGCTTTTTATTATATTTTCCTATTGTTTTTACATCTATCCATATAAACGACTGCATGCATATATAATGCAGTCGACTTTAAATTAAACGGCTATAGATGTTTTTATTTTGGATGTATCTTTTTTTAATAGGGATACTCCTATCCCGGATATTTCATAAAGCAGCAGGCTGTCCATTCAATTTTGACTTTTCTGTGGGGGCTGCTGTTTTATCACTCTGTGACTAAAGGTCTTCAGGCTCCGACTACACCAATCTGAACATTTAACGATCAATTCTGCTTTTTTAGGCCGAATGAATACTCCAAACGTCTCTCATCTGGTTATTATTTAGGCGGGCTAAGCGTTGTGGAGGCTGCTACCCAGGCCGAGGCAACGGCATTTGATAAAATATCTCTGTTACATGCTGCAAAAGCTTCTTGAATGGGCAGCTGCTGGGTAGGTGCAGTTTGATCCGATCCTTGTACTCAACCACCTTAACCGCTACTTTGCAGAGTTTTGTGATTACCGTTGATGGCTGGGCTTTCTCCAGTTCCGTTCCTTTCAAAGCCTTGGTTCTCAGCTCGTAATGCAGAACGTAAGCCGCACAGGCATAAAACAGTCTCAAGTGATTGGCCAGAAAGGTCTGGTCTGACAGTCTGTCACCGGACAGATCACTTTTCAGGTGCTTAATGAAATTCTCATCCTGCCCTCTTGGGCAGTACAGATCCTCATAAATCACCTCTGGGGAAGCCTCTTTGATTGAGGTGACAATAAAGCGGGGATTGTCGCCTTTCTCGTTAACCTCTGCCTTATAGATTATCCGGGTATCGAGCCCTTTCCAGCTTTTAGCCTGATACTCGGCCTCACCGTACAGCCTGAGTCGTTCTGGCTCAGGCATATCGTTCAACTTGGCTAAGGCTGTTTTAACCTTGAAAGCTCGACGAGCCTCATCTAGCAACTCTTTGGCTTTAGGGCGTAAGGCCGTCTTGTGACCGGCACCTTTACCCAGCACATAATCAGCATGAGTATTAGCCTGAACAACATGCATTAACTCAGGTTGAGCAAAGTGGCTATCCCCGCGCACCAGCAAATGGGTTTTTGGCCACCGTTTACGGATAAGCTTGATGACACGCTTGATAATAGCGGCATTTTCCCTGCCTGTTGGCGTTTTGCCTGGACGGAGGATGGCAGTAATCAGCTTGCCACTGAGACCTTCAAAAATCAGCAAAGGCAGATAACAGTAGTCCTGATATTTGGCATTAAACAAATTCATTTGCTGCGATCCGTGGGTAATGGCCGGTGTGTGATCAAGATCGATCACGATAGCCATAGGTGGCAAGTCATAACTGGCGATAAAATGATGCACAAATGCTTCAGCCATTTGATAGATATCTTTGCGCCGCATGGACTTCCCGAGCCGTGTGTAGGTGGGAGATGAAGCCAGGTGGTTATCATCATCCAAAGGGTTTCGTCCGGTAGCCAGCTTTAACATGGGGTCTTTACGGAGGCGGTTGCTGTCGTTGGCATCCTCATAACCGCAAGCCATTTGCAAAATTCGCTGAACCAGGAGGTTTTGCAGAGAGTGGTCAATGTAGGATGGGTGACGCTTGTCATCAATGGCCTGGGTCAGTCTGGAAATAAGTCCGCTATGCAATATGGTTTCCCGTAACAGCAGAGCCCCAAAATCTGAAGATAACTCTCCACCATTGAAGTCCGCACGGATAGTTTTACCATTTGAAGGATGAAAGCGAAGCTGCTCTTGTGTAGATTGGGTCATGGCAAGTTCCGGTTTGCTTTTTCCGAAGCATTTTTTTGTCAATCCAATCGTACCAACAGATTGGACGGAACTTGCCTTTATTTATGAAATATCCGGGCTATGTATACGAAGGGTGTATCTATTAGTGAAATTATGATTTTAGCCATCCATTGACCAATAATTATATCCTGTATTGGAAGTTTTCCATAATAAGCGATGGATACAAAAACGATGGAATCAACCAGCTGTGCAGATACGCTGGATAAATTATTCCTTAGCCATAAGTGTTTGCTGTTCGTGACATGGCGAAGTTGTCCAAAAATCCATATATCCAGCATTTGGCTGCAAATATATGCGGCCAGGCTACCTAAAATAATACGGCTATTGCTGTTTAATACTTGCTCAAACATATTTTGATTATCCCAGAATGGGGCTGGTTTCCATACTACTGCTAGCTCAACGAGAGCAGCAACAGCTAGCATGGCAATAAAGCCGGCCAAGACCATTGTACGGGCGTTACGCTCTCCATAGACTTCACCAATAATATCTGTACATGCAAAGGTAATGGCATAAGCCAGTACGCCAGCAGGCACCGTATAATCAGCGATAACAATAATCTTTGAAGCTAATACCGCTGAAATAGCCATCCCTGAAAAAAACAGGGAAAAAACAACTAGGACAGACATTGGGTAGTCCCGGGTCGTTGTCATATCGATTCCTTGTTATAGACTTTTGTCGTTTATTAACTGACAAGGTTGGATTGTTGCTGGATAAAAATTCAGAACTCTATAGCTTATGGTTTTTAGTATCAATGGGTATCGGTATCCATTAACTATTTCAGGAGAAAGATTGCAGCTGAAAATCTTTGCCCGAGAGGGGCCCGGGCAAGCACTGCTATTTTATCTTGACAGGATTTCCGAGAAGAAGGCACTGAAGATACCACCGACGGAAGCAACCAAGCTGATCCCTGCCCCGGAAGTCAGTGAGTTCCATAAGGAGGACTGTTCAGCGATGTAGTAATAAGAAGCGCCGCCTAGCAGCCAGACCCACCAGAAACCAAAAGAAGCTACGGCTGTAAGTCGGAAGCCTGTTGATATAACATTTCTCATGATTTCCCCCGGTATGATTGTTAGCCACTTGATCTTAGCCTCATAGTGGTGCTCTCGCGATCAGGGTTTTACGCAATCCGTTTTATAGAGTGGGCTCAACAGCCCCTAGCACCTTTAATAAATAGGGAGTGAAGCCGTTATGCGTTGCCATGAAGTCGATTATGAAATCATTGGCCATGATATGCAGTTTGTGGAGGTGGAGTTAGATCCGGGTGAAACCGTGATAGCTGAAGCCGGAGCCATGAATTATATGGAGGAAGACATCACTTTTGAAACCAGAATGGGTGATGGCTCTGATGCTGACCAAGGGCTTTTTTCCAAGCTGTTCAGTGCAGGGAAGCGGATGATCACGGGTGAGTCACTGTTTATGACCCACTTTACTAATGAAGGCGAAGGAAAAAGAAAGGTCGCTTTTGCTGCATCTTTTCCTGGGTCTGTTGTCCCAATCAATATGGCAGAGGTGGGAGAAGAGGTTATCTGCCAGAAAGACTCATTCCTTGCGGCAGCCCTGGGTACTCAGGTCGATATTGCCTTTAACAAAAAGCTGGGGAGTGGTTTCTTTGGTGGCGAAGGGTTTATTTTGCAGCGGCTAAGAGGAGATGGCATGACCTTTATTCATGCCGGTGGAGCTGTTATAGCCAAACCCCTCAATAATGAAACGTTGCGGCTGGATACCGGCTGCCTGGTGGCTTTTACCCAGGGTATTGATTATGACATTCAGCTATCCGGTGGTTTAAAAAGCATGGTGTTTGGCGGTGAGGGAGCGTTTCTGGCAACACTGCAGGGAACTGGAACTGTTTGGGTTCAAAGCCTGCCTTTCTCTCGTCTGGCAGATCGTATTCTTGATCGAATGCCTAAGTCCAGTGGGAACGAGGAAGGGTAAACTCTATAGGATGCAACGCGCTTCGACTGGAAGCGTCTGTACTGATTTATCTCCCGCATTCCAGTGATGGTAAGCGGAGTTTAGGAAATATCAGGGCTAATGGCCGGGCTTTTGATTCTGAAGTAAAAGCAAGACCCTTTACCCAGGGTGCTTTCAACCCAGATATCCCCACCCATTAGCGCCACCAACTGTTTGGAAATTGTCAGGCCCAGCCCACTTCCTCCGAATTTGCGTTGGGTTGAATTATCTTCCTGTTCGAAGGACTGGAAGATATCGCCAAGTCGATGGTCAGCAATGCCCTTGCCGGTATCAGACACTGTTACAGTGAGCAGCTCCTGAACCGGATCATAATCAGCGGAAAGCTTGATTTGCCCTTGTTCTGTAAACTTAAAGGCATTTCCTAACAGATTCATGATGATTTGCCGGATTCGGCCAGAGTCACCGTTGAACTGCTCAGGCATTGCCTTAGACTGAATATCCAGTTTTAGCTCGATAGGTTTGTTCAGGGTTTCTGCGGTAAAGGCAGCGATACATTGTTCAAGTAATGGCTTAAGATGATAAGGCTGCTGATTCAAGGCTAATTTGCCGGCCTCTATCTTTGAAAAGTCCAGAATGTCATTGATTATTGCTAATAAGGACTGCCCTGACTGAAGGATAATGGTGATATATTGTTTTTGTTCACTGGTTAATGTTTCATCATTGAGCAATTCTGCAAGGCTGATGATTCCGTTAAGCGGGGTTCTTATTTCATGGCTCATTTTAGCCAAAAACTCCGTTTTATGCTGATTGGCCGTCTCGGCGATATCTTTTTGGCTTTGTAGCTGATCTCGTAACTCTTCCAGTGCTGCAATATTTTGCTTCATAGCGGACTGGGAGTGCAGGAACCGGTTTAATATCAGGTTGTATTGTTGGGCTATGGGATAGAGTTCTGAAAAAGAATCAGTGCCCAAAGGGCTGAACTGTTCCGTGGTTGATTGTTTTTCAAGCTGCCCCACAAGCAGGGCCAGCTCAGAAACGGCCCCATGTTCAGCAATATTCAGCCCTATCTGTTCACTTTTTTCCGGAACCCTTAGAGGGATAAATCGATTGATCAGGCCGAGTATTATGTAGCTGATACTAAAAGACCAAACAATAACGATAAGAGAACCCAATACTTGAATACCCAGCTGAGTTGTATAGTCATTGCCGTAAGTTCTCAATAACTGCTGGTTAACCCACACGAAAAGTCGCTGGATGCTTGTTCTATCAGGTCGGGCAACCAGGGAAAACTGCCACTGCCCATGATTCGATCTTTCAGATAATGCCAAAACGATAAACCGTACAACCGGCAAGTTTTTTTCAGGCTGGCAAACGTATCCCGGCACTTTCTTCCCGCTTTGCTTTTTGTGCCGCCGCTGATTTTTCGTCGTTTCACGTATTCCCGTATTTGGCTTTCGCTCAGGTTGTTATGGAGCGGAAGGCTTGGAGCATCGAGTACCTGTAGCAATTCCTTCTCTATAACGACCAGCCCTGACAGTGCGTCCTGTAAATCAGGAAAGTCTACCTGGGTATTAGTCAGGGCCTTGAAATCGCGACGTATGTTTTGAGCTTTACTTTTATCGGGGCTGGCCTTGAAGACTTTTAAATCGTTGTAGATAGCCCAGAACCATGTACGACACCAGTACTGTGCACTGGCTTGCTGCTCATTGACCGGGTGGACTTTAGCCAATCCCCGCTCCGCATGAACCCAGCATTGAGCATGGTTGAATACGTTGAACTGCTGAGCACCATCACTGAATGTGGTCAGGTGTCCCATACCATGAGCCATTAAGCTGCTGTAAATAAGCGCTTCTGCTGCTTGCTTGCGCCGGGTCTTTCCCGTTAGCCCATGGTCGTTAAGGGCTGCTTCCCAGGCTTCCCGGTTTAAAAACGTAACGCCCATGTATTGCCTGATGATGCTTAGCCACTTCTCCGGGTAATCAAATTTTTCCAGATAGTCCAAGGCGTCCTGCGTGACGGAATAAGTCTTCCAGGGGCGATGCAAGAGGCTCAGGAAGTTTTCCCTACTCTTACTGCCTGTGCTCTCAAACCAGGCAAATAGCTCATTGTTGATAATGGTACAGTAGCCATTTTGTCCTTTATGCCTAGCTCCGGTGTCATCGGTCTGGATGTAGCGGGAGCATTTGAACCCTGTTGCCAGCAAAGCGTCTTTTTCTTCATGAAAGTCAGTATGACCTTCAGTGAGTAGCCGATGAAGTTCTCCCGCGGACATTGAGATTCCTATATCCCACAACCAGTCCAACAGCTGCGGCTGAGTCACCGAGCAACCGTGATGCTGGTACAACAAATAGGACTGGAGTTGTGGTCCATAGTGATGTCCATGCAGGCTTTCGGGAGGTTTTGCTGTGATGGTTTGTCCGTCGGGCGTCTGCCATTGCTCCAAATGATACTCGACCGTGAACGCCTGAATAGTCAGCTCTTGTACAGAAAAAGAGCTAAATCCGTTTGGTGTCGAACCAGACGGGACATCAGATACTTCTACGGTGATGATTTTTTCTGTTGCTGGCTTATCAGGCTGTTGGCGATTTTTTCGTGTTCGTTCGCCAGGCTTCTCAACCTTACGTTTCCCTGAATTATCAGGCGGTTCGTTGTCATCACCGGGACCATTATCACCCTTTTTACCATCATCTTTTGGTTTTGTATTGGGTCTGATATCAGGCTTTGGCGGCAGTTTTTTAAGACGACGAATCTGCGCTTGCAGTGCCTCAACAAGCGCTTGAAGCTTCGCTATCTGCTCTTGCTGCTGAGTAATCTGCCCTTGCTGCTGAGCAACAAGATTCAGTAATCTCGCAGGTGAGTACACTTGCTCTTGATTGATTGGGGGTTGCATGAGGGAAGGATAGATGTATATCAGAATTTTGCAGCTATCCAGCAGTTATTGAGAACTTACTCATTGCCGGTATCAAGCACTTCAGGATCTCCCAACAGAGCCACAGCAAGGGTGCCCCAGAAACCAGCAGCCAGATGAACAGGAACGGCACCAACCACATCATCAAGCTTGAAGTAATTCATAAGTACCATGGCAAAACAGTAAAGTAGCCCTGAAATCAGGCCAATGACTATTGCCGTTTCAGGAATCATTGCATGGGCTCCGGCGGTAATGCCCACCAGTCCTGCCAATATGCCATTGGCTACAGTCAGCAAATTAACTTTTTTATCAAAAAAATGGCTCCAGATCATTGCAGCGATACCGCCTGCCGCTGCCGCCACAAAGGTATTTATAAGAATAACGGGTGCCAGTGGACCCAGTTTTATCAGGCTACCCATGTTAAACCCAAACCATCCCAGCCATAGGAATAACAAGCCCATCAGGCTCAGTACGATATTCTGCCCCCTGAAACCATTTTCCTGTTCGTAGACGCCCTTTCTTGGGCCAATAATTAGTAATGCCGCCAGAGCAACACTGCCCCCGAGGCTGTGAACTGCGGTTGAGCCAGCAAAATCAATAAAGCCCATTTGTGCAAGCCAGCCAGCCTTTGTGCCGAGAGTGCCTCCCCATATCCACTGGCCTGCGACGGGATAGATGAATGCAGCAATCAGAAGGCTGATAATCAGGTAACCTTTTAACCCGCAGCGCTCGGCTACAGCGCCTGAAACCAGGGTTGCGGCAGTGGCGGCAAATAAGGTTTGAAACATGAGAAATAGATAGAGGCTTCCTTTTGAATCCGGAGGGCTATTTTCCAGCAGAGCATTAAAAGCGCCATATTGGATATAGAAACCCAGTCCCACATAAGCCAGTGTGACGATAATAAAATCAAGCAGGTTTTTGGAAGCAACATTTATAGTGTTTTTGCTTCTTACAGCGCCTGCCTCAAAGCATAGAAAACCCACCTGCATCATAAATACAAGAGCAATACAGAATGACAGGAACAAAATATTGACGGTATCCGGGGACATAGGCCTGTGATTTTTTATTGGTTTGGTTTTTGGGTGACCCTATAGTTGATTGTAGCTGAAGGGCTATTGATAAAAAGGCAGAGTAAGTAGGTCATAGTTTGGTTTCAAATAAACTGGATGTTCGGCCAGTACGAGAAATCTACTTCTTGATCTAACGATCAGATAGCTATTGAATGATACATTTACTCTATTATAAAGAGAGTACTGGTCTTTAAATCCCTCTCCCTATGAAGTACGTCACTACAATCACTGATGAAGCTGTTTTATTAACTTTGAAATTCGCCAAACACTACGGACCTCTGAGATGTATAAGGGAAAGAGCCCATAGCCTTTTATTGAGCAATCGTGGCTTTACCCTTGAGCAAATTGCCGAAATACTTGAAATTAGATATCAAACTGCTTCTCAGTGGATTGATGATTGGGAAGAATATGGTATTCGTGCCTTGTACAAGGGGCATGGTGGCGGTAGGCCGTGCATATATGACGAATCCGAAGTGCAACGCATAAAAGAATTAGTGGCTGAAGAGCCTCGTCGCTTATCGTATGTCAAATCCAAGATCGAGGATGAAACCGGTAAATCTTCATCAAAAATTACTCTGGCAAACATTGTAAAAAAGCAGGGCTGGTTTACAAAAGACTCCGTAAATCATGCAAACATAAACGGGACGAAGAGCAATTCCATGACTGTAAAACTGCTCTGAAAGATGCCCAGGAAGCCGAGAGCAAAGGGTTAATCAATTTATTTTATTTTGATGAGTCCGGCTTTACCCAGGAACCTTGTGTGCCATACGGTTGGCAGGAAAAAGGAAAGCAGCTCAGAATACCATCAGTCAAAAGTAAACGCATCAACGTACTGGGGTTTATGAACCGAAGCTGTGAGCTATTTCATTATCCTGTTGTGGGTTCAGTGAATAGCGATACGGTGATTGCGGCCTTTGATGACTTTGCAGAGAAAATGGCAGATGAAAAATACAGCTCAAATGATCGTTACACGGTAGTTATGGTGGATAATGCCAGCATTCACACCAGCAAAAAGTTTTGTGCCAGAATTGATGACTGGATGATTGAAAAGAAATTGCTGGTCTGCTTTCTGCCAACATATTCACCTGAGCTCAACCTGATTGAAATCCTGTGGAGGAAAATAAAGTATGAATGGCTCAACCTCTTGTCAATCAAGAGCTTTGCGGAATTTGAAAAAGAAGTTGAACGGGTGCTTTTTTCATTTGGAGAGGAGTATATGATCTCATTTTCTAATACTGTCCGACTGGATGGTTAAATTATTCGAAAGCAATCTATACACTACTTAGTTGATTCGGTGTATGACTTTGACTTTCTGGACTGTAGAGCTTTTTATGGAGCGGGTGATGGGAATCGAACCCACGTTAGAAGCTTGGGAAGCTCCTGTTCTACCATTGAACTACACCCGCAAACTGGAGGCACCAAGTGATGCTATCCACCTGATGTTTTCCGATTCTAGCGCTGCGTTTGGTTTTGTGCAATTCAGTTATAAAAAGTAATATTGACCAACATCAAGTCCGAGCCAGGTTCAGCCAGTTTTTAACCCTGTTAAATACATCTGTAAACCAGGCGGTAAATTGGGCCGGGTTTTCTTTAAGTCCCTGTTCAATCTCATGGGTTGACCACCAACGGCAATTCATGACTTCCACAGGGTTAGGTGCTAGACACAGTTTTACCGCCTCACCAACCCAGACATGATCTCGTTCATGTTCAATCAGGTTATTATCCAGTTGGGCGTGGTAACAAAAGACCCCTATTTCCTGAAGAGTCAAAGGCTGATCAATACCCAGTTCCTCTTTAAGTCGACGCAGGCAGGCTTGCTCAAGATCTTCATTAATACGGGGGTGGGAGCAGCAAGTATTGGTCCACAGCCTGCCGCTATGGTATTTGCCTTCAGCACGTTGTTGCAGCAAGTATTCTCGTTCACCAGACCGGGAATAGCGGTATAGCATCACAGAAAATGCCTGGTGCAGTTCTCCGGTAATATGAGCCTGAAGCTTTTCCTGCTGGCCAGAAATAGTGCCATTCTCATCGACTAGAATAACGTGCTCTGAATGGGTCATGTATACCTGATTGCTGGATTATGAAAGACAAATAAGTCTAAACCATTATAGCCAGCTATGACGCCCGTCCTTTCACTTATACTAATGGTAATC
Organism: Endozoicomonas sp. Mp262; assembly: GCF_025643335.1. NCBI lineage: Bacteria > Pseudomonadati > Pseudomonadota > Gammaproteobacteria > Oceanospirillales > Endozoicomonadaceae > Endozoicomonas > Endozoicomonas sp. Mp262. Next base: position 1,082,918 of record NZ_CP092489.1, on the reverse strand, counting down.
CCCGTGCCAGTCTGGGCTGTTTTCCGGAAAGTCCCATGGCGTATTTCATTACTTGCTTGACCGCAGGCGTCATCTTCCCTGCCAGGGTCAAACCCATGTTACGGATTAGCTTCAGAGGGGGATGGTCATTACTAAAGGTATGATAGAAACCGTCCATGATGGTCATCATCCGCTGATTATCGGCTCTTCGAGCGGCTTCGTAGCGAGCCAGTACTTTGGGGCTGCCGATATCTTCTCCAGCTTTATGGGCATCCATCAGAATTTCAGCCAGCCAGGCCATATCCTGAAAGCCAAGGTTAACCCCCTGCCCAGCCAGAGGGTTAATGGTATGTGCAGCATCACCTGCTAGTACCACACCCGGGCGATAGTAGCGTTGAGCATGGCGCCTTGACAGGGGAAATGAGCCTTTTTCATGCAGTCTGACCAGTGGTGGTAACTCTTCAGGAAATGTGTTTCTAATCTCTGAGATAAAGTCATCATCACTTAAGGCTTTTAGCTGTTTAATAACTTCCGGATGGTGATACCAGACAATAGAGGCATAGCTTTTACCGTTGATATCGGGAAGAGGCAAGAATGACTCTGGCCCTGTTGGGGTAAAGGCCTGCCAGGTGATATCCTGACAACCGCCTTTAATTTCAGCGGTAGCAACCAGGCAGTGTTGTTGATAGTCCTGCTGGCTCAGGCCAAGGCAGGCTGCTTTACGTACTTTCGAGTTTGCACCATCGGCACCGACCAGCAGGCGTCCTGTAAAGCACTGACCATTGCTTAATTGAATTCTGGGTGACGCATTATTAACAAGGGTAATTTTTTCGATCTCTGCCGGACAAAACAGTTCAATGCTGTGGTGTTGAGCCATGGCTTGATGCAGTCCTAGCTGGGTCACCCGATTTTCTGCAATAAAACCCAGCTGGGCATAGCGGATGGCTGATGCATCGAATACCGTCTGGTTTGGTCGTCCTTTTATTGCAGCCAAGGATCCATCCAGTTTTTCCCATACGGCCATCTTCCGGTAGGGACACATGCGCATTTTTCTCATGGGTTCCCAGGCACCCAATTGACGAAGGATGTGTTCCGAGGCATAACTGAGGGCAGAGACACGCAGGTCGGGCAGCTGATCTGGCTGGAAAGGCTCAGGTAAAGTCCGATCAAACACGGCCACTTTCAGCTTCTGGCTACCCAGCGCCGTGGCCAGTGCGGAACCGACCATGCCTGCGCCTACTATCAATACATCGAAGTGCTGCTCTTTCATAGCCCTGCCCGTTATCTATACGGAAACTATCTAACCACAGAGCTTCCGGTGGCTCAATAAGCTGGTTGCCCTGCAATTCTTGGCAGCGGATTATTTTTTTGTAAGAGAGCGTTCTTAACGCGTCGCCTGCTGGCTTTTTTTAACTTTTTCCATTTTATTTTTTTATTAAACTCTGCATGACACTGTGTTTTCAGGATATAGCTATTGGGTGTATCAGGTGTTGTACCCTTGAAAGGTATATTTCTTCTAACATGCCTTTTTTCTGTTCCAGCCGGGGATGCACCTTCATGCTGATCCCTAAACACACTCTTATCCTCAAGGGGGCGGACAACTTGGCTGTAGGTTGCTCCTTGTGCTTGTCGTGGAAGGCGTTTATTAGCTTGGTAATGATGCTTCCTTTCTAATCTATTTATACCTTTATTTTTTCTATTGCTTCCGCGAAGCTGGGGAGGATTTCTATCTTTTTTAGAATTAAGTCCTAGCCCGGATATTTCATAAAGCAGCAGGCTGTCCATTCAATTTTGACTTTTCTGTGGGGGCTGCTGTTTTATCACTCTGTGACTAAAGGTCTTCAGGCTCCGACTACACCAATCTGAACATTTAACGATCAATTCTGCTTTTTTAGGCCGAATGAATACTCCAAACGTCTCTCATCTGGTTATTATTTAGGCGGGCTAAGCGTTGTGGAGGCTGCTACCCAGGCCGAGGCAACGGCATTTGATAAAATATCTCTGTTACATGCTGCAAAAGCTTCTTGAATGGGCAGCTGCTGGGTAGGTGCAGTTTGATCCGATCCTTGTACTCAACCACCTTAACCGCTACTTTGCAGAGTTTTGTGATTACCGTTGATGGCTGGGCTTTCTCCAGTTCCGTTCCTTTCAAAGCCTTGGTTCTCAGCTCGTAATGCAGAACGTAAGCCGCACAGGCATAAAACAGTCTCAAGTGATTGGCCAGAAAGGTCTGGTCTGACAGTCTGTCACCGGACAGATCACTTTTCAGGTGCTTAATGAAATTCTCATCCTGCCCTCTTGGGCAGTACAGATCCTCATAAATCACCTCTGGGGAAGCCTCTTTGATTGAGGTGACAATAAAGCGGGGATTGTCGCCTTTCTCGTTAACCTCTGCCTTATAGATTATCCGGGTATCGAGCCCTTTCCAGCTTTTAGCCTGATACTCGGCCTCACCGTACAGCCTGAGTCGTTCTGGCTCAGGCATATCGTTCAACTTGGCTAAGGCTGTTTTAACCTTGAAAGCTCGACGAGCCTCATCTAGCAACTCTTTGGCTTTAGGGCGTAAGGCCGTCTTGTGACCGGCACCTTTACCCAGCACATAATCAGCATGAGTATTAGCCTGAACAACATGCATTAACTCAGGTTGAGCAAAGTGGCTATCCCCGCGCACCAGCAAATGGGTTTTTGGCCACCGTTTACGGATAAGCTTGATGACACGCTTGATAATAGCGGCATTTTCCCTGCCTGTTGGCGTTTTGCCTGGACGGAGGATGGCAGTAATCAGCTTGCCACTGAGACCTTCAAAAATCAGCAAAGGCAGATAACAGTAGTCCTGATATTTGGCATTAAACAAATTCATTTGCTGCGATCCGTGGGTAATGGCCGGTGTGTGATCAAGATCGATCACGATAGCCATAGGTGGCAAGTCATAACTGGCGATAAAATGATGCACAAATGCTTCAGCCATTTGATAGATATCTTTGCGCCGCATGGACTTCCCGAGCCGTGTGTAGGTGGGAGATGAAGCCAGGTGGTTATCATCATCCAAAGGGTTTCGTCCGGTAGCCAGCTTTAACATGGGGTCTTTACGGAGGCGGTTGCTGTCGTTGGCATCCTCATAACCGCAAGCCATTTGCAAAATTCGCTGAACCAGGAGGTTTTGCAGAGAGTGGTCAATGTAGGATGGGTGACGCTTGTCATCAATGGCCTGGGTCAGTCTGGAAATAAGTCCGCTATGCAATATGGTTTCCCGTAACAGCAGAGCCCCAAAATCTGAAGATAACTCTCCACCATTGAAGTCCGCACGGATAGTTTTACCATTTGAAGGATGAAAGCGAAGCTGCTCTTGTGTAGATTGGGTCATGGCAAGTTCCGGTTTGCTTTTTCCGAAGCATTTTTTTGTCAATCCAATCGTACCAACAGATTGGACGGAACTTGCCTTTATTTATGAAATATCCGGGCTAGTCTATATATTTGCTGCAAAGCATATTCCATTTCCAAACCTAATGCATCTTCATCATGCGGGAATGGTGGATCTAGCGTACAGCCAAGCAAGTTAGCAACCATTGGTAAAGGTAATTGAGAGTCTGGTGGTTCTAAAAATACTAGCCCTAGTTTTTTTTCTGATGTTAGTTGATAAGATGCTCTACCATAAATCATTAAGGTATCGTTATTTAATTTTTTGAATGCAAATTCCTCACAATGTGATAATTCTTCCTGCATGGGTGACTGCTCATTACATTCATAATCAATGCTTTCAGAATATGAGTGTTGTATCATGGAATCAGTAGAATTAGCATCTATAGATTTCCCTTTTAAACAACTGCTAAAGAACCAGTCGAGCATATTTCTAATCCGAGTAAATACTATAGTATCAAAGGGAGATAGAACTTTTTTAGAGGCTGATGTTATTCCTTTCAGTAATAGATATGTATCCCAAATATATTCTTCCGCCGATCCATAAATATGAGGATCCCAGATACGATATATTGGTATGTCGACATTAGGGATTATTCCTTCAATCACTAGGGTTAGGATTTTTTGTTTGGGGTCTTTATATTGGGTACTGCTTGCTTTTGAATCAATATCCGTTTCATCTGAAGAGAATGAGGAAAGTACTTTAAGGGCTGCTTGATGCTGCTGTAAAGTGACAGTTTTAGTATTTATGCGAATTCTATGATTTCCTGAGTGGATTTCTAATGCGGTATCTTTCAAATTGTGGAGAATTTGCAGGGTAGACTCTTCTTGCTCCATTGCTTCATCCATTCTTTCAGAATAAGGAGAGTTTCTTCCTAAATCATCCCGATCGCTACCATGACTTTCTTTGGATTGTTGTAAAGCCATCGTTTGATGGTGAATGTCACTATCACTTATTTCAATTTCAATATAGGGTGTATTATCAGAAGAGCGTTGTTTTTTATTTCTTAAACCCTTTTTTTCCATGGTGCCAGCATTGTCGTGAAGCTCATTGTTCTGGCCAATGAAAACTTCTATAATGTTTCCAGTTCCTGCGCAAGCTGGATTACAGGGAAGTATAGATAATAATATTAATGGAATAAGGTGTGTTAAATATAAAAAAAATGGAGTGCTATATTTTATTGGGATCATCTGACTGTAACCGTGTATATAAATGAAAGTAAAGATAGCTCTTATTTGACTTTTGTGTTTTCTTTTCCTGCATAAAAATTACTATAAAGGTTAGATATCACATCCTCTCGGATATGACTGGCTTGGGTACTTTTTGACTGCACGAGAACCTATTGATGGTGGCTGGTCATCTGATGATTCAGGAGTGTTATCGCTATCTGTCTGGAAAAAATCAGGGTTCTCATTATGAAAGTTCCGTAATACCTTCCTCCAGTTAAATTTAATACGTTTGTATCTTAAGACTTTATCAGTCCACAATTCAAATAAAATAATTTCATCTTCAACTAACTCTAGCAAGGTAGAACCAAATACCTCAAGAAATATAGGTAGAATAGATGTGGCAAGTAAAAAATCCTGCTTAATTAAAAAATTGCTGTGAAAAATATTATCTTCGGCACCAATCCAAATTCTATTTAATAGAGCCCACAGGGAACGTGATCGAAAAATTTTTTCAGGCTGTGAATTACTATAATAGGCAGCTAATAATTTATTGGTTTTTACCAGATGACTATGATCCTCATGGGGATCCCTTGATAGGGTTTCTTCGAGCCTGAATTGATCAAGAGTAGGGGCGGTTTTAGACCAATCCAGAAAGTTAAAAGTAATGCCAACTTCAGCCGCCATGTAATAAAGCCAAGCTAAAATAAACCGGGACCATAAATAAAGCCGGACATCATCTTGCTTAGTTTCTAATTCAATCAACTGTCTGACTGTGTGTCTGGCGACAATATCAAGGCCCGGATCATAGCCGGAAAGAATTTCATTGAATGACATATTTTTTAAATGGGGGTTTTTCTCGTATTTTTTTATGGCCGCCTGAATCCAACTGAAAACATCCCATAACCACCGTGAAATAAAATTGTCAGGAATTACTTGCGTTTCAACCAAACTCCACTTCATATCATAGGCTTTTATGACCTGTTTCAAGGTAAATAATGTTGGTTTTTGAGACAGACTGGAAAAAGTGTAGGTATTGAAACCAGGTAAATAGCCGCTCTTTATCCTTTGCATCTGCTTATTGTAAAAGATCTGCCCTCTTCTAATATGTTCTGATTTTGTGCGGTTTGCCAGGCTAGGGTAGCTGTGATGATGTTTATATTCCCATACTAATGGTGGGTGGCGCTTTTCAAGCCATAAAAACACGGGTGCAGGTTTTTGCTTACAGGTGACTGCTATCATACCTGACTCCAATACATCACTGCAGCCAGTTAAATGTGTAAGCGTAATTGCTGATACTTGATCAGTTAGAAAGGTAAAAAATAGGCTTAGAATAAGCTGTCTTTTGTAAGAAACAGTCATGCCGATTTAACTGGACATAAAATACTTTATACAGAGATTTACTAAAGTCTATTTTCTATAGCTATTCAAGTATTAAGTTAAAACCTCCGATCCGTTATGCAGAATATTTTTTCTTAGCCTGATTATCAGCTATTCCCGTGACATCAATTAAATCACTGCAACAGCAAGGCTTACAGTAAATTCCAAATGGAGTGATTTCGCACAAAATAACGTCTACTTTTGATAGGGATACTTTATCAATGGCTGTCTCTCATGGCTTATCCATTCCAAAAAAGTCGTAAGCATCTTTGTGCAAGCAGTTTGATTACTACGATTTCTGAAAGTTTTGAGAAAATTCCAGATGTCCGACCAAACAAGGATTCCAGAAAAATAACAATACATGATGCCTCCATGCTATGTACGGGACAAAACTTTAAGTAAAATCTGAAAATCAATCTGATCACTTTTTGAACATCCATTCTTCAAAACTCTTCGGAGCATATCCAACCCCAGTCGGAACAGGCTTTTGGCTGGTCGCCAGTGCTTATTGAGAGGCAGCCCTTCCGCTTCCCCGTATTTCCAATGCCCTGCTATCAGACACCAGGCAAATGCCAGTGCAAGAACCCCCATCAGCTTATCCATACGGTCAAGCTCAGTCATATGAGTCGATTCAAGGTCAAATCCCCTGCTTTTAAGGCAGCCAAACAGAGTCTCAATAGACCAGCGCTTATAATAGTCTTCGATCATAGTTTCAGGTTTCTTCGTTGCCACTACAATCAAAAGACCTTTTATCGTGCGTCTGGCAGCGATATATAAACAGACACCAGATACTTTACGCTTGGTGAACCAAGTTTCTGTCTGATTGAGTTTTACATTCCTGAATAGTTGTTTGGCATTAATGTCTTTACCACAGCTACCAAGAACAGGAGTGTCTTCCTTTATTCGAAGCCGACAGATAATGCCTTGCTCATCCAGCCACTTAAACCAATCACGGCCAACAAACTCCCGGTCGGCGAGCAGTTCATCAATCTTGTCTGCCGGGATCAACGCCAGCACTCTCTTCATGATGGCTATGCGCTCGGCGGTATTAGAGTTGCCGCCTGACTTATCCAGACATACCCAGGCGATAGGAATGGCAGCACCCTGCCAGGCAATTGAAACCACCAGATAGTTGACGTGATGAGAGCCAAATTTCCAGTTAGTTCTATCCATGCAGAGTGTGTAGGTGGTGAGACTCAGCCAATGTAAAATCAACCGTCCGAGCTGCTCATAGCAATATGTGTAGCCTGAAAAAAATCGTTTTATGCGCCGATAGCTGGAGTCTTCCAGCGCTTTGCTCTGGAACTCTTCTGCCACACGGCAAAGGTTGCAGGAGCGTGCCCTTATGAGAGCAAGTATGAACTGGGCAAGAAATATAATCCGGGCTTGATGCCAGGGGAGATGAGCTTTAAGCTCTTGGGCTAATGAGCTGACGTCTTCCATGTACGACTACGGTAACTGTACGGAGGTTAGAGACCATACAGGTTACTCTACATGGGCGTCAGCTCATACCCCTTGGTTTTTCTAGCTTTCCTGATTTTTGTCCCGTACACAGGCCTCCATGTCCGCTTTTGCCATGATGCATCTCAAGTACCCATCGCTCCTCTCGTTTGAGCGTGATAAAACAGAGCAAGAAGTAAGGCATAACCTTGAGCACCTGTATCAGATAAAAAAACGTGCTCCCTGTGATACCAGTATGCGGGAAATCCTGGATCCAATAGATCCCGTAGAGTTCAAAAAGCCTTTTAAGACATTGCTGTCTAACGTCCAAAGGGGCGGATTACTGAAGGCATTCGAATTTCACTGCGGGAACTTGAAAAATCACTACTTGCTCCCGATCGATGGAACTGGGCTATTTTACTCCTGCAATAATAAAAAACCTTGTCAGGAGTGCTGTACTAAAAATAAGGGAAAGGTCAACGAAGCTCACTACCACCAGTTAATGGCAGCATGCATTGCTCACCCGGATCAAAAAACAGTCTTGCCATTCAGCTATTCCCGCATGATGAACGTCGATGATCGTTGGTATTGACAATAAGGCAGCAAAAATAATGAAGCCGATCAAAACTGAGCCGCCAATTAACAAAGCGGAGCTTTAAAGAAAAAATGTCACCCCTGAACGTAGCTACGATATGGCCGGTTATGATGTATCGAATGGAATCACCCTTTTCTCTTCAATACCATGAGTTACTGTGTAAAAAAGCCCCTCCCACGTTTTTATCAGCCAATGCAAAAAATAGCCCTGTATCCATTTCCATAATGCTATACGGACTCCTTTTGAGCGGGTTCTTAAAGCTTCCTGAAACTGGGGACAGCACAGTTCCTGTATTTGATCTACGAGAAAAGCAAGCATCGTCAGATAGGCCAGATTTGTGGCTAAGTGCTTCTCACCGTGACCGTAGTTATGTTCGAGATCGTAGCCTTGATTTTTCAGGGTGTTAAACGTCTGGTTCTCAATATGCCATCGGCAGCGCCCTCCTTTCATGACGGGTTCTATGGTTTCTTCGTTAAGCGGAATATCAGTCACCCAGCACCAGATATGCTGTTTACCTTTTTTATCGGTTTCGACAAAATCAAGCACATTAACCTGTTCTGCATATTTTGCCTTGTTCAGCCTGACGTCATTGGCATAGCGAAACCACCACTTAATTCCAGTGGGTGAAAGTCTCAAATTGACCGAGCTTCTTCAGCTTGCCAACCGGGGAAAGTAGTAGGCAGCTATTTTTTCAATGCTTAAACAGAAGGCAGCCAATCACAGGTATGATGTTGATAGCACACAACACCTTGCCAGTGAGAGGCCGCCCCATGGAAGTATGTCAGCTACGGACTGAAGCCGCCACCATTTCTTGTGATGCGATTCAACGGTTAGGCCACCAATTGCAGGCTCTGCGAGAGTCTGGCAATCCTATCAGGCACTTTGAAGAGTTTGAGCAGACCGTTAATGCTCTCTTTAATCAAGCTCAGCAAGATTTTTTAGCAGAGGCGCTGGCTGAGCTTGATATTGATACCCCAGCTATTGAGGTCAGCGGGATCACTTATAAGCAGGTGTTGCGCAGTTATAAAACCTACCAGACAGCGGTTGGTTCAGTCCGGGTTATGCGAACACTTTACCGTAACGGCAAAGAGCCGTGTATCGTGCCCATGGAGTTGAAAGCCGGGATCGTGGAAGGCTTCTGGACGCCTCGGGCTGCAAAGCAAGCTGCCTGGGTTGTTGCTCAAATGTCTCCCGGTGAAGCAAAAAGCCTCCTTGATCTCATGGGAGGTATGTCTCCCTCAGAAAGCAGTCTTGCTCGTTTCCCCAGGCAATTTAATACTCAGTGGGAACAGCACCGTGAGCCTTTTGAAGAGATGCTTATTGAGAAACTTAACGTGCCCACCAATGCGGTCACAGTAGCCGCCTCCCTGGATGGCGTTATGCTGCCCATGAAAGATGGCAAACGAGTAGAAAAGCGAGCCAGGAGCGCTTCTGAAGGCAAACGGACTCAAGGGCCAACAGGTTGCAAGGAGGCCAGTTGCGGAACTTTGTCGTTTTACGATCAACAGGGGGAGCGTTTATCAACAGTCCGCATAGGACGAATGCCAGAAACTAAAAAACTCACACTCAAGCAGTCTTTGTCAGCACTATTGCAAGAAGCGTTGCGACAAAAGCCACAGCTGTCACTGGTCAAAGTCGCTGATGGCGCCAAGGACAACTGGTCATACCTTTCCCAGGAACTACCAGCGGGTGTTGAGGTTATTGATTACTACCACGCAGCCGATCACCTGAAGAAAGCATTTGACCAGGCTTATGGAGAAAACAGCATCAAGTCCAAAGAAAAGTTTGTCACTTACCGACACGTCCTAAAAGAGGAACTCGATGGGGTTGAGCGCATTATTAAAGCCCTGGCTTATCAGCATAAAAAGCATCCGCGCCGCTCAAAATTAAAGACCGAGCTGGAGTATTTCAGAAAAAATCGCCAGCGTATGCGCTATGCTGAACACTTGTCGAATAACCTTCCGATCGGCTCTGGTGTGGTAGAGGCAGCCTGTAAAACCTTGGTTACCCAGCGGATGAAGTGCTCAGGTATGCGCTGGCGAAATCCGGGTGGTCAGGGCGTATTGACGCTTCGGTCATTAGTTCAGAGCCACTGGTTTGAAAATGGCTGGAAGTTATTTGCTGCAACTTATTGCGGGAAAGTCACCAAGGCTGCTACAAGCAATGTCATACCATTCCCAGAGAAAGGTGGCAGTGTTTAGTTGTGGTCAATATGAGACTTTCACCCTCTGGAATTTGCTCATAACTTTCAGAAATCGTAGTAATTAAACTGTTTGCACAAAGATGCTTACGACTTTTTTGGAATGGATAAGCCATGAGAGACAGCCATTGATAAAGTATCCCTATCAAAAGTAGACGTTATTTTGTGCGAAATCACTCCATTTGGAATTTACTGTAAGCCTTGCTGTTGCAGTGATTTAATTGATGTCACGGGAATAGCTGCCAATAGTTACTTGCTCTCATCCAGCGAATGTCGATCCCTGAAGATATGCATTTGAACAATATTTGTTTTAAGCTCTTAATTTCCGTACTTTTATCTTTGTTTATAATTAGTACGCCTGCACAAGTGAAAAGTAAAAAAAGTGCATTATCAGTATCAAAATGTTACAAGCTGGACTCTATGGTGACAAGAAGTGGTGCTAGATATAAAAGACTTTTTCAGGATGAGCCTGGCAAATTCTTGGATACTAGAAGTGGAACAAGGTATGAAAGAAAAAGAGATATAGTAAACCCTATAAATATTACAGATCTTCCCTTTGAGATGATAGAAAAAATTTTCAAAAATCTATCACTAAATGATCTATTTAATTGTGAGGAGGTATGTTTATTATTCAAGTCCGTTATAAGTGAAAAGTTTCAGTCATTATATTTGAAAAAAAAGTATCCGCAGCTAACCAGCTATTCCCGTGACATCAATTAAATCACTGCAACAGCAAGGCTTACAGTAAATTCCAAATGGAGTGATTTCGCACAAAATAACGTCTACTTTTGATAGGGATACTTTATCAATGGCTGTCTCTCATGGCTTATCCATTCCAAAAAAGTCGTAAGCATCTTTGTGCAAACAGTTTAATTACTACGATTTCTGAAAGTTATGAGCAAATTCCAGATGTCCGACCAAACAAGGATTCCAGAAAAATAACAATACATGATGCCTCCATGTCCGCTTTTGCCATGATGCATCTCAAGTACCCATCGCTCCTCTCGTTTGAGCGTGATAAAACAGAGCAAGAAGTAAGGCATAACCTTGAGCACCTGTATCAGATAAAAAAACGTGCTCCCTGTGATACCAGTATGCGGGAAATCCTGGATCCAATAGATCCCGTAGAGTTCAAAAAGCCTTTTAAGACATTGCTGTCTAACGTCCAAAGGGGCGGATTACTGAAGGCATTCGAATTTCACTGCGGGAACTTGAAAAATCACTACTTGCTCCCGATCGATGGAACTGGGCTATTTTACTCCTGCAATAATAAAAAACCTTGTCAGGAGTGCTGTACTAAAAATAAGGGAAAGGCCAACGAAGCTCACTACCACCAGTTAATGGCAGCATGCATTGCTCACCCGGATCAAAAAACAGTCTTGCCATTGGCACCGGAAGCCATAGTTTGCCAGGACGGTTCGACCAAAAATGACTGTGAAAAAAATGCCATTAAACGGTTGTTTGCCACCATACGAGAGCATCACCCACGTCTAAAGTTCGTTATTCTTCTGGACAGTCTTTATGCTGACAACCCCACTGTCCAACTGATTAAGAGTTATGGCTGGCATTACATCATTGTCGCGAAAGATGGCAACCATGCCTCGCTGGTTGAAGCGATGGATGAGCTGGATAAAGAAGGAAAAGTTCACCGTGCTGAAAAAGTTAATGAAGAGACTGGAATTAAGTGGTGGTTTCGCTATGCCAATGACGTCAGGCTGAACAAGGCAAAATATGCAGAACAGGTTAATGTGCTTGATTTTGTCGAAACCGATAAAAAAGGTAAACAGCATATCTGGTGCTGGGTGACTGATATTCCGCTTAACGAAGAAACCATAGAACCCGTCATGAAAGGAGGGCGCTGCCGATGGCATATTGAGAACCAGACGTTTAACACCCTGAAAAATCAAGGCTACGATCTCGAACATAACTACGGTCACGGTGAGAAGCACTTAGCCACAAATCTGGCCTATCTGACGATGCTTGCTTTTCTCGTAGATCAAATACAGGAACTGTGCTGTCCCCAGTTTCAGGAAGCTTTAAGAACCCGCTCAAAAGGAGTCCGTATAGCATTATGGAAATGGATACAGGGCTATTTTTTGCATTGGCTGATAAAAACGTGGGAGGGGCTTTTTTACACAGTAACTCATGGTATTGAAGAGAAAAGGGTGATTCCATTCGATACATCATAACCGGCCATATCGTAGCTACGTTCAGGGGTGACATTTTTTCTTTAAAGCTCCGCTTTGTTAATTGGCGGCTCAGTTTTGATCGGCTTCATTATTTTTGCTGCCTTATTGTCAATACCAACGATCATCGACGTTCATCATGCGGGAATAGCTGGCAGCTAACAGATAAAGATTTAAATAAACAAATGTTTTTACACTATAAACAATATACAAGGAACAATCTCGTTCAATCCCTAAGTAGTGAGGATCTGGAAGAAATAGATGAAATGTCAGGGTCAATGAACTATACATCATTGTTACTTTATATCGTTGTTAGAAGATGTGCAAAGATACAAGAGGATTTTGATATTTTGGGTTTATTGCATACGATTATTGGTTTTTTATCTGTAGGAAAAGATGCTAATAAAGATTTGATTGCAGCTGTAGATGCTGTTTTTATGGAAGTTAGAGATGATATAAATATTTTTGATATTAATAACAAAATAAAAAAGAAAAAGTATAAAGAGGCGTTGTGTCTTATTCGGGAAAATCCCATGTCTGCTGTTAAGTTTATTGATAGAAAAGGATGTAGGGTACTGTCTTTTTTTGATAATTTAAAAAGAAAAAAAATACAGAAACTTTCCTGTTCAGGAAATGAAGAAATAATACCTCTTGACTGTTTAGGTATGGCGGAAAGGACAAAAGATCCGCGCAAGCTACTGCTTAAATATCTTGTTTCATATAAAAACAACAAACTATATGGACGTGAAGAATTTAAATTTGAAGCAAAAAAGAAGGATCTAAGACGAATGCGGGATGAAGATAATAAAATGAGGGAGTTAATGGATGATTTTACTTTTACAACACCAACAGGATGTATTTTTTATCCTTTTAGAGACCAGGAACTGATGGAAAGTATTTGCACTATTTTGTAGACGTAATGTGTAATTGTTTTTAAAGACACCCATTTATTGATCAATAAGTAGTGTATAGATTGCTTTCGAATAATTTAACCATCCAGTCGGACAGTATTAGAAAATGAGATCATATACTCCTCTCCAAATGAAAAAAGCACCCGTTCAACTTCTTTTTCAAATTCCGCAAAGCTCTTGATTGACAAGAGGTTGAGCCATTCATACTTTATTTTCCTCCACAGGATTTCAATCAGGTTGAGCTCAGGTGAATATGTTGGCAGAAAGCAGACCAGCAATTTCTTTTCAATCATCCAGTCATCAATTCTGGCACAAAACTTTTTGCTGGTGTGAATGCTGGCATTATCCACCATAACTACCGTGTAACGATCATTTGAGCTGTATTTTTCATCTGCCATTTTCTCTGCAAAGTCATCAAAGGCCGCAATCACCGTATCGCTATTCACTGAACCCACAACAGGATAATGAAATAGCTCACAGCTTCGGTTCATAAACCCCAGTACGTTGATGCGTTTACTTTTGACTGATGGTATTCTGAGCTGCTTTCCTTTTTCCTGCCAACCGTATGGCACACAAGGTTCCTGGGTAAAGCCGGACTCATCAAAATAAAATAAATTGATTAACCCTTTGCTCTCGGCTTCCTGGGCATCTTTCAGAGCAGTTTTACAGTCATGGAATTGCTCTTCGTCCCGTTTATGTTTGCATGATTTACGGAGTCTTTTGTAAACCAGCCCTGCTTTTTTACAATGTTTGCCAGAGTAATTTTTGATGAAGATTTACCGGTTTCATCCTCGATCTTGGATTTGACATACGATAAGCGACGAGGCTCTTCAGCCACTAATTCTTTTATGCGTTGCACTTCGGATTCGTCATATATGCACGGCCTACCGCCACCATGCCCCTTGTACAAGGCACGAATACCATATTCTTCCCAATCATCAATCCACTGAGAAGCAGTTTGATATCTAATTTCAAGTATTTCGGCAATTTGCTCAAGGGTAAAGCCACGATTGCTCAATAAAAGGCTATGGGCTCTTTCCCTTATACATCTCAGAGGTCCGTAGTGTTTGGCGAATTTCAAAGTTAATAAAACAGCTTCATCAGTGATTGTAGTGACGTACTTCATAGGGAGAGGGATTTAAAGACCAGTACTCTCTTTATAATAGAGTAAATGTATCATTCAATAGCTATCTGATCGTTAGATCAAGAAGTAGATTTCTCGTACTGGCCGAACATCCAGTTTATTTGAAACCAAACTATGACCTACTTAGTTATTAACATCAACACTGCAACGATGGTGGTGGCAATACCAATCTTTCCAAACGTACCGGTGTAAAGTGGCAGTGTTTTTAAGGGGTCAGTGACACCTTCTGGTACGGCAGTGAATGTCGCAATCCAACCACCAATAACAAAAGATGCAGCTTGTGTTAAAAACCATGCGCCCATAATAAAGCCCATGAGTCTTTGTGGCACCAGTGCGGCAACCATTGCCAGACCAAGACCAGAAATCATTAACTCACCAATGGACTGAAACATGTAGACAAAGACCAGCCACCAGGCACTGACCATTCCGGCTGATGTATGGAAAAAGGCGGGCAGATAGGCACACCAGAAGCCTGCAGCACACAGAAACATGCCAATGGTAAATTTAGCGGGCATGGTCAGGTTATCGCCCACTTTGTTGTATAATGCTGCCAGTAACGGGCTGCACAGAACAATCCAGAAAGGATTAAAAGCCTGGAAGCTCACCGGGTTCATATTGAAACCCAGCAGGTGAGTATCAACATTATTAATGGCGAAGAAATTAAGAGAGGTTGGCATCTGGGCGTATAGACAGAAAAAGACAATGGCTTCGATCATTAAAATAAACGCAACAATCATTTTATTTCGTTCTACGCCCTTAAGCTGAAAGGTCTCTTTAAAGAACACGCAAACAACTACTAGAGAAATCAGGGCGATTGCCAGGTTTGTTATAAAGACGTGACGCAATAACCAGGCACAGATAAATGCGCCGATGACTGTTCCAAGTAACACATAAAATAAATGGCGTTTGTTTAGTGGTTGATCATCGGCCGGTGAGCCAATGTTCTGGACACTGGCGCGAAAGTGATAGTAACTATACAGACAGGCTGCCAAGCCAATCGCACATATAATATACGTCGTTGTATAACCAAATTTTTCCGAGATGACCGGTGCCAGGGATAAAGAGATAAATGAGCCGATGTTAATGGACATGTAATACAGGGTAAAACCGCCATCCATGCGTGAATCATTCTCGTCGTAGCACTTTGCTAACAGGCTGGAAGGGTTTGCCTTAAACAGTCCGTTGCCCACTGCAACAAAACCAAGAGACAGAAATACCAGATCCGGGTACAAAATTGAAGCGCCCATCAGTAAGTAACCCAAGGCAAGCACCAGTGCCCCCAGGATAATGGTACGTTTAGTACCGAGTACTTTATCGCCAATTTTGCCGCCAATAGAAATCAAACCATAAACTAAAGCTGCAAAGGCACCAAAGGTGACAAAGCTGTCTGCTTCAGAAAACCCAAGCTGCTTTACAAAGTAAACCGCTAATACACCCTGAAGTGCGTAATAGCCAAAACGCTCCCATAACTCTACAAAAAAAATCATGTAAAAAGGGCGAGGCTGTTTCAGCACGCCAACAGATTCATATTTCATAAGATTCTTCACTTTTTTTCGAGTAATACGCAGCCATGTTACTTTTAGTAAGTATTTATGGGTTGACCTATGGCAAGAGAGAATGACTAAAAGGATTTTTCCTGTATTTACCCACAAATTTATTATTTTTTAGGGAGGATTGGTATTAATATCATTGAAAAAGTAGATAAAACAGTAGATAAAAGACTGCTATAAACTCCACTGTTTTTCCCGCTTATCTTTTTAGCTTTGTTCTTATGGCTATGGTGTGGGAGGGACAATATATGAGGCTTCTTCTTATACTGATTAGACATTAATAAACTTTTGTTGTGTATCAATATAATTATTTTTTAAAATGATTATGTTATTTGATAATGCTTCTCAGGGCGGGGTGAAATTCCCCACCGGTGGTAAATTCGTTGAATTACGAAAAGCCCACGAGCGCTAAACGGTATGCTTGTTTAGGTCAGCAGATCTGGTGTGACTCCAGAGCCGACGGTTATAGTCCGGATGAAAGAGAAATGAACAGAATTTAATCTGTTTTAATGCTGTTTTCATTATGATAGCGGCTTTGCGCTGCTGTTATTTTCATGCCCTGATTCTGGTTATTTTTTATCATGAAAGGTATATCCATGAATCAATCTTTACTCAACCAATTTGGCAGTTATTCAAACAGAGTAGAAAAGGCAATTGCTCACTTAAGAAGTGGGGGAGGCGTTATTTTAGTTGATGATGAAGACCGGGAAAATGAAGGGGATCTTATTTTCTCTGCTTCGTCAATAACAATTGAGCAAATGGCGATGTTAATTCGGGAATGCAGCGGTATTGTGTGTCTTTGCTTAACTGATGAAAAAGCATCCCAGTTGAAGCTACCTCCCATGGTTGATGTGAATTCTAGTAAAAATAAAACGGCCTTTACTGTTTCCCTGAATCCGTGAGTTCACTGTAGCCCAACTCCTCTGGATCAACCACAAAACGTAAGTTCCAAGTTAAAATGCACCCACTCTAATTTTCACCACCTGGGTGCATTTTTGTGAAACTGAAAATTGAACAATCACAGACGGAATTTTATACACCGGTCGCAGGGCTTTATTTCGTTGGTCATGCACTCAACAAAAAGACAGCGTTAAGCAAATCCCTGCGCAAAATAAAAAAAAGGCACCGTATCACTCATATCGACCTGATCAGAGCTTACTGCGGCCAACTGGCTCAGGGTAAAAGTGATTTTGATAATGTTGATAATAACCGGGATAACGACTGGTTCCGGTTGGCAATGGGCATTAAACAAATGCCTTCAGCCAGCCGCTTAAGACAGCGTTTCAATGAAGATGCCGCCCAACTGATTCCTTTCATCGAGGACAGCCTTACCGATGTCCTGGTTAATCTTCAGGTGCCCGTCACACCCCTTCCGAAAAAACTCGATAAGAAGCAGCACATACCACTGGATATCGACGTATTCCCTATGGATAACAGCAATACCAAAAAGGAGGGGGTCGAGTACACGTATAAAAAATTCTTTGGTTATGCCCCTATTGCCGCTTACTTTGGCTGCGAAGGCTGGTGCCTGGGATGTGAATTACGCCCAGGCTCTCAGCACTCCCAGAATGATTTTATTGGCTTTTTACAAGCAGTGCTGCACCGCAGCCGACGTTTGACCCGAGCGCCTATTCTGGTTCGCCTTGATAGTGGCCACGATGCTGAGGAATCGCGCCGGGAAATCGCCGGGTTCAAAGGTGTGAATCACATTATCAAGCTCAACCCAAGAAAGTATCACACCAAGGAACACTGGCTCCCCATTTTTGAAGAAAAGCAAGTCAAATGGGAGGAGTCGCGTCCAGGAAAGAGTTATGCGACACTCTCAACCGTCTATGAAACCAACTATGGTAACCAGCGTCTGATTATTCGCATTATCAAGCGTACCACTGATACTGTAGGGCAGAGATTTCTGACACCCGATTATGAGCTGGAAGGATGGTGGACAACACTCAGCGAAGCTGACTACAGCGATGATCAGATCATTAATCTTTATGAGGATCATGCGACCAGCGAGCAGTTTCACAGTGAGTTGAAGACTGATATGGATTTAGAGCGCCTGCCTTCAGGCAAGTTTGACACCAACGACCTGGTGATGTGTTTGGGTGCACTGGTCTATAACATTCTGCGCTACATGGGGCAGAGTTGCTTGCTCGGGCCAGATGCGCCGGTACGTCATAAAGCCAAACGACGCCGGTTAAAAACCGTGATACAGGAACTCATCTACCTGGCTGCCCGTCTTCTGAAAAAAGGACATCAATACCGGCTACGCTTTGGTCGTTACTGTCCTGGTTTCAGGTCTTTCCATCAATTAATAAGCCAGCATGCACTTTGTTGATTGAATAGCGAGATAGAAAAAAATGCCATAAATGAGAAAGTACTGTATTGATAACGGTAGGGCTTCTTTCAACCTGTCTTCAAGTTTGATGATATTTTGATCAGCATTTATGCTTAAAAACGACATAAAAACACTTCAATCAATAACCCGAGTTATTTTCAAAGGAAAAAATTAATCAGCACATTTTCAAAACTGCCGGGCAAATCAAGAAATCACGGATTCAGGTGTTTCTATTGAAGCAAAAAGAGGCGTTACCACAGGCGTTTCTGCGGCTGACAGGGTTACCACAGTAAAAACAGCAATTGCTATAAGCAGTAAACCTGAAGACCTGGCTCGACCAGGACATGTGTTTCCTTTGATAGCTCATAAGGGAGGTCTTCTTCAGCGGCGAGGGCATACAGAGGGTACCATTGAACTTATGACTCTTGCTGACTTGCCTGCTAACGGATTGCTGTGTGAACTGACTCATAAAGATGGGAGTATGATGCGCCTACCTGCACTGATTGAGTTTGCTTGTGAACATAGGCTGCCAATAGTATCAATTGATGATCTGGTTCAATATGAAATAAAGCGGTGAAATAAACCAAAACCAGTTTGAAAACAGGATATTTATATCCTGTTCGCTCAGTGAAGATACTGCTAAAGTAGGCTTTGTTCGGGTTATCTAGCTGAGCGTGGTTAACGCATTGGGTATTCATAAAAACTTATGGTGTTCTGAATGCAAATAGCGACTAAGATTGCTTCTCTCAGTAACTTGGTTGTTACTGAAATATCATACATACAAGCACCTCTAGACCTACTGCTTGACGCTGATCCCTGTGAAGATGCTGTGCAGGGTTATCTGAGAAAATCAAGGGTGTATGCTGTAATAAAAGAGGGTGAAATAATTGCTGTTTGTGCCGTTTTACCACGTGGAAATGCTGTTTTTGAGTTGATGAATATTGCAGTGGCTAAGGATTATCAGTCCCAGGGGGTAGGTAGCTTGTTATTGCAGTATGTTATTGATAAAACAAAAGCCCTGGGAGGTAGAAAGCTGGTTTTAGGAACAGGAACCTTTGGTCCTTAACTTTAGAGTTAGTATGACATGAACGTTTGGTTATATTTTAAAAATTGTGTGCAAAAATACATCCAAACGTTTTTTCAGATTCGGTATTATTCTTGATTATTGCGTTGTTGCCGCTATTTATGCCGCTTTTTTCTTTTCTTTGACTATTCCGTCAGTCAAACTATTAAAATTGAACTCATATTTTTGGCTATATCGGTTCCAGCCCTCACGAATAGGTAATCTGGGGATAATTCCTGCGAGTGCAAATCTTAGCATGCCAGCGGTGGTTGTATCCTGATCCCGCCAAGGAATCCTTGAAATGCCCACGCTTGCTTGATTTTTACAGACGGTCAACAGTTGCAATAATGCGTATCCAGCCATCTTCAGATGCATCCACCGCAACAGAGTTCTCAGCTTTTGCTGCCATAACTGGCGGCAACCAAATGAATGTTTAATTTGCTGAAACATGGGTTCAACCGGCCATCTTTTCGCATAAATACGAAGGATGTCTATACCTTCAAGTCCAGTATTGGTTGCAATGAATATACGGCTTTCTGTCAGTCCTTTATCATTTTCAAACCGACCCCAGACAACCCGAACCTTGCGGCCTTTCAGGAAGCGAGCCCGACATACCCGGGTGCGATAACGTATCTTTCGAAATCTGCCGTATATTCTTACGGTTGTTTGATATTCCGGTAGCTTCTCCACTTCCGGGGGCGTCATTTTGATGCCATACTTTTTGGGTCGCCCACGTTTTTTTGCAGTGGACTCCAACGGTAAGGCATACAATGCCCGGTTTAACGGGATTTGCCCTACTACTTCATAGCCCATTTCCAGAACGGGTTGCATTAGCGTCCAGTTCATATACCAACAGTCTGTCAGCAAGCGCAGTCCTTGCACCTTCACCTCTTGCCTCACTACTTTTAGCATGGCAACAGCGATTTTTAGCTTACTGGCATTGCCTGAAGCAGGAGATGGAAAGGAAAGCACAGGGATGGCAGTAAATACTTCATCTTTAGCCCGCTCAAATACAACAGCCAGGGATACCCAGCATTGTCCCCAGATATACGTTGGCCGGTTCCTTTTTTTACTGTGCTGGTGATGGGTTCGGCAAGCGGGAGCCTTGTCAGAAAAACGCTCCACCACCCAATCATCAAGACCAATGTTGATAAGTTCACCCCGTGGTACTTTTGAGCATACCAGCTGAATGAGCCGGCATGCGAGGCTCCTCCACCGCCACTTGCCTTGAGAGAGCCAATGGTGGTAACTGCTCCATACGCATTGAAAGTTATTAATAGATAACAGCGCCTGAGTGACAAAGCCTTGCCCGGATAGCATGCAGCCAAAAAGAAGTTCGCAGAACGTAGGTACTGCTGTTGGGGATAGCGCTGAAGCAAGAAACGTTGTATATAAGGCAAGCTCCCGGAGGATCTCTTTATGATCTGAAGTGAGCATAGCAACCATCTTTGTATTTTGTTTGGAGATGGTTGCTATTAACCGATTTCAGATGAAAATCGTACTATTGTTCTTTGGTAACTCTAAAGTCGAGCTTTGGTCATCAACTGGTTTTTTACCAAAGGGCTGGATTCCGTGTCTGTACAGTAGAACGTGATTTTTTTATCAATCATTACCCTGAGCCTGTTTTTGAACTTGGCATTCAGCATAGGGATAGATTAATACTGGAAAAATTACTTTGATTGTTTTTTTTAAAAAGAAAAAGGTTAAAAAGCTATATCTCGGGGAAATTTATGTTGTCCACAGGCAAGATGTTAAAAGTAAAGTGGATCAGTGGGGTCTGTTTGGGGAAGAGAAACTGGATCACGCTCTTTTCCTGAAGCTTCAGGAGATTTTTGATTTACCTTTGGCAAGCTCAATGAGTGAGCCGGATGATAATGATATGGCGATTGATATTCTTGTTCCTCGGTTTCAGTCCGGTGCCGCTTTTTTTGTCTCTTTTCACGGAGGTGGCATTCCTCTTTTTTGGCGCCCCAAAGTTCAGGTTGTAGCACGATTATATAAGGTGAAAAATAACAAGACGCTGCATCAGGTAAAAGTGTTATCCAAACTTCCCTGGAAAGTGTTTGCATCGAAAGTTTTTTCTATCAAGGGGCTTTCACCACTTCACGCAACATTTGATGCAGATGATCTTGAACATTTATTGATGCAGTCTTGTTTGAAAGCTGTGATTAAGTTGAGCGACAAAGTTCGATAGTCATTTTCTTAAAGGGTGTAAGCGATGAATAACGAGTTATCGGATCAGTACCAACAGTATAAAACTATTAGTCGTGTCATTTATTTTATTCAGGCCAGTGCACCCCATAAACCAAGTCTTGAGGATATCGCTTCAGAAGTAAATTTAGCTGAGGGGCATTTGCAGCGAATCTTTAAGGCCTGGGCAGGGCTATCGTTGGAGCAGTTTTTGCAGTTTTTTTCGAAAGAGCATGCTTTAAGGGCTCTTGATCAATCCAGAGAACTTCTCAATATTACCCGGAATACCAGGCTATCTAATGTTGGCCAGTTACAGCGCTTGATGATTAACTATGAGGCTATGATTCCGGAGAAAATTAAAGCTTATGGAAAAGAGTTAACCATTGGTTTTGGTATTGCGAAAACTCCCTTTGGTGATGGCTTATTTGGCTGGACGACCGATGGACTATGTTATTTAGCATTTTGTGATAATGATCATCAGGAGAAAGAGCGGGAGCTGGCAGCGCAATGGCTTGAAGCTACTCTTGTGCGAGATAATGGACAGGCGGCAAGCATGTCATCGCAAATTTTTACATCGACGCTGAAAAGGAAAAAACTAAACCTTGTTCTTCGGGGGAGCGACTTTCAGCTAAAGGTGTGGGAGGCGCTATTGAAAATCCCTCCATCACAACTGGTTTCCTATAGTCAGCTTGCAGGAATGGCTGGTTCTCCAAAAGCTCAGCGTGCTGTAGGGAGTGCTTTAGCTGCCAATACAATAGGCTTCCTTATTCCATGTCATAGAGTGATTCGCGGCAATGGTGAGTTAGGTCATTATCGTTGGGGGAAAGTCAGAAAGCAGTCCATGCAGATATGGGATTCAGGCCAGTTTTCGGCCTGAATCTCAGAAGCTGAGAAGTATCACCTGTTTTTTTCACAATTATCGCTTTTCTTGGGTACCATCTTAAAAGAGCATAAACTGCCTTCTATTTATCAAAGGTAAAGTTGTAATGATAAAAGTAGGTGTTATTGGGTTTGGCTTTTCAGCCACCATTTTTCACTTGCCACTTATTGAAGCATCCGACTACTTTGAATTGGTAGCTATCAGTTCAAGTCAGACTGAGAGAGTCATGTCGGAATATCCTGATGTTGAAGTATTTGCTACGCCAGATAAGTTGATTTCTGCGCCTAGTGTAGAGCTTGTGGTTATTACAGCACCTAATGACGTGCATTTTCCTTTAGCCAGATCATGCTTGGAACAAGGTAAGCATGTTGTTCTGGAAAAACCCATGGCTACCACGGCTAAAGAGGCGGATACGCTGGTACGTCTGGCAAACCATAAGAATCGGATGTTATCAGTATTTCATAATAGACGCTGGGATGGTGACTTCTTAACGGTTAAGAAACTCATTGATAATAACCAGCTCGGAGACATACGATTCTTCGAGTCGCATTTTGATCGTTTTCGACCTGAAGTCAGGGATCGCTGGAAAGAGTCGCCTGTACCAGGCGGTGGTGTCTGGTTTGATCTCGGAGCTCATCTGATAGATCAGGCTTTAGTTCTCTTTGGAGTTCCCCAGTCTGTGACCGGCCGCTGCCTTTCCTTAAGAGATAAATCAAAAGCGACAGATTACTTTCATGTTATGCTTCACTACCAGAATAAAGAGGTAGTATTGCATTCAAGCCCCTATTCAGCAGGAGCTAATTGTCGTTTTCAGGTTCAGGGCAGTAAAGGGAGTTTTGTTAAGTATGGTCTGGACCCTCAGGAAAATCAGCTGAAAGGAGGAATAAGCCCTAAAGCACCTGATTTTGGCTTAGAGGAAGAAGAAAGTTTTGGCGTGCTTTATCATGGCACTCATTGGGAAAGTGTAGAAACTGAGGGTGGGTGCTACCTTTCTTATTACGAGGGTATAGCCAGTGCCATAGAAAAAGGGGAGATTGTGCCGGTCACGGGTGACCAGGCTTCACTGGTTATTAAAATCCTGGAGGTAGCAGAAAGGAGTAGTCGGGAAGGAAAGACACTGGCAGTCAGTTCATTACTTTAAGTTTTACTTCAGTTTTATGCTCAATAGTTTGGGGAGGCTAACACCTGAACTGTTGAGCATAGGCTCTTTTTAGAAAAAGCGCATCTGTAATCGCTGGCTCTGCTCTAGCTGGCCTTATACCAATACTCCTGTTAGTGTTATGCCTGATTGTGGTTTGATCGATATTAATAAAACACATAGAAAGAAGTATGTCCGAAGTAATAACTTATTACCTGGAAATGAATTCTCCTGATGCGCTTAATGCAAAAAAAGTTCAGGAGGATCTAGCTATTATTGAAGCGGAAATAAAGCAATATGCGCTTAACCGTTTTTTATATCAGCTTGTTGGGGAGGCCTGGCAATGGACGGATAAGCTGGTTCTAACCGCTGAAGAATGGCAGGCTTATGCTGAAAATGAAAATTTAAGAACCTGGGTAGCTTATTGTAAAGGGGCTATTGCAGGGTATTATGAATTACAAAAACAAGGCGATGGTAATGTTGAAATTGCCTATTTTGGGCTTGCCCCCGGTTTTATCGGTCGGGGATTTGGTGGGTACTTGTTAACTCATGCTATTCAGTCTGCCTGGGGGTGGCAGGGAACAGAAAGGGTCTGGGTACATACTTGCAGTCTTGATCACCCAAGTGCATTAGCTAATTACCAGGCCAGAGGTTTAACCATTTATCACCGGCAGTCGGATAAAAGCTAAAGAGATTCTGGAGGTTTTTTTTAGTTGTCATCTGCCTTTTTTATAAAGGTATCTATTATCAAAAAACCTCTTGGTTATGTGCGCCTTTTCCCTGTTTTATTAACATAATTAAAGGAGTTATCCACAGATTAAAAATAAGTGGTTGTGGTAGTATTTTTCTACTCAACGGAAATTAAATATTTCTCTATGCCTTGTCTCTTATGGTGTGAAAAAGATTTTTTCTTGTCTTTTATTGACTGATTAAGTTCTTTCGAAGAATGGATTTTTTCCTGTCATCAAAGATCGTATAAATATTAACCAGATGTTTTTTGTTTGGTTTTGAATATGGGGATTATGCTTTTTTCAGGGTTTTTCTCTATAAGAATATAGGTGTTTTATAGGCAGGAATAGGTGATGAATTTTTGTTCCTTATATCAGGCTTGAAATAGGTTTCCATCCTGGAGGGAAAGATGGAAACCCAAGCAATATTATTATTTTTTATATAAAAATTTATAAATATTCCCTTAATCATCAGCAATTCCCGCAGACTTGATTAAAGCCCTTAATAACAAGGGCTGTAGCTTGGTAGCCTCTTGCTAAAATCGCAGACTATCCGGTAGAATTTCACCACAATAATAATAACGATGCTCATGTTGTGCCGCTAACGAAACCAAGAACCATTGCTGAAAAACTGCTCAAAATAGTCTCTGATGAAGCGGGTCAAATTCCAGACTTTCGCAAGAAAAGCCAACATGACAAAATTGTCCTTCATGATGCGGTCATGAGTGGCCTGGCAGTCATGCACCTGAAATACCCTTCATTACTGGCTTTTGATCAGGATTGTGTCAATAACCCAGATAGGCTCAAGAACTTAAAGTCGATGTACAATGTCAGCTGTGTCCCCAGTGATACCTATCTGAGGGATCTGATTGACCCTATCGAAACACGCTATTTAAGGAAGTTCTTTACCCGCCTGTTTGCCTTTGTGCAACGATCTGGGCGGCTTAAGCAGTTCACTTATTTTGAGGAAGGGTATCTTGCGCCTATCGATGGTACGGGGCACTTTTGCTCAGGGAAGATTAGTTGTCCTGAGTGTTGTGTAAAAAAGCCAGGCAGCAAAAATCCGCAATACTACCATCAGTTACTGGCCTGCTGTCTGGTAAAGCCGGGCAAGAAAGAAGTATTACCTTTAATGCCTGAACCCATCATCAAACAAGTTGATGCGTCAAAGAATGATTGTGAGAAGGTAGCGCTCAAGCGGCTATTGGCGAATTTATCCAGAGAGCATCCGCACCTGCCACTGGTTCTGACTTTTGATGACCTGTACTCAGATGGACCGACCATCAAGTTGGTAAAGTCCTTTGGCTATAGCTTCATTATGGTGGCAAAGGATTCAACCCATGAGTCGTTATACCAGGCCGTCGATGAGCTGGATTGTGCAGACAAAGTGGTGCGCTATGAATATACCGATGATAAAGGGTTTACGCACTGGTTCCGGTTTGTGAATGGTGCCCCCATTAACAAGTCACACCCGGATGTGCTGGTTAACTTTCTCGAATATATAGAAATTGATCCAGAGGGCAACAAGAAGTACGTCAACACCTGGGTCACGGACATTGAGCTTTCAGCCGAGAACGTGAATAAATTCATGCGAGGAGCACGCGCTAAATGGAAAATTGAAAACGAAACGTTCAATACACTGAAAACACAGGGCTACCATCTCGAACACAATTACGGGCACGGAAAGCAGCATCTGGCCAGCAATCTGGCATGCCTGACTTTTACGGCCTTCCTCATCAACCAGATAGAACAACTGTCTTGCAAGCTCTTCCAGGAAGCGCTCAAGATAAAAAAGTCTAAAAAGGCATTCTGGCATGCCATACGAGGGCTGTTTGACTGGTTCTGCATTGATAACTGGACAGACGTATTTACAGCTATCATTGAAGGGCGAAGTGTGAGCTTGAAGTTGCTGACTGTCGATACGACATAGAGCGTTGATGTTAGCCCTGTGACCTGTGTTACCTGTCATTAAAACCGACTGCCGATATAGCAGCAGTCTGGCTCTGTTCATCCGCGATAAAATCATTTTTAATTAACTGAAAATGTGCCAGCCGGAATCTGGTTTGCGGGAATTGCTGCTTAATCATTAATGAAATGTATAGCCGCCAATACGATGGTTACTCCCAATACACAAAATACAACCAAAGGCCATACCGTGTTGGGAGGAAGCAGGGTAACAACCAGGGAGCCGAATACACTGACAATCACTGCCTCAATACAGTAATAGAAAGCTACCGCAGTTCCAGCAGTTTTTGGGAAATCAGACAGAGCGCCGTTAGCCGATACAGCACAGGTACAACTGATGCCAACAGCCACAAGAAGCATGGGAATAATAAAAGAAGCTGCACTTGTATTTAAGAAATATCCGGCTATTGCCATTGCAATAGCCCCGGAAAGGATACAGCTCATACCCAGTTTTAATGTGTTATTGGTTCCAAGATGCTCGACAACTTGTCCTACAAAACGGCTTGTGACAATCATTGCCAATGCTGCGCAAGCAAAGAGAAGGCTGAAACTGGCGGGTGAATAACCCAGTCGTTCTATCAGAATGTAAGGAGCTATGGAAAAATAAACAAAGAAAGACCCCATGGCCACTGAAAAGGCCAGCGTGAATAACCAGAATTTCGGGGATGATATAACGCTTTTAAAGATAGGTAACAGTGGTTCCCTGATATGGTTTCCACTGGTTTCAGGCCACCGGAAAAAAGCGTGTATGCCTGCACAAATAGCAATACCGGCCAGAATAAGGAAAATAACTTTCCAGTGAGAAAGGGTAATAATGATTGCACCAATCATTGGACCGAAGGCTGGGACAAATGCAAGCATTGCACCCAGTAGCGCATAAATCGTAGTGCTTTCTTTCTGGTGGCCAAATGCATCACGAACGGCTGCAAAGGTTGCTACCAGAGTGGCGGAAGCCCCGATACCCTGAAAGACACGCAATATAATAAATGCTTCGATACCGGGTGCTAGAGTCAGGCCAATGGAGCTGAAAATAAACAGCAGATTACCTCCAAGCAATATTGGACGACGTCCGTATCTATCGGAGAGAGGGCCAAAAAAAAGCTGTCCTAAGCCAAGCACTAGCATATACAGAGACAGGGTTAGCTGAACGGTACTGGCTGGTGCTGAAAATGTATCTGTAATATCCGGTATGGCTGGCAGGTAAGCATCCATACCTAAAGAAGCAAGAAGGTCAAAAGGAACCATTAACAACAGGGACTGCTGAAGAGAAAGGCGCCATCTATTTTTTAACGACACAATTTCACCATAAGATTGTTTGCTATCAACCTGTGGCATGTCTTATCGCTATCATGCCACAACATCGTATTGGAGGATGTTGTGGCTTAGTGTCGTGTTATGACCATGATCCTGTCTCGATAGTTAGGGAGCGTTGAAAGAAACGGGTCAGACTACCCTGTTATAGGTGCTTTTTCCAGTTGAGGGTACTATGCAAATATGCCGATCTTGCAAGAAGGGGTGAACTTCTCTGGTGCAACCAGGCGTTAATGCTTGTACAGGTGTGCCCCTTGTTCCCAGCGAGACGCCGGGAACGAGAAGAACCTCAACAGCCCTTGGCAATTATACAGCGATGTACCTCAACCGGATGCCATGATCGGCCAGTACTGCCTCTGTCATCGCCTTGTGGGAAATGACATCATTTTTTTCCACTAGAACGGCATCTGTTAGTTCAGTTTCAGTGGCAGTA
This sequence comes from Endozoicomonas sp. Mp262, assembly GCF_025643335.1. Taxonomy (NCBI): domain Bacteria; kingdom Pseudomonadati; phylum Pseudomonadota; class Gammaproteobacteria; order Oceanospirillales; family Endozoicomonadaceae; genus Endozoicomonas; species Endozoicomonas sp. Mp262. The sequence goes on along the minus strand of NZ_CP092489.1, from coordinate 1,054,906 downwards.
AGATTAGCAAGGCGCCAGTTCACCAGCGCTGACTCTATAGCGGGCATTCCCGGATTAAATGCGGCATTAGCAGCATAACGACCGGTTATTATACGGCCATCTTTCAGTCTAAGCGCAATACCAGAGTTGCATCCGGAATAGGGGGCATAGCTGGCTGATGCAGCCCTGGCAGCGGCAACAGCCAGTTCATCCTCGATCAATTGTGAGGGTAGCTCAATCTTGACGGGTGTTGATGAAAGAAGACGGTCTTCCTGGCCAAGATCCGCTGGTCCAAAGGAATCAGGAAGAAGGTCTGAAATACCATAGGCTGATTTTTTCTCGCTACCAATATGGCTAACGATAAATTCAGTCTTATCCACTTCATTCAATTCGTTGAGGAACTGGCGGCAGTGGCCGCATGGGGTTTCATTGACAATAAGGCGGCGGATTCGGGTTTCACCCTGATGCCAGGCATTACAGACGGCAGCTTGTTCTGCATGGATCGCATATTTCAGGGGATGGCCTGCCATCTCCAGATTAGCGCCAAAATATAAAGGCCCGTGTCCATGTTCTCTATAGCCTTCAACAATCGCACCCACAGCAAACCTGGAAACAGGGTTAGTGCTCAAGGATGCAGCCAGGGTAAGCAATGTTTTTAGTAAGGGTTCCCAAGACAAGTCAAGGCATACCATCAACTTCTGAAGTTGGTCGGGATCAAGTCGACCCTGTTGGTTTTTGAGATTATTGAGGATAGCAACAGCGTTTGCCGGGTATTGGGAAAGTTGTTCGTGAAATGCAGGTGCGATCATGACAGATCTCTGGCTCGCAAGGGCGGCTGGTGTATGGGCATAGAAAACTGCCATGACTTCACAAACTTGTCCAGTATGAATTTATGTTAGTTCTACGGATAAGGTTTATTTATGCAGAAGGGAAATAAGAAGTGGAAGAGCTAAGTGAGTTACAGCTGAAAGAACTTAAGGAGACTCTGGATACCTTACGTCATGAGCTGAAGGTGGCTTTAGAGGTATCAGCAGACTCAACCCAGACGGTTGTTCTTGACCAGCAGGCCTATGGCCGGGTCTCCAGGGTGGATGCGCTTCAGCAGCAGAGTATGGCTTTGGCAAACAAGGAGCAGCATCAGGCGCAGTTGAGGAAAGTACTGGCGGCATTAGCAAGGGTGGAAACCGGAGACTATGGCTATTGTCTGGATTGTGACGAAGACATTGGCTATTCGCGACTGAAAGCCCGGCCAGAAGCGGCTTATTGTCTAAAGTGTCAAAGTCAGAGGGAAGAAGGGAGCCGCTCATAATACTTATTTGCAAATGATGCCCCAGGATCTAGTCTAGGCGGTTTAGTGATTTACAAATAATGACTGAGTCTTAATGCAGAAGCAGACACAACCCATTATCATCTTTGACTCCGGGGTGGGAGGATTGACTATCTATCAGGAGGTTAAGCAAATGCTGCCTTCCCTGAAAGTGATTTACTGCTCAGATAGCGCAGGTTTTCCCTACGGTTCACGCTCTGAGAGTGAGGTGGTTGACCGAACCTGTCACTACCTGGCAGAACTCACCCGTCGATATGACCCCTCATTGGTGGTGATTGCCTGTAATACAGCCAGTACCGTTTCTTTGCCTCGAGTAAGGCAAATCCTCGATATTCCTGTAGTTGGCGTTGTACCGGCTATTAAAACCGCCAGTGAACGTTCAGAAAAACGGTGTATAGGTCTGCTGGCGACACCAGGTACTGTTCGCAGGGAGTATACAGATCAGCTGATTCATGATTTTGCCAGTGATTGCCAGGTGATCAGGGTGGGCTCCAGTGAACTGGTTCATCTTGCCGAACAGTATTTGCGGGGTGAATCCATTGCTCAAGAAGTCCTGAAAGCCATTGTTGCGCCTTTTTTTGCAGGGAAACTCCGGCCGGATGTCATTGTGCTGGGCTGTACCCACTTTCCTCTGCTCAGGGATCTCCTGCAGTCTGTGGTTCCATGCCCGGTGGATTGGGTGGACTCAGGCGCTGCGATTGCTCGCAGGGTCTCTTATTTGCTGGGGATGGCTCCTGAGGAAAAAGCGGGAGCGATCAGGGATATCTTCATCCACACCGGGGAATTGTCTGATAATGGGAAAATAGCCCCGGCCCTGGAAACTATGGGCTTTGCCAGGCTAATTAGTTTTGATTATCAGGGCGCTTTGATTTAAGAGGTAACTACACCTTCCTTCATTCGCTGAATAATATCGGAATAGTGGTGTTTTTCAGTATCAGCCTGTTTATCCTCTATTTGTGCTTCCTGAGCTGGTGATACAGAAGGTGTGACAGCTTTCTGAATGGCTTCCAAATGCGTGATTTGGCTTTGGGTCATTTCGGTGAGCTGCTTTAGCTCCTCAACCAGCATAACGAGCAGGTCAATCTGTGTGTCGGTTTTGTTCTTGCGCCTGGATGCCTCCAGTGTGTCAATGGAGTGAAGTTGGCCAAAGACCCGCTGTAATTCTGATGACTCAAAATAGCGCCGGTTATCCTCTCCAACCCTGTATGAAAGCTTACCTTTTTCCATATAACGGTAAAGGGTTTTTCGCCCCCTGCCGGTCAATACCATAGCCTGCTGGATGGTGTGTTTTGCCATGTTGTCAGCCTGTGTCGATGGAGGATTATGTCAATTCTGTATCGACCAATATCCGGGGTTGTTTAAGCGACCCACTTGGCACTAAGCTGGTTTAACCCTATTGGGAGAGCGTGAAATATTGCTCTGAATGCTGTCGCAGAAATCGAAAACCCGGAAGGATTCATGAAAAATTATAAAACCCTTCGGTTAATCCTGGGAGATCAGCTTAATGCCAGCCACAGTTGGTTTTCCAAAAAAGATAAGCGTTGTCTCTACCTTGTTGCTGAACTGAAGCAAGAGACAGATTATGTCTGTCACCATATACAGAAAATCTGCTCATTTTTTCTGGCAATGAAACAGTTTGCTGATGCTTTGGCCAAGTCGGGTCACCATGTTCATCATATGACTCTGGATGACACGGCGGCCTTTAAGGACTTGCCTGAATTAATTCAGCACTTTGTGGCAAAATACGGTGTTGCCCGATTTGAGTATCAACACCCTGATGAGTACAGACTAAAAACACAGCTGGAGCAGTTAACATTGGGCAAAGATGTCACTGTGACTGCTTGTGATACCGAACACTTCCTTGTTCCTTTTTCAGAGCTTGCCCACTATTTTCCAGCGGGCAAGCCCGGCAGGATGGAAAGCTTCTATCGAAAAATGCGAAAGCGTTTCGATATATTGATAGAAGACGGCAAGCCTGTTGGTGAGCGCTGGAACTTCGATGCAGATAATCGGCAGAAGCTTAAAGCGGATGCACTGGAAGATATACCGGAACCCCTGTTGTTCACAAATAAGGTTAAAGAGGTTCTGGAGAGGGTTCATCGGCACCATATCCGTTCATTCGGCCATACTGCGGAATCCATTCTTTGGCCTGTTACCAGAAAGCAAGGACTTCAGTTACTTCAGTATTTTTGTCAGCACTGCCTTCCCTGTTTTGGCCGGTATCAGGATGCCATGACGGGCAATAGTCGCCACCAATGGAGCCTTTATCACTCCCGGCTGTCTTTTGCCTTAAATACTAAAATGCTGCACCCCATGCAGGTTATTCAGGCAGTGTTATCTGCCTGGCAGAGTTCAAAAGAAACCATATCCCTTGCCCAGGTGGAAGGATTTATTCGTCAGATTCTGGGCTGGCGTGAGTATATACGGGGCGTTTATTGGTCTAATATGCCGGCTTATAGCAATTGTAATGCGTTGCAGGCCAGTGGTGATCTGCCTGATTTTTTCTGGACGGGCAATACCCGTATGGCGTGTATGAAGCAGGCTATTTCCCAGTCGTTGGAATTTGCTTATGCCCACCATATTCAACGATTGATGGTGACTGGTAATTACTGTTTACTTGCAGGAATCAACCCTGACCAGGTGGATCAGTGGTATTTGGGTATTTATGTAGATGCCATTGAATGGGTGGAGCTGCCCAATACCCGGGGAATGAGCCAGTTTGCTGATGGAGGGCTGGTGGCTTCTAAGCCTTATGCCGCCAGTGGGAATTATATTAACAAGATGAGTGATTACTGTAGTGGCTGTTATTATCAGGTAAAAGATAAAACCTCGGCTAAGTCCTGCCCTTTGAATAGCCTTTATTGGCATTTTATGTCCCTGCATCGAAAGCGGCTTGAGAAAAACCCAAGGGTGGCCCTTGTGTATAAAAATTGGGACAAGTTGGGTAAGGATGAAAAGAGTGCTATTTTAAAACGGGCACGCTGGTGCCTGGCGAACCAAAATAGCTTATAAACCTTGCTGCTAAAGATAGGGTTTGTTTTAAAAGTATTCTGATGCAAAGGCGGCATCTTATTTTTCGTCATAGCCTGATGCTGAATGATGTCGTTTTTTTGATAAATTAGGACTTTGTTTAGGGCTATCACTATAAAATTTCTTTCTTTTTGTGCAGGGTTCTGAGTAATGCCTTGTTCTGCCTTGGCTTTTAAATACTCTATCCTCTCCACTATTTTCCTGCTGCGTTAAACTTATTTGCTCGAGTCGTTGTTGAAGCTCATTAAATTGGAGGGGAGGCTTAGTCTGTTCTTCCTTCGGGGAATTTTGTGGTGCGGGATTCATGCTGTGATGTTGGGATAATAGCTTTCTCATTTTATGAATTATTTCTATTTTAACCTGTTGCGTTATTGATTGGGTATGAATAAAGGCTCCTTCCAGCTTTTCATGAATAATGGTAATGGCCTTTGGGGGTATGGCCCTCATTGCTGGAGTTATTGGTTGTTTTTCTTCTGATGCTATAGCGCTGATTGCTATTGGGACTCCTCTTTCCATAAGGATACTATTGAATCCCAGGATTAAGTGAAAGAATATGCCTGAACATTCCTCCATTGATGGATGCAATATCATCATGTCTAAGGATAAGCCCTCTACAATAGTTGTAACTAATCTATCTTTTATTGAATAAGTAAGGTTTTGAAATGGGGGAGGAAATGTAAGCGTTGTATTTTCGCTTCCTTCTCTAAGAGAACCATAATAAGAGTATTGTTTATTATTAAAACAAGAAGAAATAGCATGGATTAATTCTAATGCTGTATTGATTTGATCTCTGTATAGCTCAAGATAGGGCATTGAATTATCTCTGGGATCATGTTTTTTATCTATGAATTCGCCTGAAGTCAGATCAATTATTCCAATCTTATCTGTATGTAGAAAAACATCATAGGTTAGAGCCTGGAGGTTATTGGAAAAAGTAAATAGGCTGAACAAAATAATAATTCTTAGTGATTTTAATTTTTTATACCTGAATCCGTGAGTTCACTGTAGCCCAACTCCTCTGGATCAACCACAAAACGTAAGTTCCAAGTTAAAATGCACCCACTCTAATTTTCACCACCTGGGTGCATTTTTGTGAAACTGAAAATTGAACAATCACAGACGGAATTTTATACACCGGTCGCAGGGCTTTATTTCGTTGGTCATGCACTCAACAAAAAGACAGCGTTAAGCAAATCCCTGCGCAAAATAAAAAAAAGGCACCGTATCACTCATATCGACCTGATCAGAGCTTACTGCGGCCAACTGGCTCAGGGTAAAAGTGATTTTGATAATGTTGATAATAACCGGGATAACGACTGGTTCCGGTTGGCAATGGGCATTAAACAAATGCCTTCAGCCAGCCGCTTAAGACAGCGTTTCAATGAAGATGCCGCCCAACTGATTCCTTTCATCGAGGACAGCCTTACCGATGTCCTGGTTAATCTTCAGGTGCCCGTCACACCCCTTCCGAAAAAACTCGATAAGAAGCAGCACATACCACTGGATATCGACGTATTCCCTATGGATAACAGCAATACCAAAAAGGAGGGGGTCGAGTACACGTATAAAAAATTCTTTGGTTATGCCCCTATTGCCGCTTACTTTGGCTGCGAAGGCTGGTGCCTGGGATGTGAATTACGCCCAGGCTCTCAGCACTCCCAGAATGATTTTATTGGCTTTTTACAAGCAGTGCTGCACCGCAGCCGACGTTTGACCCGAGCGCCTATTCTGGTTCGCCTTGATAGTGGCCACGATGCTGAGGAATCGCGCCGGGAAATCGCCGGGTTCAAAGGTGTGAATCACATTATCAAGCTCAACCCAAGAAAGTATCACACCAAGGAACACTGGCTCCCCATTTTTGAAGAAAAGCAAGTCAAATGGGAGGAGTCGCGTCCAGGAAAGAGTTATGCGACACTCTCAACCGTCTATGAAACCAACTATGGTAACCAGCGTCTGATTATTCGCATTATCAAGCGTACCACTGATACTGTAGGGCAGAGATTTCTGACACCCGATTATGAGCTGGAAGGATGGTGGACAACACTCAGCGAAGCTGACTACAGCGATGATCAGATCATTAATCTTTATGAGGATCATGCGACCAGCGAGCAGTTTCACAGTGAGTTGAAGACTGATATGGATTTAGAGCGCCTGCCTTCAGGCAAGTTTGACACCAACGACCTGGTGATGTGTTTGGGTGCACTGGTCTATAACATTCTGCGCTACATGGGGCAGAGTTGCTTGCTCGGGCCAGATGCGCCGGTACGTCATAAAGCCAAACGACGCCGGTTAAAAACCGTGATACAGGAACTCATCTACCTGGCTGCCCGTCTTCTGAAAAAAGGACATCAATACCGGCTACGCTTTGGTCGTTACTGTCCTGGTTTCAGGTCTTTCCATCAATTAATAAGCCAGCATGCACTTTGTTGATTGAATAGCGAGATAGAAAAAAATGCCATAAATGAGAAAGTACTGTATTGATAACGGTAGGGCTTCTTTCAACCTGTCTTCAAGTTTGATGATATTTTGATCAGCATTTATGCTTAAAAACGACATAAAAACACTTCAATCAATAACCCGAGTTATTTTCAAAGGAAAAAATTAATCAGCACATTTTCAAAACTGCCGGGCAAATCAAGAAATCACGGATTCAGGTTATACATAATAGATGGCTTGCTCTGTGAGAGAGGAATTGATTGATTATAGAACCGGGGAGCTAAGCCGCGTCCAGTTAGAAAACCGAGGTTGGTTAAGTGTGCCTGTGGTTTTCTAACTGGGCGCGGTTTAGTATTAAACCGCCTGCAAGTTAGCGTAAGCCATCATCAGCCACTTGCTACCTTCAGTATCAAAGTTAATCTGGATTCTGGCTTGTTTGCCTTCCCCTTCATAGTTGACTACTACGCCTTCTCCAAAAACATCATGGTGAACCCTCTGGCCAAGGGATAGTCCATGATCCGGTGATGCGGGGTTCTTACGAACAGCAACAGGCCGGGTGATTCTGCCACCTAGTCTGACTTCCTGAATCAGCTCTCCGGGAATTTCCTTAATAAACCGGGATGGCCGGTTACGGCTTTCTGAGCCGTAGAGCCGCCGGGTTTCAGCGTAGGTCAGATACAGTTGCTCCATGGCCCGGGTAATACCTACGTAACAAAGCCGGCGCTCTTCTTCAAGGTTGCCCTCATCCAGAGACATCTTGTGAGGAAACAGGCCTTCTTCCACACCGGCAAGAAATACGGTGGAAAATTCAAGTCCCTTAGCTGAGTGCAGGGTCATCATCTGGACACTGTCTGAGAACTGATCGGCCTGGCTTTCCCCTGACTCCAGTGCGGCATGAGCCAGGAATGCATCCAGAGGGGACATGGGAGCGTCGCTTTCCTCCAGATCCATATCATCCATATCGAATTGTCGACAGGCAGTGACCAGTTCTTCCAGGTTCTCAATTCTGGCCCTTCCTTTTTCCCCTTTTTCTTTACCGTGGTGGTCTATCAGGCCGGTCATGGTCACTACATTGTCTGCCAGCTCTCCCAGCTCCAGCTCATCACCAGAATTGCTGAGGGATTGGATGAGTTCAACGAAGCTGGCTAAAGAGCGACCCGCTTTACCTCCTATTTGTGAGTGTTTTGTGAGATGGTTAATTGCTGACCAGAGTGATACATCCTGACTTCGCGCCACTTCCCTTAGCTTCTCCACCGTCTTTTCACCAATGCCCCGGGTGGGAATATTGATGACTCGCTCAATGGAGGTGTTGTCGTGGGGGTTGCTAGTAAGACGAAGATAGGCGAGGGCATTTTTGATTTCTGCCCGCTCGAAGAAGCGCTGTCCACCATAAATCCGGTAGGGAATGGCGGCTTTCAGCATAGCTTCTTCAAGAATACGTGATTGGGCATTTGAGCGGTAAAGAATGGCGATGTCTGAACGGCTTGTCCCTTTCTTGATGGCGTCCTTTATACGATCGGTAATAAAACGGGCTTCATCCATTTCATTAAAGCCAGCGTATAAATTGATGGGATCGCCATCATTGCCGTCAGTCCACAGTTCTTTGCCCAGGCGGTCCGGGTTATTGGCTATCACAGCATTGGCTGCTTTCAGAATAGCGCCAGTTGACCGGTAATTCTGTTCAAGTCGAATGGTTTTTGCTTTGGAGAAATCAGCAGAAAACTGACGTATATTTTCTATCCGGGCGCCTCGCCAGCCATAGATAGACTGATCATCATCACCCACAACCATCAGTTTATCCTGGTCACCGGTTAATAGCCTCAGCCAGGCGTATTGCACCGCGTTAGTATCCTGAAACTCATCCACCAGAACATAGCGAAAGCGTTGCTGGTAATGCTGGAGAATATCAGAACGTTTCAGCATCAATTCATGAGCCCTGAGCAGTAGCTCTCCAAAGTCCACCACACCGGCTTGTTCACAGTATTCATGGTATGCCCGGTAAACGGTGAGCATGGTCTTTTCAAAGGGATCATAGCCTGGCTCGATGTAGTCAGGCCTCAGCCCTTCATCCTTTTTACTATTGATATACCACTGGGCCTGCCGGGGAGGCCACTTCTGCTCATCCAGCTGCATGGAACGCATAATTCGCTTGATAATCCTTAGCTGATCATCACTGTCGAGAATCTGGAAGCTTTCCGGGAGCCGTGCATCTTTCCAGTGAGACCGTAGCAACCGATGTGACAGGCCGTGGAAGGTGCCTACCCACATTCCCCGGGGGGGAATACCCAGTAGCGATTCAATGCGCGAGCGCATTTCTGCTGCCGCTTTATTGGTAAAGGTTACTGCCATAATGGAATAGGGGGACATAGCCTCAGCTTGTACCAGCCAGGCGATACGGTGAACAAGTACACGGGTCTTGCCACTGCCGGCGCCGGCCAGAACCAGCATGGAGGATACAGGTGAAGTGACCGCCTCGCGCTGGGCGTCATTCAGGGAGTCAAGAATTGGTGTTACATCCATAAGTTTGGTTCAGGCTTGAAATCATTGATTGCCAGTAAAGCAGCTTTTAGGGGGTCTTCTCAATGGGTATTAAAAAAGTAAAAGATACATGAAAGTAATTATTGGTTTACACTTCGCTACAAAGTTAGTACTTGTACGTACAGGTTGGATTTAATAAAATTGGAACCGTCGAGAGGCATCATACGACAAAATATAACAAGAGGATGCTGCTATGGCGAAGGACAGTAAAATCGAAAAAGAATTCCTTCTGGATCAGGGGATTCAAAAAGAAGAGCTTCATGAGAAAGGCTCCAAGCGAGCTCTTCAAATTCGACGTGCTTTGGAAGATCGGGAAGAAACCAAGCGACTCAGTTCTTTGTGTGGCGATGACTACTGGGAAGATATCTAGTCTACGCTCTGTTGACCGTTAAATATTTTCATGGGCAATTATCAGCAGGATCAGGAATTCGACGGCGAAGAAGCAGTTCCGTCAGAATTTAAATTATCTCGATCTAGAATAATGTATATCGAAGATAAGTCTGAAGGGTTGGAAGGTGATGCCCGCATTGGTAGGGTTTATTCTTCAAAGTCAGGAAAAACGCTTTACTACCGTGGGAAGAAATTTCAAAGCTTAAAAGGCAGTGGGTTTAAGGCAAACTACTTTGATGTCGAGTCTGGTCACCACTATTGGATTTCAGGACCACGTAAAGATCAAAATGATCGTCTTTATGGGGGGAACAAGGGCGTTGAAATCGATAAAGATGTTTATGAAGAGTACTTACAGTACATCAACGCTTAATTGACGCAGATTTTTGTTTTTTTTTGCAGGTTTTTCACTGCCTATCTTACTCCCAGTTTCTCTATTTTAGGCGATTCCACTGGTTGTCTTTAACTGGGGAGTTCATTAGAATCCGCGCCCTTATTTAACCTGAATTCAGTCGTTGGTTTGCAACAAAGCTGAATCCGGGTTCAGCTGTCACTGCATTTAGCATGAGCATAATGATAACCAGATATTGAGCATGTAGCCGACAGATATTCGCTGGGTACGCCTGTATCCATATATTTATCCCTTTTTATATATATTTCTATGCGGGGCTCTGCCGGGAGGACTGTACGTTTTTGCTTTCGAGCAAGTGAATAAATAGTCTGACAAGGCACCGCTGCATTGATATTAGCGTCTTTTGGAGGACTGCATTGTTCGATTTACAGGCAAGTAAGGTTGCCAGTCTCAAGAATGACTTATTGTCGGGGCTGACAGTTGCCCTGGCTCTAGTGCCTGAGGCTGTAGCTTTTGCATTTGTGGCAGGTGTAGAACCCCTGGTTGGACTCTATGCTGCTTTTATGGTTGGGCTTATTACCGCTGCCATTGGTGGTCGTCCGGGAATGATATCCGGTGCAACCGGGGCCCTGGCGGTGGTTATGGTCTCTCTGGTGGCTAACCATGGCGTTGAGTATCTTTTTTCTGCTGTTGTCCTCATGGGACTCTTTCAGATTCTCGCAGGCCTATTAAAGCTGGGGAAGTTTATCCGAATGGTACCCCATCCGGTCATGCTTGGATTTGTTAACGGCCTGGCAATCGTTATCTTCCTGGCCCAGCTGGGACAGTTTGGTATCCACGGGGAAGCCGGCTGGTTAACGGGCACCCTTATGGAAGGCAGTGTTATTGATGTTGCTTGGATGCAGGGTGAGTCCCTTTATATGATGCTGGGGCTGGTGGCGTTGACCATGGCTATTATTCACTTCCTGCCAAAACTGACGACAGCTATCCCATCATCTCTGGTAGCCATCGTTACTGTAAGTGGCCTGGTCATCTTCCTGGGACTGGATACCCGGAATGTGGGTGATGTTGCAAAGATTGCGGGAGGATTACCCAGCTTTCATATACCTTTAGTGCCCTTCAATCTGGAGACTTTAACCATCATTCTTCCTTACTCCCTGATTCTTGCAGCCATTGGCCTGATTGAATCGCTATTGACGCTACGCATGGTAGATGAAATCACTGAAACCCATGGTAGCAGTAACCGTGAATGTGTAGGGCAGGGTGTTGCCAATATTGTTACCGGATTCTTTGGTGGGATGGGCGGCTGTGCCATGATCGGCCAGAGTATGATTAATGTGAACTCCGGTGGTCGTGGTCGTCTCTCTGGTATTGCTGCGGCACTGTTCTTACTGGTATTTATTCTGGTAGGTTCCACTCTGATTGAAAAGATTCCTGTTGCGGCACTGGTGGGAGTCATGTTTATTGTTGTACTCGGTACCTTTGAGTGGGCCAGCTTCCGTATTATTCGCAAGGTTCCCAAAGGAGATGCTTTTGTGCTTATCCTGGTTTCTGCGGTAACAGTGGTAACGGATCTGGCTGTAGCTGTGCTAATCGGTGTCATTGTGTCTGCTCTGGTTTTTGCCTGGAAGCATGCCAAACAGATTCGGGTAGAAAAGCTTGAAGATGATAAGGGATCTACTGTGTATAAAGTCCATGGCCCTCTGTTTTTTGGTGCCACCAGTCATTTCCTTAAGCAATTCAGCCCCAGGGATGATAACCAGGATGTGATTGTGGATTTTGCAGACTCCAGGGTTTGTGACCACTCTGGCCTTGAGGCTATAGATGCGTTGGCAGAGCGCTATATGAACAGTGGCCGTAGAGTGCATTTACGCCACCTGAGTTTTGACTGTCAGCAGCTTCTGAGTAAAGCTGGAAATCTGGTTGAAGTGAATGTGATTGAGGATCCACGGTACTTTGTTGCCACCAATGCCTGATAGCTATTAAGTGATAAAAAAGCCTGGATAATTTCCGGGCTTTTTTTTATTGGGTTTATAGCTGTTCCGGGATTATCTGGGAACGCAGTTCCCGTTTTAATATTTTTCCCGTTGAGGTCAGGGGGAGTTGTTCTAAAATTTTGATATGGCGGGGATATTTGTAGCTTCCTAGCTGTTTTTGTGACCACTCTTTAATGCTGTCAGGAGAGGCTTTAGCTCCGTCATTCAAGACTATGCAGGCCATAATTTCTTCTACATAGTGATCATCGGGCACACCAATCACTGCAACCATCTGAATAGCCGGGTGTGTAATTAATACTTCTTCAACTTCTCTTGGATAAATATTAAAGCCCCCTCTGATGATCATATCTTTAAGCCGAT